>DATKFU010000267.1:0-7733 GCA_035511215.1 Bryobacteraceae bacterium | reverse complement strand
AGGTAGTAGGACGGATCGCTGGGGCCGGGATCCTCGTTTGACGGCGCCTGGTAGTAATGGAAGTTCGAAGCCGCCGCATCGGGCTGCGGCTGATCGCCACCGGGGGCTGAGCCGAAATACTGATTGATCACGACAGGTGCTGGCGCCGGCGCATCGCTCCCGGCGGCGTTCGAGAATGGCTGGTCTGGCTGCGCGGGTCCATAGCCGTAGCCGGAGCCGTAACCGTATCCGCCGATGAAAACAGGGTACGCATAAATGCTGGAACTGTTGCCGTGGCGATAGCTGTGGCCGGTGCCCCCATAACGGCCGGACGCCACCAGGCCCGCGCCGGACGAGGACACAACTGCGCCTTGGGGGATACCCGGAGAGACCACGTTGCCCCACGGATTGCCGCCCGCCGGAGCATGCCCCAAGCCGGGGAAAACGACGCTGCCAAATCCACCGACGGGCCAGTATTGGGCGGAGAGCGGTCCAACGGCTAGAAACGCGACGAACACTGCGCCGAAAAGTTTCATGGCACCCTCTGAATCAGCTTACCACCCGCGCGCGCCTGGCGGCCTGCCCACAAGCTACGGCTTCGGGGGCGCTGCCGCGGGCTTGGCGGCTGCCGCGGGAGGCTTGGCGGCTGCCGCGGGAGGCTGCGTTCCCGCACTGGCGGGCGCGCTGGCCGACGGCGCATTCTTATCGTACAGGGCAATAATGTCCTGCGTGATATCGATGCCGCTGGCGGCGTACAACACCGGCGTCTGCTGCGAACTCACATCCAGGATCACCGCGTAGCCGTTATCCCTGGCGTACTTGTCCATCACTGCCTGGATGCGCTGCCCCAATTCCTGCATGATCCTGTTCTGCTCCTGGTCGAGCTCCGCCTGCGCATCCTCGGTGTCGCGATTCAGCGACTTGGTGGTCTGATCGATTTCACGCATGAGCTTCTGCTTGGCTTCTTCGCTCATGGTGTTGGTGCCCTTGCGCAGCTGGTCCTGTAGCTGCGCGATGGTGCTCTGTTTCTTCTCCAGTTCGCTCTTTCTCGGCCCGAACTTCGCGGTCAGCTCGGCGGCCGCCTTCTGTCCGTCCTTGGTGCTGATGATGGCGTTCTGGAATGCGATGATCCCGACCTTTGACGGCGGCGATGAAAGCGAGGTCTGCGGCGGCGCGCCGGTCTGGGCCTGGGACAGCAGCGCCGCCCCCAGAGCGATGGCGGGTAGAAAAACGAAATTCTTTGTCAAGCTGAAACTCCTTGAATTTGTTTCGATACTAACATATTGCAACAGGTGGCACAGCGCCGCGCCTTCAGAACGTCCGGCCGATCGTGAAGCGGAACAGGTCGTGCTGCTCGAGGAACGGGTAGGCGTTGCCGTAGTTGGCGACATAGGATCCCAGGAACGTCGCCTCGTTCGGGAAAACCGAGCGGTCCACCGGGATCGGCGGCTGCAAATACTCCCGCACCAGCAGGGGGTTGTAAGCCCAGTAAACCCGGAAAGGCGCTTGCACCACCGGCAGCAGGACCTGCAGCTCTAAACCAGTGGACATGCGCGGCCGTTGCGTGCCCGGGTACACCAGCGCCTTGCCCTCGAAGCCGGCGGTGGGGTAAGTGTCATTCAAGTAATCCACGCGCGCCGGAGCCATGTCCAGCTCGCCCGGACGCAGGATTCTATCGATACCGGCATCTGCGAATATCGCCAGCACCACCGGCCCGAAGATCGGGATGCGGTACTCAAAGTTGCCCACCACGCGCGTATCCCCACCGGGAAAGGCGAGCTGGTAGATCGGCACGTTCATGGTTACCGGCGTGGCCGTGAGCGTCCCGTAAGTGTTCACCAGGGCCGTGCGCTGCGAGCCGTCGTTGTTCAGTACGTTGATGGTGGCTTCGCTGGGGATAAAGGCAATGGGACTGATGCCCCAAATCTGAAAGCCGCGAATATCCTGCTCGCCGCCGATATAGGTGCGGGAGAAGGGAGGAATCTCCTTGCCGCCGTAACCCGTGATCATGGAGGCCAGTAAATGAAAAGCCAGGATATTCGACTTATGCCAGGGCGCCGGTTTGAAGTATTTGCCTTCTATCACCGGTTGAATGGTATTGACGTTGCCCCCCAGGAAACTACCCGCGAAGGTAGTGGAGATAAACAGGCTCTTGCCACCCGTCGGCGTGATGGGATGGTTCACCGTATTGTACGTGAACGAGGGCACGATGCGGCTGGTGCGGATACCTTGCAGGGCGTTGGGGCCGGCGATGCCGCTGAAATTGATGTAATCGAAGTAGGACGACGCAGCGGTGGTTTCCGTCTTCACGTCCGAGATATCGTAGCCGTAAGTGATGCCCAGGCGCGAGAAGCTGCGCTTCAAAGGATAACTGCCCGACACCGAGAAGCCATGCCCCGTCTGGATGTAATTCAACAGGTTTTGCGAGCCCAGGGCGTTGAACAGCGGAATCAGGTTTTCGCCCGCCAGGATGGAAGCCTCCCGCCCCTGGTTGTAATCGAAGCGGGTCAGATGGGCTTCCACGCCGACTTGCACCGGAAGGTCCAGGAAGTAAGGCTCCGTGAAACCGGTTGACACGCTGCGCATGCGCGTGCCCAATTGGGAGTTGATCGAAAGCGTGTCGCCCAATCCCAGGAAGTTGTTCGTGGCATAGTTCAATCCCACGAAGCTGCCGGCGATCCCGGAGACGCCGCCATTGAGCCCGATGGTATTCTTGCCGCGCTCTTTCACCTTCAATGTAATATCCACCGTGCTGGTCTGCGTGTTGCGCTTGATGTCCGCCGATTCTTCGGCTTTCAACGCCTCGAAGTAGCCCAGCTGATTCAAGCGCAGAATGCTCAACTCCCACAGACGATTGTTGAAGATGTCGCCCTCATCCAGCAGGATCTCGCGGCGGATGATTTTGTCGCGCGTGGTGACGTTGCCCGAGAAATCGATGCGGCGCACGAAGAACTGCTTGCCCTCGTCCGCGGTCAGCGTGAGATCGACTTTGTCGGTATTGGGGATGACGTCGAAATTCGGCTCGGGCACGAAATCGATGTAGCCGAACTCGCCGTAGAGTTTACGCAGGTTCTCCAGGCCTTTGCGCAGCTTCGTGGTGGAAAAGGGATCGCCTTCGGCCATGCCGAATAACGGGCGCATCAGCGTTTCCGGCGTGCGGAACAGCTTGACGCCCACAAAGGTGATTTTGTTCAGACGGTACAAACGGCCTTCCTCGACCGGCAGGGTGATATTCATGGCCTTGCCCGGATTGTTCGACTTGATCAGGGGAAGCTTGAACCCGTGCCCGCCGGTATTCACCAATTCAGTTTTTTGGTCCAGAACCTTGGCCGTGAAATAGCCTTTGGATTGGTACGCGTCGCGAACACGTTCCTTGTCTTCGTCCAGCTTCGAGGAGTCGAAGGTCCGGGCGAAGATATTCTCAAACAGGATGGAGTGCGGGATGCCATAGTCGTGTGTGTTCACCATGGCGCGGATCACGTCGCGTTGGCTGAACGCTTGATTGCCCACAACGGTGATCTGGCCGACCTTGATCTTGGGACCTTCGTTGACGTTGAAGAACACTTCCAGAGAGGAGGGCGGGATCTGCCGCACTTCGGGCTGGACCGTAGCGAACTGCCGGCCGCGCTCGGCCAGGTATTCTTTAATTACCACGGCGGCGTGTTGGACCTTGTTGGGATCGTACTGCGACTCGACCGATAGGCCCACCTTGCGCTCTTTGAAGCGATCCAGGATTTCCGAGACTGTCAGCGATTTGAGCCCCGGCCCGTATTTGATGGATCGCACCACGCGCCGCTCCGTAATGATGTACCGCAAGATAACTCCGCCTCCCGGCGCCGGTTCGGTTTCCAGGTGGATATCGTCGAAGTGGCCGCTGTTCCACAGCGCCATGAAGTCGCGGTGCAGATCCTCCTCGTTGTAGATGTCGCCCTTCTTGGTGCTGATGAGGGCGCGCATCGTATCCACCGGCACGCGGCGTTGGCCACGGAACTGGATGTCTTCGATAACTTGGCCGCCCGGCTGCACTTTGGGCTGTTCGGCGGGCTTGGGAGTTTCAAGCGGCGGCTGCTGAGTTTGGCCCGGCTTGGTCTGCGACTCGGGCACGGTTTCGAATGGGTTCTGCGGCTTCGTTTCCTGCGCGGGCGGCGGCGCTGGCGCCGGTTGCTGCGGCGCGGGTGGATTCTGACCCCACGCGGTGGAAGCTACGGCGGCGCAGAAGCAAAGAAGGGCAATCGACAGGCAGGCACGCCTGTAACAAATCATGAAAACATACCTTTCCACTCTGCGCTGTTACGGAGACGTCGATTTCCGGGAAACAGTTTCACTAGAACGATGCCAAGTCGCAGATTGAGTAAACGTCCATTCTAGCCAATGCTGAGCGCGCGTACAACGAGGCGGGGTTGGCACAGGTGTGATACTTAGGCACATGCGAGGCCCTGTGGGGCGGGCTCTCAGCCTGCGGCGGGTCTCCAGACCCGCCCCTTCCCACCAGCGGACAGCCGGCCCATCCACCCCCCAGCCTATAGGGAGTTACGAATCGCAATAAGAGTTGCGGGTCCTGATATTGTTATCTGCCATACTGAGTAATCGTGTGGGGCAGGCGTCCACGCCTGCGGCGGGTCTCCAGACCCGCCCCTCCCCCTTCACCCCAGCGTCAATTCCAGCGGCGCGCCCGCCGCGCAACCGAGCAGCTTCGCAGCCGACGCCTGGCCCACCGAAATCTCGTAATAGCCCGCGCTGCCCGCAATCACGAATGCCTCGCCGCGGCCCCGCTCCGCGTAGTTTCGCACGAACACGCTAATGCGCTGCGGGCCCACGGCCATCTCGAAAGTGCGCCTGTCCAGATCCGGAAAGTCCGCGGCCGAGAAGTTGGTCACCAGGTTGCCGAAGCGGTCCACCTTCAAAATCGCGCCCGTCCAGGTGCGGCGCCCCGTGCGCGCCGGCTTATCGAAATCCAGGCGCAGATAGTCCGCGATCGGCGTGCCGAAACGCGCGGGCGCGATGCCGCCGGCCAGATGCGCGGCCACCGGCGCGAAGATGTCGCGCCCGTGAAACGTGTTACTCACCGGCTGCAAAAAGTAGCGGACGCTCGAAATAGCCCGCACCTTGTGCTTTTCGCGCGCATAGATCATCGACAGCACGCCGTTATCCGGCGCGATGAAGGTTTGGCCCGCGGCCTGCGCCAGAATGGGGCGCCGGGACGTGCCCACGCCCGGGTCCACCACCACCACGTGCACCGCGCCGCGCGGAAAGTAACGGTAGGCCTGAGAGAGCGTGAAAGCGGCCTCGGCAATCTCGAACGCGCCCACGCCGTGGCTGATATCTACGATGCGCGCGCGGGGGCAAATCGACAGAATGACGCCCTTCATCGCGCCGACATAATGGTCGGATAGGCCGAAATCGGTGGTCAGGGTAATCAACGGAGCGGGCATTGTTAGAATGAAAACAGTGCAGCGTTTCTATTTCGATCACAACGCGACCACCCCGGTGTCTCCCGAAGTGCTGGAGATCGCGGTGGAGTGTCTCGGTCAAGTGTATGGTAACGCTTCCAGCATTCATCATTTCGGCCAGGTGGCCAAACAGCGGCTGGAGATGGCGCGGCGCCAGATTGCCGCGGCCATCGGCTGCCAGCAGCGCGAGATCGTGTTTCTGAGCGGCGGCACCGAGGCGGATAACTTGGCGCTGTTCGGAATCGCGCGTATTGCCAAAGGCGAGCGGCACGTGATTACCACCGCGATCGAGCATCCGGCGGTGCTCAACGCGTGCGCGCAGCTTCAGCGCGAAGGCGTGGACGTAACGTATGTGCCCGTTGGCTCGGACGGCATCGTAGACCCCGAAGATATCCGGCGCGCGCTGCGGACCACCACAGTGCTGGTTTCCGTAATGCACGCGAATAACGAGTTGGGCACCGTGCAGCCGGTGGCCGAGATCGCGGCGGTCGCGCGCG
Organism: Bryobacteraceae bacterium; assembly: GCA_035511215.1. Taxonomy (GTDB): domain Bacteria; phylum Acidobacteriota; class Terriglobia; order Bryobacterales; family Bryobacteraceae; genus Bog-159. Next base: position 1,807 of record DATKFU010000267.1, on the reverse strand, counting down.
CGGCCGGAGTGTATCTGCACGTGGATGGTGTGCAGGCGCTCGGCAAGATCCCGGTGGACGTGGATGCGCTGGGCGTGGACCTGTACAGCGTAAGCGGCCACAAGATCTATGCGCCCAAGGGAATCGGCGCGCTATACGTGCGGCGCGGCACGCGGCTGGGCGCCATCCTGTTCGGCGGGCATCACGAACGGGAGCGTCGTCCGGGAACGGAGAATGTGCCGGCCGCGGCGGCATTCGGCTGCGCGGCCGAATTGGCGGAAACCCAGTTGGAGACTGAGGCGCGCCGCATGGGCGAGTTGCGCGACAGGTTGGAATCGGCCATTCTGGAGAGCATCCCGCACACCGGCGTCAACGGCCATCGCACGGCGCGCACGCCGAACACCACCAACATCTATTTCGACGGCCTGGAGGGCGAAGCGCTGGTAATCGCTCTCGACCTGCGCGGATTTGCCGTTTCGAGCGGCGCGGCCTGTTCGAGCGGAGCCGTAGAACCGTCCCATGTGCTGACGGCCATCGGGCTGGGTGTGGACCGGGCGCGCGCCAGCATTCGCTTCTCGTTGGGACGCGCCAACACGTCCGAACAAGTGGACGCTCTGGTTGAGGCTGTGGCGGCATCGGTCGCGCACCTGCGCAGGCTGTCGCCGGTGCTCGTATGAGCGCGCCGCCCATTGCTGTGGCCATGAGCGGCGGCGTGGATAGCTCGGCCGTGGCGGCGCTGCTCGCGCGCGGCGGACGTCCCGTGGTAGGGCTGACCATGCAGCTCTGGAATCAGCGGCGGCTGCCCGAACTCTCCGTCGACGGCGCCGCCGGACGCTGCTGCTCGCTCGACGATGTCTACGATGCGCGGCGCGTGGCCGAGCAGATCGGCATTCCTTATTACGTGGTCAATTTCGAGCGGCAGTTCGAGGCCCGCGTCATCCAGCCCTTCGTCGCCGAATATCTGGCCGGGCGGACTCCTATTCCGTGTACGCTCTGCAACAACTTCATCAAGTTCGATCAGTTTCTGGAGATGGCCGACGCCGTGGGTGCGAGCCAGATCGCGACCGGGCACTATGCGCGCATTACCTTCGACCCGGACGGCGGCGCCCACGCGGACGGCGGCCGCTATCAGTTGCGTACGGCTGTGGATGAGTCCAAGGACCAGACTTACTTCCTGTTCGGATTGACCCAGGCGCAGCTTGCGCGCAGTCTGTTTCCGCTGGGCGGGATGCGCAAGGCCGAGGTGCGGCAACTGGCGCGGGACATGCAATTGGCCGTGGCGGAGAAGGGCGAGAGCTTCGAGATCTGCTTCGTGCCGAACGGGGATTATGCCGCCTTCATGGATGCCTACTTACAGCAGAAGGGTACTCCCGCGGAGCACACTCACGGGGAGATCGTAACCGCGGACGGGCGCAAGCTGGGCGAGCACGGCAGCGTGCATCACTTCACAGTGGGGCAGCGCAAGGGCTTGGGAATCGCCACGGGCGAGCCCCTGTATGTGATCGCGACGGACCCGCAATCGCAGCGGGTAACGGTCGGCCGCGGCGATGAGTTGCTCCGCGCCACCCTCAGTGCACGCGAAGTCAATTGGGTCTCGATTGCGGGACTGCATGCCCCGGAGCGCGCGGCGGTGAAGATCCGGAACAGGCACATAGCCGCGCCGGCCACGCTATATCCCACCGCGGACCCTGCGCGCGTGGAGGTGCGCTTCGACGAGCCGCAGCGCGCGGTCACGCCGGGGCAGGCGGCGGTCTTTTACGACGGCGATTTAGTGTTGGGCGGCGGCTGGATTGAGTGAGGCGCGAGGAAAACGCCAAACATTGATGCC
>DATKFU010000266.1:0-2003 GCA_035511215.1 Bryobacteraceae bacterium | reverse complement strand
GGGAGTCGGTGGCCTGTGGCCGGTTCGCCCGCGAACGGATCTACTCTAATATTACCCGGATCTACGGCTGGCGACAGGCCGGGAGGCCTATCGCACCTTCGATCCTACTGCCCTGGCGAGAAGTGCGCGCGCCTGTTCTTCTGCCAGCACGATTCGTTCTCTTCGGTACATTGCGGCCGCTCCTTGCCGTAGCTGATGGTTTTCAGCCGGTCGGCGGGAACGCCCAGTTGCACCAGGAAATCCTTGGCGGAGCTGGCGCGGCGGTCGCCCAGGCCCAGGTTGTATTCGGCTGAACCGCGGTCGTCGCAATGGCCTTCCACGATGATCGTGGCATTCGGGAAATCGGCCAGGATACTTTTGAGCGCGGTGGCATCCTGCTGTAGTGCGGCTTGAGCATCGCCGCGGATGTCGCTCTTGTCGTAGTCGAAATAGGCATCCTGCACGGTGGAAGATAAGCGGGTATCGAGCGTACCTGTCGACGCCGGCGGCGCTGGCGGCTCAGGTGGCGGAGGAGGCGAAGTGACGTTCACCGTTGCGCTGGCAGTAGTGGTTCCGCCGGGACCGGTGGCAGTCAGCGTATACGTGGTCGATTGGCTGGGGAAGACGCGGCGGTTGCCGGTGTTCTGCACGGCGCCGATGGTCTGGTCGATAGAAACGCTGCTGGCACTGCCGTTCACCTGCCAACGCAGCGTGGACGCCTCGCCGCGCTGTATGGACGTTGGCTCCGCCGTAAATTGCGCGACCACGGGCGCAGGCGGAGTGGGCGGCGTCACCGGGCCGGTTGGTCCTGACGGAGCCGGAGGCGGCGGCGGTGGGGCCGGTGGCGTCTTCTTCTTGCAGGCCGCGGCAAAGAGAACCAACGTGGCGGCAAGCGTGGCGGCAGCAATTCTGCGTTTATGGAACATGAACAACCCTCCCGATACGTAGGTGATACTATTTCGATTCCGTTACTTTCCCCATACGGGGCTGAAATTCAGGCCCTGAGTCGTTAACCTCGCCGGCGGCTGGCTTCCGTCGCCTAGCATCGTATAAATCTGGGTTCGCCCCGCAGTACGTGTGGACGCAAAGGCTAAATGCACGCCGTCGGGGGCCCAACTTGGATTTTCGTTCTTTCCCTCATCGTGGGTCAACTGCACATAGCGCCGAGTGGTGACATCCATGGTGAAAACGTTGAATTTTCCTGCGGCGAAACCGCGCGTCCATGAGAAAGCAATCAACTGGCCGTCCGGATGCCACGAGGGGTTGGAGGCTTCTCCGGTTCCGTCGCTGAGGCGTTCGATATCGCCGCCATCGATGTTCATGTGGTAGATCTGCTGCGGGCCGGAGCGGCCCGAAACGAAGACTACGTCGGCGCCGGTCTTGGGGTTGACCTTAGGTTCCGTGTCGATGAAGGTCGAGTGCGTGAGCGGCTTGAACCCGCTGCCATCCAGATTCGCCGAGAAGATGCGGCAGCAGCCTCCGACGGAAGACGAATACAAGATCTGTTTGCCGTCGGGCGTGAATGACGGCGAGGAGTTCACTGAAGCCGACTGATTGTAGAAGTGCAGATCGCGAAGCGGGTCCACGGAAAATACATAGATGCCGGGAGTGCCTTTGGCGTAGCTGACAAATGCGATTTTGGAGCCGTCCGCGGAAACGGAAGGCTCGATGGAAAGCGAACCGAAACGCGTCAACTGGCGTGGACTGCCGCCGTCCCAATCCATCATCCAGATCTCTTTGGGCGCGCCAACGGCCGCCTGATGCACGTAGTAAATATGCGTGCCGAACAGCGATTTGCCGCCGAATTTGGCGATGATATCGGCTGCGAATTCGTGCGCCGTCTTGCGTGCGCCAGCTTCATCTACCGAGCCCAAATAGTTCTTGCCGATCACCTGTGCGGCGGTGAGAGTACTCTGGCTCAAATCGAATAGCCAGCCGCGCAGCACGAAAACTCCGTTCTGAATGCCGGTGTAGCCGAAGGCCAGATAGTTGGCGGAAGTTGGCGGGCCCGCCCAATCGGACAT
>DATKFU010000265.1:0-10314 GCA_035511215.1 Bryobacteraceae bacterium | reverse complement strand
CAGCTCCTTCGCAATAGCGCTGAGGCGCACAAAATGCGCCTCGATATCCTCCGGCGGCCACGCGTGATACCTGTCCACACCTGCTTTCGTGCCGGACATTAGCAAAATGTACTTCATTTCGTTAAGCCTCCTTATTTGAATGAAACATCCATCGGACACCAAATTTGTCGTTGAGTGCTCCGTAGGTGCCGAAAAACTTCTCTTGCAGGGGGTCGGTCACTTCTGCGCCTTCCGAGAGTCTGTCAAACAGAACTTTCAACTCTTCCAAAGTTCCTCCGCTCAGAAAAAGACAAACCGTGTTGCCGCGTATCGGTGTTCGTTCGAGCATAAGCCAATCCGATGCCGAAATATTCACATTGCAGCTTCTGAGCCGGGCATTCAGAATTTTCTCCTGCTGAACTGCGGGCATGAAATCCTTCGCCGGAGAATCCTTGACCTTGGTCGCAGTCAGTTCTCCGTCAAAACAGGATTTGTAGAACTCCATCGCCTGCCGGCAGGTTCCATCGAATAAAAGATACGGTGTCAAGGTCGTCATGTCATTTTCTCCTGCTTTCTGCATCTCAACTTTCATACGGTAGTCGGCGCCGTCGCGGCGTTCTCTACATTCCTCCGAAAATATTCTCGGAACCACAAATCCGGCCCAGCCTGTCGATTTTGCCCACCCGGAACCGACATACCAGTGGAGGTTGGAAAATGACGGCCTGCGATCTGGTGGTTGACGTCAGCGAAGATTGGGTGCTTGCCTGCGCTGTCCAGCAGCGGTTTATGCATGGCCCCGGCCGGAACACCGGCGCCGTGGACTACAGCGGGCGGTGCCGCCAGGTTCGAGCCCTCGGCGGCGATTGCTACGATTTCATGCCCCTTCCCGACGACCGGCTGTCGTTCGTCGTTGGCGATGCCTCCGGCAAGGGTCTCGCCGCGGCGCTCATGATAGCCAGTGTTCAGTCCTCGCTGCGGACTGCTGCCTTGTTCACCGGAAACGATTTGGCCGAACTGCTCAAGATAGTGAATCTCCAGGCGTACGCGTCGTCCCTCGATGACCGTTATGCGACGGTGTTCTATGGTGTCTTCGACCGGGCGGCGCGGACGCTGCGTCACGTGAATGCCGGACACAATCCGCCGGCCGTTCTTCGAAACAACGGCTCCGTCCATTGGCTCGAACCGGGCGGGCCCCCTGTTGGAATGTTCCCTGATTCCAACTATCGCGAGAGCGTCTTTCAACTGCAGCCCGGCGATTTGGTCGTCGCCTACACCGATGGAGTCACTGAAGCGACTGATCCCGGCTGCGAGGAGTGGGGAGTTGAGGGCCTCTTGAAAGCGGTGGCCGCCTGGGAGCCGCAAAGCTCCCAAGGTGCCGAAGACCTGGTCCAGTCGATCTTCAACTCCATGCATGACTTCTCCAGGGGCTGCCAGACGGATGATGCGACCCGTATCAGTCCCGCGCGTGGACTGACCATGTCCAGGTGAAGAACCGCTTTCGGCTCCCGCGGTGCTGCCTACTCTGCGCGCAGCGCCTGCATGGGATCTACGGAAGCGGCGCGCCGCGCCGGGATGAATTCGGCCGGGAACGCGACGAGTGCCAGAACTGCGACTGTCCACGCCAGCGTTGCCGGGTCGAATGCCGAAACGCCGAACAGCATGCCTTTCACGAACCGCGCGGCTCCCCAAAGCTCTGCACTGTTTCTTCGGGAATAGCGACTCGAAACTGACCTACCCCATTGAAGTGCGGCAGTTTGCGAGCCCGGCCGACCGCCACGACGATTAGAGCCGCCGATGTAACCGGCAGGCCCCTTTTTTTCCCGCGCACAACCTTAGCTCCACCCGGTTCAGACAAGCCCTGCGTCGCCACAAACTCCCCGGATTCAGTCGCTCCTTGGCAATCGCCCTGAGGCTCGCCAAGTGCGCCTCGATATCCTTTGGCGGCCAAGCGTGATACTTGTTGACACCTGCTTTGGTGCCACACATTAGCAAAATGTACTTCATTTCGTTAAGCCTCCTAAATTGTCGGAATTCCCAACGTGCGAAACTCGCCTGGCTTTCCCGCCTTCGGGATCTGTACCTGCCGCACCGGTTGAGGCCCATAAGCGTCCTCTCTCAGCTCGCTCTGCAACCGATCCAACTGCCGATCCAATTGCGCGGCAAATGCCTCCAGACTCTGCCCATCCACTCCTCCACTGCCCCGGTTGGCGTTTACCTTCTCCCAGGCCATCTCCAAATTCTTCCGCTGGTACACCTTGTCCACTAATGAGTGGACCTTCCTCGCCCCTGTCGGGTTGATCCAGTCTGCCAGTCTCCTCGGACGTGGATGTACAGGTATTTCACTCATGGAACTGATCCACCTCCCCGCCCTTGCTCATCTGTTTCCTCTCTCTTCCCAACTATCTTCGCCGTCCCCAGAGAGGACCCCACTTCCCCGACCCACTACGGTCGCCGATGGCTCGGTCACGCGGCTTTCACCGCGCTCGTGGTAACGGTTCGGAAGAGGAGCGCGTGACCTCAGGAGGACTGGCAGAGTCTAAGGGTGGCACCGTGCCGGCCGCACACACCTTGGTGGAGGTGGGGTTAATGAGAACGCCTTCGCCCGTATGAAGCAGGCTCGACCGATCCCCACCATTGGCCGACCGGTTCATTCGTGGGTCTCCCCTCCATTACGGCCCGCGACTTCTCCTCCTGCCCTTCGGATCCGACCTTGAGGTGGACACGCTGCCATCCGGAGCCTGCAAGTGGCGGCTTCAGGTCCACCTTGGCTGTGTCCGGCTTTCGCCTTCGCGCCCGTGTAGGCTTCTCCCTACCTTCCCCTTCTCCGGCCAGCGCGGCTGGTAACCCCGCTTTTGGATACAGCGCTCCTCATCCGAGCGCCAGAACTTAAACCCTCCTGAGCAACGCGCTGCTCAGCGCACTTCGTGCCCCGTTGTGGCCCCAGGCCATGAAGCGGTCGGCCGACCACCCCGCACACCCTTACGCCCTGCCGAAGTCGATAAACCCGCGCTGCGGGTCGGTGTTCAACAGCTTCACCCGGATCTGGTCGCCCACATCCAACCCATGCTCGCCCCGCATCAGCCGCCCTTCCACCGGCGGCGACAAAGCCCGCACAAAGGTGCCGTTCGGCGTAACCCCTGTCACCACCGCCGGGAAGACTTCGCCGATGCGGCCGTGCATCGCCACGGCGGCGATCCGCTTGTTCATGGCGCGCTCCACCTTGCGCGCGGCGTTTTCCCGCAGCGTGCAGTTGCGCGCCACCACGTCCAGCTCGGAGTCCCCATAGGGTGAAGGCTGTTTGGCAAGCACCGCTTTCACCAGGCGCTGCGACACCAGGTCGGCGAAGCGCCGGTTCGGCGCGGTGGAGTGCGTGTAATCGTGAACGGCCAGGGCGAAGTGCCCAACCGCGGCCTCCCCGGGACGCTCCACCACATACACGCCGGGCCCATCAGCTTCACCACCGCCAGCGACAGATCGGAGTAATGCACCGGTTCCGCGGCCCGCCGCTTCGTCAGGAAACTGTTCAGCGCGCCGGCGTCCGGATCGGCCGGCAGGCTATCGCCCGTGCGCGCCGCCAGTTCCACGATGCGATCCCATCGCTCCGGCGTCTTCACCACGCGGCGAATCGACGAGATCCCGCTGTCGCGCAGCAGCCGCGCGATCACGCCGTTGGCCGCCACCATGAAATCCTCGATCAGCTCCGTAGCCCGGTTGCGAAAACGCGGCTGGATGCCGGTCACGCGGCCGTCCGTCAGGATCGCCTCCGTTTCGATGCGGTCCAGATCGAGAGCCCCCAGACGGTGCCGTTGCGCGCGCAGCTTCTGGGCCGCTTCGTCCTGCAAACGGAGTTGCGCCTGCAGATCCTGCGATGCGGCTATCTTCGCGGGCGCCACCCCCTGCCCTTCGAGCCACGGCCCCACGGAGCTGTAGGCCAACTGCGCCGCGTTGCGCGTCACCGCACGGTAGGCCGTGCCATCCTGCGCCGTGCCGTCCTTGCCCACCGTCAGTTCCACCACTACGGCCGGCCGGTCGGCATGCTCGTTTAACGACGTCAGGTCCGTCGACAGATCGTCCGGCAGCATCGGGAAGTTCTTGACGCCGGTGTATACGGTGGTGCAGTTCGCGGCGGCATGGGTGTCGATCGGCGACCCCTTCGGTACGTCGCTATCCACGTCGGCGATGCCGATACGGATGCGGATATCGCCGTTCGCCAGGCGCTCGGCGACTTCGATCTGGTCCAGGTCGCGCGAAGTGTCGTTGTCGATTGACGACCACAGCAGGCCGCGCAGATCGCGTACCGTGGCGTTGGCGCCCGGCTGCGCTGCATGCGCGCGCAGAGCCGCCACCTGGCGCGCCACTTCCGGCGAAAAGTCCGGAGCGAATCCTTCCGCGATCATCTCCTGGCGCGCGAGCGCCGGCAGGTCGTAGTGGGTAACGGGAATGTTGGACATGAATAGGAATCAAACGTCGTGGCGGCGCGTGCGCGAGAGCAACTGCCGCGCGCGGTCCAGCGCCTTCTGTTCGGCTTCTTCGCGCGTCGCACCGGAGGTGCGTGCCAGGGCGGCGCCCGGGGATACGTTGTCGGCCTTGCAGTGATACACGTCGCCAAGCTTATACGTAGTCAGCCTCACCTGCCAGGGTTCCACGTCCACCTGGCGCTCGCTGTAATCTTCAGCTTGCATACGCACTATCTTATCGTGGGGCAGGCGTCCACGCCTGCTGCGGGTCTCCAGACCCGCCCCACAATCGTTATACGATGGCAGCATGTTGATCGTACACATTCAAATCCATGTGAAGCCAGACTCCGTGGCAGCCTTTCGGGAAGCTACCATCGCCAACGCGCGGCAAAGCGTGAAGGAGCCGGGTATCGCGCGCTTCGATCTATTGCAGCAGCAGGACGACCCCGCGCGCTTCACCTTGGTCGAGGTCTACCGCACCGCCGCGGCGCCCGCGCAACACAGGGAAACCGCGCACTACCAAGCCTGGCGGGATGCGGTAGAGGAGATGATGGCCGAACCGCGCATCCGGGTGATGTACGCCAACGTGTTTCCCGGCGACGAAGGCTGGTAGAGCGGCATGCGCTTCGAATTCGCCACGGCTGCGCGCATCGTTTTCGGCCCTGGAACGGTGCGTGAGGTTCCCGCCGCGGCCGCGGAAATGGGACTGCGCGCGTTGCTCGTCGCGCGCGCGTCCGCCGATATCGAACGGTTGCAAATTGCGGGCGTACCGTTCCCCATACACGGTGAACCCACGGTGGGCAGGGTTCGGCAAGGCGCGGAATTAGCGCGCGGCGAGGACTGCGATCTGGTCATCGCGCTGGGCGGCGGCAGCACTATCGATACCGGCAAAGCCATCGCAGCCCTCTTGGGCAATGGCGGCGATCCGCTCGACTACCTGGAGGTTGTGGGGCAGGCGAAACCCCTCACCCGCCCATCCGCGCCCTTCATCGCCATCCCCACCACCGCCGGTACCGGCGCGGAGGTCACTCGCAATGCCGTTCTGGCATCGCCCGAGCACCGCGCCAAGGCCAGCCTGCGTAGCCCTCACATGCTGCCGCGGCTGGCGGTCGTCGACCCCGAGCTTACGCAAAATCTGCCGCCAGCGCTCACCGCCACTACCGGGCTTGACGCGATTACGCAGCTCATCGAGCCGTACGTCTCTTGCCGGGCCAACCCTATTACCGATCTGTACTGCGTGGAAGGCATGCGGCTGGCGGCGGGCGCGTTGCGGCGGGCCTGGCGCGACGGCCATGATCTCGCGGCCCGCACGGATATGGCCTTCGCCAGCTTGCTCGGAGGCTTGGCGCTGGCCAATGCCGGCCTGGGCGCGGTACACGGATTCGCCGCGCCGCTCGGCGGAATGTTCGATGCGCCGCATGGCGCACTTTGCGCCGCCCTGCTGCCGCACGCCATGCGCGTGAACATCGCCGCTCTCCGCGCGCCGCCCCACAACGCGTCTCACGCAGAAAGCCTGCTGCGCTACGCCGCCGCGCGCACCCTCACCGGCCGCTCCGGCGCCACCCCCGAGGAAGGCGCTGCCTGGGTCGAGTGCTTGTGCCGCGATCTCGAAATCCGGCCGCTCGGCGCTTATGGCGTTCGCCCGGCGGACGTACCCGCGCTGGCGGATGCGGCCGCTCGCGCCAGCAGCATGAAAGCCAATCCCATCGTGCTCACGCGCGGCCAGTTGGAGGAGTTGCTCACGCGTGCCATCTGACCAGGCGCCGCTGATCGAAATGGAGCGCGTCTGGGTGATGCGCGGAGAGAAGATCGTGCTGCGCAATGTGAGCCTGCGCATCGGCGTGGGCGAGCACGTCGCCATCCTGGGGCCCAACGGCTGCGGAAAATCCACGCTCATCAAGACCATCGCGCGGGAATGCTATCCGCTGGTGCGCGAGGGTTCCCGCATGGCTATCTTCGGACAGGAGCGCTGGAACATCTTCGATCTCCGTCCGCTGTTGGGCGTCGTGTCTAACGATTGGATGGCGCTCTGCACGCGCGAGATCACCGGGCGCGAGGCGGTGCTCTCGGGTTTCTTCGGCAGCGTCGGCGTGCAGCCCTACCACCCGATCACGACGGAAATCGAGCGTAGGACGGCCGCCATCCTGGCGCTGCTCGAGATTCCGCATCTGGCCGCGCGGACCGTGACGGAAATGTCGTCCGGGGAGGCGCGCCGCGTGTTGCTGGCCCGCGCGCTGGTGCACGATCCGCGCGCGCTGGTGCTCGATGAGCCCAGCAACAGCCTGGATGTTTTTGCGCAGCACGAATTGCGCCAGACCATGCGCAAGCTGGCGCGCGCCGAGATCGGAATCATCCTGGTGACGCATCACCTGGCCGATATCATCCCCGAAATCGATCGCGTGATTCTGATGCGCGAAGGCCGCATCCTGGCGGATGGGCGCAAACAGGATGTGCTCACTGCCGCCGCGCTGGCGGACCTGTTCGGCCTGCCGGTCGATCTCACCCAGCGGGACGGGTACTACCATCTCTGGTAAACAAAAAAAGCCGGGCGGTGGTTAGCCGCCCGGCTGGTCGTTACGCGTCTCCTCCTGGTTATCTCACGAACACCTGAGTTACGGAGGACACTGGTCCGTTTGGACCATAAGCGGTCAAAGTGTAAACCGCGTTGGCCGTCGGATTCACGGTCACGCTGCCGTTGAGGGCCTGATTTCCGGCGGGTGCGCCCGTGCCGGTGATAATTACGGAAGTGGCGTTCAGGGTCGTCCACGTCAAGACTACAGGCGCGCCAGAAGCCGGTGAGTAAGCCGGGCTCGCGGAGAATGTCAGTATCTGAACATTCGCGGGAGTCGTGGTTACGCTTACGGTAACGGTGACAGCGGCGGAAACCGACGTGACTCCATCGGCGCCCGTGGCGGTCAGGGTGTATGTTGTGGTTGCGGCTGGGGAGACAGTCACGCTGCCATTCGTCGACACGCTGCCTACGCCGTTGTTGATGGTGACGGTGGAGGCGCCCGTAGTCGTCCAGGACAGCAGAGAAGACCCGCCCTTGGCGATGGTAGCCGGCGAAGCTGCGAACCGTATGACCGCGGGCGTGGATGCGCCGACGGTAACCGTAACGGTGGCGTTGATCGTCTGGCCGCCCGATCCGTTGGCGGTCAAAGTATAGGTGGTGGTGGCCGTCGGCTTCACCGTCGCGGTGCCTGACGGATTGAGACCCGAGCCCACGCCGCCCGAGATGTTCACCGAGGTGGCGTTAGACACGTTCCAGGACAAAGTGGACGACTGTCCCGCGGCGATCTGGCTGGGGGTAGCCGAGAACCGCAGTACCTGCAGGCCCCTCTGCGTGGTCACCGTAGTGTTGGCGCTCGCGGTCAGGCCGCTCACCTGGTCGGTAACGGTCAGCGTGAAGCCATAGCTGGTGGAAGCCGCCGCGGTGAAAGTGGCGATGGCCGAATTGGCGCTCGATATTGTCACGCTCGGACCAAAAACCTGGACCCACGAATAGCTGAGAGCGTCGTGATCCGGGCTGTAGGATGCGCTGCCGTTCAGCGTGATCGTGCCCGGCGGCACGCCGATCTGGGGCGGACCCGCGTTCGCAACTGGAGCGCTGTGGCCCACCACCTTGCTCAGCAATTCATACCGGATACGCGGCACGTCCATGGGGACCGGATGCGTGAACGTGGTGTACTCCTTCGGCCGCATGAAGTTGCCGAATTGCAGCCCAACGGTGAGCTCGCCGGTATTCTTGGCGGTAATCAGCGTCGGGTTCACGCTCGCGCCAATTGTGAACGCGAGCTCCTTGCTGATGGGCTGAACCAACTTGATTTCTCCGCCGCCTTTTCCGCAGGTGCTGTTGCCGCTACAGGAAGTAGGGCTGTGGCTGTGCATGTAGCCGATATTGCCCTGAATCCAGGCATCGCCCCAGGCGCCCACCTGGAACGTTGCACCGGCCTGATCCAGGGGACGGGCATAAGTTTCGACATATGAGCTGGGACCTAGCTGAGTCAGCAGCATCGCTCCGGTGCTCTTGAAACCTTCCGTGCCATAGAAGCCGATGCGGCCCCGGCTGAATATATAATCGAGCAGGAAGGCGCCCTGGCCCATGCTGCCGCCATTGGTGTCACCGCCCAAGCGAATGTACTTGAAGCTCGAGAACAGGCCGGCTTGCAGGTGATCCCATCGGTTGACCAGACCAATATCGAACTGGCCTTCCTGGTCGCCGGGGTAGCGGATATATTCGCCTTGCGCCTGCACCGCGTGCGTTCCATCGCCGCCGAACGGCGAGAAGAACTGACCGCTGCCATGCACGGTCACGTCGCCCTCCGGCCGGCCGCCGCCAAACGTCGGACCGATGTCCAGTCCCAGCAGCGAGAATTTCTTGTTGCGGTTCTGCGCTTCGTTCAAAGCGTCCGTGCCAGCCTTTTCGGCGATAACCGTGGTCTCGTCCTTCGACAACGGCTTCGGCATACCGTTCACTTTGTCCTCCAGAGCTTTCTCTTCTCCCTGGAGTTCGGCCACCTGGCCCTTCAGCCGGTCATTCTCGCCCTTGAGGCCGTTTAATGCGGTGAGAATTTGGTCCAGCTTGTCGAGGCGCTTCAGGATGGCATCGCAGCACTCCTGCTGCTTCTTCAGGAGATCCGCCAGGGTGGGCATCACCTCTGTCGCTCCGCCGGCGGCCACGATCTTGCCTTGGCCATCGGTGACGATCATGACCACGCGCCTGTTCATGAAGCGCCCTTCCTTGGTCTTGTTGTCGACCTCCGGGTCCTTCTTGCCGTCGCCGGCCGTCGAGACCTGGTCAGCCGCGGCTCCGTATTTCACCAGAAAGTCGCGAACCGTGTCGGCGCGCCGCATCGCCAGGCGGTCGTTGTAGCGCGCAGAGCCGACGTAGTCGGTGTTTCCCACCAGCTTCACGTGGTAATCGCGATGCTGGCTTAGAATTTCGGCCAGCCGCAACAGACTCGGATATCCGTCCGAAAGAATGGAAGAATTGAACTCGAAGTTGATCTCTTCCCATTCTTCCTTGGTTTGTTTCGTGTTTAATCCCTGAGCGAATAGGCACGTCGAAAACACCCCGATAGCGCTAATCGCTGCCAGTTGCTTCATCATGAGTATCTCCTCAACACTCCAGCGTGTACGCGAGACTTTCTACGAATGCCAACAAACAACCAGTGGTAACTAATTTAGGATACACCGGCAATCTTTCCACATCTACAACATTTTGCGGCTCTTAGTCAATTGAATGGGCGTTCCCTCACAGAAAAATGGGATAATGCTGGTTGTAGCCTGCCGGATGGGCAGCCGCCTGGAAACGGGAGGAAAGTCCGGTCTCCATAGGGCAGCGTGCCGGCTAACGGCCGGGAAGGGTTCCTTTAATGGAATCTTTACGGAAAGTGCAACAGAAAATATACCGCCCGATCCGGGCGCGCAAGCGTACGGTCGTCGGGTAAGGGTGAAATGGTGCGGTAAGAGCGCACCGCGGACGGAGCAATCCGGCCGGCAAGGCAAACCCCACGCGGAGCAAGACCAAATAGGAGAGGAGGAGCGGCCCGCTCCTATGAACTCTCGGGTAGGTCGCTAGAGCCGGGCAGCAATGTCCGGCCCAGACGAATGGCTGCCGCCCGCAAGGGTACAGAAACCGGCTTATAGTCCGGCAGGCTTTGAATTGCTGGAGCGCGTTCCTGGGATCTTATTGTAATCGGGCATGTAGACTCGAAGCGCGCCGGAAGCGGTCGTTTTGGAGTAGCCCGCGACCAACTGGTCCTGATAATGGTCCGGGAAGAAATCGAACGCGTCGGTCGCATCCTCGTCGATCAGCTGCATGTCGGCATCGTTCATGGTCATTTTTCCGAAGCGCAGGACTATCTCTCTCCCCCCT
>DATKFU010000264.1:0-4296 GCA_035511215.1 Bryobacteraceae bacterium | reverse complement strand
CGGCTTTGGCCTTTCCTATACCACTTACAAGTATTCGAACCTGAAGACATCCAAAGACAGTGTGGGGTTCGATGTGACGAACACCGGCGCCCGGGCGGGCGCGGAAATCGCCGAAGTCTACGCCACGCTTCCGCAGGCTTCGGGCGAGCAGTTCAATCGTCTGGTGGCGTGGGAGAAAGTGCGGCTCGAGCCCGGCGAATCGAAGTCCGTGACGCTGCGTCTTGATCCGTTCTATCTCTCGATCTTCAACGCGGATAAGGACGCCTGGGAACTGGTTCCGGGTGAGTATATCATTCAAGCCGGCGCTTCGTCGCGCGACTTGGCGCTACGCGGCTCCGTTCAGTTGGATTAAGACACAAACATGACTCGAATTCACGGTATTGTTTTATTTGCGGCGGCCGCTTGCGGCATCGTGGGCCATGCGGCCGCGGCAACGGTCGACGAAGTGCGCGTCGAAAGCGGCGCGCTGAAAGGGGCCATCGCGGGCGGCATCGTTGCGTTCAAGGGCATTCCTTACGCCGCCTCTCCCACCGGCCAGAATCGCTGGCGCGCGCCGCAGCCTGTCGCGCCGTGGAAGGGCGTGCGATCCGCAGCCGGCTACGCATCCGATTGCATGCAGCTTCCGTTTCCAAGCGATGCAGCGCCGCTGGGCACCAAGCCCGCCGAGGACTGCCTGTATCTGAACGTGTGGACGCCAGCCGAGCGGCGGTCCGGGAAGTTGCCGGTCATGGTGTGGATTTATGGCGGTGGCTTCGTCAACGGCGGAAGTTCGCCCGCGGTCTACGACGGAACGCATTTCGCCGAAAGCGGCGTCGTTTTCGTGAGCTTCAACTATCGCGTGGGGCGCTTCGGATTCTTCGCGTTTCCGGCGCTGACTAAGGAAGACCCCAACGCTCTATTGGGCAACTATGCTTTCCTCGATCAGATCGCGGCTTTGAAGTGGGTGCGGAAGAACATCGCGAAGTTCGGCGGCGACACCGGCAATGTCACGCTGTTCGGCGAATCCGCGGGCGGCGGCTCAGTGCTGACCATGATGACCACGCCTCTGGCGCGCGGGCTGTTCCACAAGGCTATCATCGAGTCCGGCGGCGGACGTACCGGCATCGGACCGATGCGCCGCGTGCGCGAGTCCGGTCCGAACCTGCCGTCCGGCGAAGCGGTGGGCATCGCGTTTGCCGAGAAGGCCGGCATAAAGGGCGATGATGCCGCGGCGCTGGCCGCGTTGCGCGAGTTACCGGCCGAGCGGGTGGTCGACCGGCTGAACATGGCGAGCATGATGACGCCCACATATGCCGGTCCGATGATCGACGGCAAGATCGTTGTCGAAACGCCCGAGCAGGCACTCCTCGCCGGACACGCCATGAAAATTCCCGTGATCGCCGGCGCCAACAGCAGCGACATCGGATTCTCCTTCGCCAAGAGCATGGACGAGCTGTTCGCTCCCTTCGGCGCCAATAAGGAAAAGGCCGAGGCCGCCTACGACCCGGAGCATTCGGGCGAGTTCCGCAAGATCGGCATGCTGGTGGCAGCCGACCGGATGATGATCGAGCCGGCCAGATTCGTGGTGCGCACCGTCGCCGCCACCGGCGAGCCCGCTTACGAGTATCGTTTCTCCTACGTGGCCGAGTCCCTGCGCAAGCAGTGGAAGGGCGCGCCGCACGCGACCGAGATTCCGTTTGTCTTCGATACTGTCGCCGCACGCTACGCCAAGGACCTCGACGCGGCGGACGAGGCCACTGCCAAGGCAGCCTTGGCCTACTGGGTGGCGTTCGCTAAGAGGGGCAATCCGGATGGCGAAGGGCGTCCGCATTGGCCCGCGTATAGCGCCGGCGACGACCAGTTGCTGAACTTCACCAACGATGGACCGGTCGCGGAGCACGATGCGTGGAAGCCGCGGCTGGACCTGACCGAGGCATCGGCGCAGAACAAATGAGCGGTTCGACCGCATAATGTCACTTGACCGCGCATGGTCAGGGCCGGAAGCCGGGGGCGAAAGCGGCGCGCGCCGCCCGGTGCGTCGAGGCGAGGTTGGACCCATTCGTGCACATGTTAAACTACGCTTGCACAGGAGGAGACAATATGCACGACGCACACAGGAAAGCCGCCGAGCAGCACGAACTTGCGGCGCACGCCCATCGTACCGCGGCAGAACATAATGAAAAAGGGGATTTGACAACGGCAATCTGGCATGCCGACCGAGCGCTGGACTACTCGGATCAGGCATACAAACTTGCCAAGGAAGCGCACACCAAATCGGGGCAGATAGTGAAGATCTGAATATGTCGGCACGCTACAACAACGGATCGCATTACGAGAACCATCAACGAGCCGCCGAGTTGCACGACGCCGGCGCGCACGCCTATCGTGTTGGCGAGCAGCAGGGGAAGCAGGATCACCTGACTGGACACGAGCAATCGCGTCAAGCCCTGGAGCACGCTGACGCGCCTCATCGGCATTCTCAAACGCCCGCATTCAAGCACGATGACATCGCGGCCCGCGCTCATCAACTCTGGCGAGCCAGAGGCTGTCCCTGCGGTTCGCCGGAAGAGGACTGGTTCCAGGCACTGGAAGAATTGCGATCCCTCAATCCAGCACAGTAAGAAGCTGAGAAATCCTACCCAGCCAGCCCACTAACCTGCTGGCTGATGCAAGACCCGCTTATCCCGCCGCTCGCGGCCATCGCCACGGGCATTCTGGCTTCGCGATTCGTCTCGTTCGAGACTCGCGAGCTATTCATCGTCATGGCGGCATTCGCAACGCTGGGCGCCATCGCGCTGTGGCGGCGGGCGCGCGTGCTGGCTGGGGCGTGCTGCCTGCTGGGATTCGTGTTTGCAGGCGCGCTGGTGGACCTGGCGCATCGCCCAGGCCCTTGGCCGGAGTTGGATGCCGAAGGCCGCGAGCCCGTGATCCTGAGCGGATGCGTGGTCCAGCCGCCCGCGCTATCCGGCGACCGCGAACGCTTCGTCGTGGAGTTAGATCCGGGGGCGCGCGTGCAGGTCACCGCGTATGCGCACGAAGGCCAGCCGCCACCCGCGCTCGATTACGGCCAGCGCGTGGAGTTCGAGGCGCGCGTCCGCCGGGCGCGTAATTTCGGCAATCCCGGCGCGTTCGACTACGCCCGCTTTCTGGCGCGCCGCGAGATCTATTGGACCGCCGCCATGAGCGCCGGCGCCGAGGTCACCGTGCTGCCCGGCCGGTGCGGATCGCGCTTTAAGGCTGCCATCGCGGGACTGCGCGTGATGGCGCTCGAGCGCCTCGCTCAACTCTACCAGGGCAAACCATACGAGACCGGCATGATGCAAGCCGTCATGATCGGCGAGACCTACCAGGTGCAGCGCGTTTGGACGGAACAGTTCCGCAACACGGGCACCTACCACGCGCTGGTGATTTCGGGCACGCACACGGTGGTGCTGGCCGCCTTCCTCATGCTCGTGCTGCGCCTCTGCTTCGTGCGGCGCGAGGCGGCCCTGTTCGTCACCTCCGCGCTGCTGTGGCTATATGCGCTGGTGACCGGATGGGGATCGCCGTGCGTGCGTTGCGCCGCCGGATTCACGTTGTTTGCGGTGGCCACCTACTTCGCGCGGCAGCGGCGTATCCTGAACATCCTGGCCGCGGTGGCCATCGGCTTCCTGGTGCTCGACCCGGAACAGATGTTCGAGGCCAGCTTTCAGCTCACGTTCCTGGCGGTGGGTTTCATCGGCGCGTTCGCCACGCCTGTGTTGGAGCGCACTTCGTATTCGCGCGCACGGGCGCTGGCGGATCTGCCGGACACCGGCCGCGATCTGCACCTGGCGCCGGCGGCCGCGCAGTTTCGCGTGGAGATGCGGCTGCTCGCGGAAACCTTGCGGCTCTGGACCAGGCTGCCGGAGCGCGCCAGTTGCCTGGCCATCGGCATTCCGGCGCGGGTGATGCTCTACGCGTTTCAGTTGGCGGTGGTGTCGGCCATTGTGCAACTGGGGCTGGCGCTGCCGATGGTGGTGTACTTTCATCGCATCGGATTCTCGGGCGTGTCCGCCAACACCATCGTGGTGCCGTTGATGTGCGCCGTGATTCCGGTGGGCTTCATCGCCATATTCACGGGCTGGGCGTGGGTGGCGAAGGCGGCGGGATGGCTGCTGGCGGCGTCGCACGCGGTGGTCGCCTGGCACATGCACCTGGAACCGAACTGGCGCATTCCGACTCCGCCGTTGTGGCTGGGAGTCGCCATTGGCGCCGGGCTCACTCTGGCTGTGGTGGCCGGGCGCGCAGGCAGGGTGTGGTTCACAGCCGCGGCCGGTGCGCTGGCGGTATTGCTGG
>DATKFU010000263.1:0-3343 GCA_035511215.1 Bryobacteraceae bacterium | reverse complement strand
GATGTTCTCTTCGTCATCCACGATCAGGATGCGCTTGGATGCCATTGGACGCAGCGGGCAACAGGACGCGAAACGCCGCGCCGCCCAGTTCTCCTTTTACCAGCACGATGTCGCCGCCCGTCAGCAGGGCGCCCTTGCGGGAGATGGAAAGCCCCAGCCCCATGCCGCCCTTCTTGAACGAGATGGAAGGCTGAAACAAAGATTGCCGAATCTGTTCGCTCAGGCCTGGCCCCGAATCGTGCACTTCGACCAGCGCGTGGCCGTTGTGGACCGCGGTAATGCCCAGGATGCGGCCGCCCTCGCCGGCGGCCTCCGCGGCGTTTTCGAGCAGGTTAGTCAGGATGCCTTTCACCAGATCCTGGTCGGCCAGCGCCGTGGGATGGCTGCCATCGAGGCGCAGATCGTAGCTCAACTCCGGATGGCCGCTCTTCAAAAATGCGATGCGCTCTTCCAGCAACGCGTTCAGATCCAGCGGCACGGGTAGCACGGGAGGCTCGGCGGCGAATTGCGAGAACGCGCGCACGCGGCGTTCCAGGCTCTCCACCTCCTCCACCACGATCTGGGCGGCCTGCTCCATGAACACACGGTCGCCATCGCCGTAACGGACCAGCATCTCCTCCACCGTGAGCCGGATGGGGGTGAGCGAATTCTTCACCTCGTGAGCCATCTTGCGCGCCAGGGTGCGCCAGCTTGCCAATTGCGTAAGGTAGACCAGGCGCTCCGTCGAGCGCTGCAGCCGCTCGGCCATGTCGTTGAAGGCGCGCATGGCGCGGCCGATTTCGTCGCCGCTGTGCCGTTCCACGCGCGTGGTGAGGTCGCCCGCGGCAAGCTGCGAGAGGCCGGCCGTGAGTTGCTGAATGGGGCGGCTGATGCGATGCGCCAGGTAAACCAACAGGACCAGGGAAGCCAGCCAGACCGAAGCTGCCAGCAACACATAGGTGTAAGTGAACCCGCGCAGCAGATCGCGCGATTGGCGCTTCTCCACAATTTCCCGGGCGTTGCGATATTCGCGCGACAGCTCTTCCAGACTCACGCCGCCCAAGCTCGTGGACCACTGCCAGACATCGTCGCCGCGCCGCGCCAGATATTCGATATGGTCGCCATCGTGGCCGGATCTCAGGAAGCGCTCGGCCTCGCCGCTGTCGAGGAAGCTCCTGATGGCCGGGGGCCAGCTCACTTGCTGGGCCGCGGCGTAGCGCGCCGGCTCCAGACGGCCGCCCAGCGCATCGTTCTTCAGAGCGTAGCAGGTACGCTGGTATAACTCTTTGCCGGTTTTTTGCAGCGATCGCGAGAGCCGGTCCAACTCGCCGGTGGAGGCATAGCTCAGGCTGCGATCCAGCAGGGAAGTTGTAATCCAGAGAGTTGCGGCCAGGGGGCCCAGAGTGGCCGCCAGAAAGATCCCGATCAGCCTGTTGCGCAGCCGGTTCACAACGCTCGCGCGGCGCGGCCAACCAGTCTCTTGAGGTCGCCCAAGCGCAGCGGTCCGGCGTCCGCGGTCCACTGCGGCTGTTGATCGCGCGGGCGGCGGCTGAAAATCTCGATGAGCCGCGTCAGGTTCAGGCCGGACTCGCCGATCACCGCGGCTTCGTCCTTCGGCTCCGCCGCGCGCAGTTCGAACCGCAACCAAAAAGGACGATCCTGGGGCAGGCCGGTCGAACTGATGGCTACGTTGTCCAGGCACCAGGCTTCCGCCGCATTTGCCGACAGGTGCGCAACGGTACGCTGGCCCTCGCCGAGCTTCGTGACTGAGAATTTCTCTTCCCACAGGTCGTAGCTGAATACGAAGCGCTCGGGCGTCCGCCGCAGACTGGTCGTAAAGTTGTCGGTGGTGAGGGTCAACTGCGTCAGGAACACCACCGCGGCGCCGTCTTTGAGGCGATCAAGCGGCTTGCCCGCCAGGAAATGCAGTTGTGGGGCGGCTACATGCAGGTCGTCGCCGTCCCAGGCAACGCTCAGGCGTTCTCGAGCCCCGAGGCAAGACAGAGGTACAGCCACACCGGCCAGAAGCCAGCGCCTGCGGCTGATGAGGACCGCGCCGTTACGGTCGCGGCTGAGTTTATCCGCGCTCAGTCTGTCCGTTTGCCTCAAGTTTGCGTTTGGCTCACGCCATTCAATAGTTCATGCCCACCATGAAAACCGGTTCAATGTGGCCTTCCTTAATCGGGAAGGCCAACGCCGCGTACATGCCGTTCTGCCGTACGCCCACACCCACCGAATGGCGCAACACCGCTGTCTCTCCCTGATCCCATATTGCACCACTGTCGTAGAAAACGTCGAAGAGCCGGTACCGGTACTCCGCGGTGTTGGCCACCATGCGGCTCCCGCCCAGCGGATCCAGCTCAAATCTGTTCCACCCGCGCAGCATGGTGCTGTTACCTAGTATAAAGCGTTCAAAGAGGGGCGCCTGCCCGGAAATGACGCCGCCAGTGAGGTCGTCCAGGAACTGGCTATGGCCCCACGAGTAGACGTAATGCGCGTCTCCCTGGTGACGGGTGTAGCCGAAATCGCTGCCTAGAAGATTGGTGGCCGCGCGCAGGCTGTAACCTGCGTCCCATTCCTGCTGGTTGGCGCTGGAGCCCTCCACGCGCCGATGATAGCGCAGAGTAGTCACCATCGCGTTGGCGGACTCCGTTCGCGCGGCCGGAAACTGCGATTGAAACCGTTCAAAACTGGTACCTACGGTGAGGTTCACGAGCCCCGAGCCGCTTCTGGCAAGCACGAAAGTCACTAGCGGTTCGATATTCTGGCGGGTCCGGTAGATCCCGGAGGTGTCGCTTTCCGCGCCCGGCTGGTCCAGGGCATTTACCGTGGCTTGGTCCCACTGTTCGCGATAGCTCTCGAAATCCAGACGGAAGCGTACCCGATCGCCGATCAGGCGCTTGTCCTCATAACTGGCAACAATGCCGGTGTAGCGCTCGGCCAGAATGTCGCCGTCGCTCACCCCGCCAAATGTAAACGCCTGCGCTCCCACGGTGGCGGTACCTTGCGCCAATCCGGAAAAGCCCCCATCGGAGCGGTAAACGAGTTTCGGAACCGACGCCTCGAACTTCGCGGGATTCCCGCGCACATCGAACACCACCCGCACATGCTCGGGCTTCTGCCCGCGCAGCAGGCGGTGCGTGACCGCGCGTACGTGCAACTCCTGGCGGATGCGCACTGCCAGATCGTCGAGCGCGGCCGGATTCAGCTTGGCGCCCACCAGCCGGGTAAGCTCGCCGCGCAGGCCCGTGCTAATACCGGAGGGACTGTCGCCGGCGAGTTCCACGCTCTCCACCGTATAGCGCGTGTTGACGTTCATCTCCTGTTCCGGATTGCCGGCCAGGAGCAGGCTGCTCCATAAAAA
>DATKFU010000262.1:0-10370 GCA_035511215.1 Bryobacteraceae bacterium | reverse complement strand
GGGGGGGGAGAGAGGGGATGCCTTCCGGCTTTTGCATCAGCTTGGCGGCGAACGCGTCCCCGTGGCCTCGGATAACGCGCTGGTCACCCGCGACGCCGATGGCCGGCTGGCGATCGCACTCTGGAATTACGCAGCCCCGGAAGAAGCCGGTGCGCCGCACGAAATGCGCCTGACGATTGCAGGATTGACCGGCCCGCATCACGCCCGCATTCAAATTGTGGACGCCCAGCATGGTTCGCCGCTGGCTGCCTGGGAAGCCATGGGCCGCCCGGCGTTTCCGACTCGCCATCAAATCCAGGTTCTGCGCGATGCGGCCGCGTTACCCGAGGCCGCCGAACAGGATCTCGCCGGTCTGTCGCTGAATCTGCCACCGCACGCCCTGGCGCTGGTCCGCATCGTTCCGTAGAGAGAAGGATGCCCGCATCGCGACCCGCCGGGGCCAACCGCGCCGACCTGTGGCTATACCTCATTCTCTTGTTGGCGCTCGGGCTGCGCACTTACCACATCGCCTACCCCGCTTGGGATTATCACAATTGGCGGCAGACCATCACGCTGATGGTCGCGCGAAACTTTGCGCGCCAGGGCTTTCCCTTGCTCCATCCACAGGTCGCGTGGATTGGCGGCCAGCCATCTGCCCCAAGCTACTTCAACGCCGAATTCTCCATCGAGAGCGTGCTGGCGGCCATCCTGTACAAAGTCTTCGGCGAGAGCGACACCATCGCACGCATGGTCGTGATCGCTTGCTCGCTGTTGGGCATCTACTGCCTGTACGGCCTGTTGCGCCGCCGCGCCGGCGCCCCGGCAGCCCGCTTGGGAGCCTTCATCTATGCGCTGCTCCCGTACCATCTCTTCTTTAGCCGCGTCTTCATGCCGGACATTCCTGCGCTGGCCTTGGCGCTCGCCGGTTTGGACGCTTTGGATCGTTGGACGGACGAACCCAAAGCCAGCCGGCTGGCTGCCGCCGGCGCATTGACCGCGCTCGCCATCCTCCAGAAACTGACAGTGATCTTCGTGGCCTTGCCCGCGCTGTATCTCTTTTGGGTGGTTTATGGCAGGAGGCTGTGGTGGCGCAAGCAGCCGTATATTTTCGCTCTGATCGCCGGAATTCCGGCTGTCGCTTGGTATTTCGTGCATGCCCGCGCGGTGGAGCCGCAGAGCGTCCTGAGCGCCCTAGTCATGCGCCGGGATCTTTTCGGTCACCAACTGGCGCTCTGGCTGCACCGCCCGTTCGTCGGCCGGATTTTAACGGCCCTCTGGGCAGAGGCGTTCTCGGCAGCGGGCCTGGTCTTGGCCGTAATCGGGCTTTGCTGCGCGGGCCGTGGGCGGTCCGCGTGGCTCTTCCGCTGGTGGATGGCCGGTGCCGTCTTCACGTTGATGTTGATGCCGGGCGTTCTGGCAGCGAACCTTTACTACCTGGCGCTGCTGCTGCCCGCCGGCGCGGCGCTCGGCGGAATCGCCCTTGCGCGGCTGGCCCGGAATCGCATGGGACTTCCGGTTGTCGCTGTGGTCCTCGCGGTCTTTGCCGTCGGTGCGATCAGTTCGGTTTCGCCGTTGTACGTCCCGGATCGTTTGCCCCGAGATTTGGGAGTGGCGCTCAACCGTTTGACCGCGCCCGGCGACCTGCTGGCTACCGAGACCGGGGGCAGTCCCAACGTGCTTTATTTCGCGGACCGCCGCGGATGGCTCCTCGAAAGAGAGTATTCCCTCGACCGCCTGGAGCGGCTGCGTCAAGCCGGCGCTCGCTATTATGCGGACACCTTCGCTGCCGACGCACGCGACCAGCGCCCCTTCTTCAATGCTCTGGCCGCGCGTTTCGCGCGCCTGACCGGCGAGGACGCGCCTTGGCAAATCTTCGATCTGGCCGCCGCGCCTGGGCCGCTCCGTGCGCTCCCCGCTGGCGAGATTCAGGTTCCGCGCGCTGCGAATTTTGCGGATCGCATCCAGCTTCGCGGTGTCACCCTGCGGCCGCTGCTCGATTGGCCGCCGGCCTTCGAGGCGATCTATTACTGGCAATGCCTGGAAACGCCTCCACCTGATTTACGGGTGTTGGTGTATGTGAGCGATGCCGGCGGCAATATCGTGGCCCGGCAGGATCACTGGCCGCAAGCGGGATCGCTGCCGGCTTCGAAATGGAAGCCAGGGGATATCGTTCGCGAGAGATATGTGTTGACGCTTCCCGGTTCGCTCCCCGCCGGAAAGTATCGGGTCGCGGTAGGCTGGTTCGACCCGGTCCGGGGCACCGCCCTGCCTGTTCTGAACCCTGGGCCCGCGGATCGGTCCGATCGCGCGGCAGTGGCCGAACTGGATGTCCCGCCCGGCAATGGGTGGTTCAGTCCGCGGTAAGGCTCCTCCTCCTCACGCTCCCGAATACGGCACTTGACGGTGAATGCATGTTGGGTTATAAATAAGTATGTACTCACATATAAATTTCGGCTACGCCTGGTATTGGACCTACGGACACCTGCTGGTTACAGCCATCTTCCTGCCCCTTTTCTGGCTGGCTTGGATCCGTAAGTGGCCGAAGCCCCTGTTGGCGATCCTCGGTGCCGTCACGCTTTGGTCGATCGCTGCGTTCCTGGTTATGCGCCTCGGCATGAACATGAACGGACGCGCGCCGCTGCCGACAGAGGCGTTCCTGCCGTCCGGCTCTGGGCGCGTCCTCGATATGGGCGCCGGCACCGGCCGATCCACACTCATGGTTCTGGAAGCCCGGCCGCGCGCGTTCGTGATGGCGCTCGACAGTTTCAGCGACGAATACGTGCACCATTTCGGCAATCCGGAAAATGGAAAGCCGGTCCCCGATCAGGGCCGCGAACGGCTGCTTCTCAACCTGAAAACCGCCGGCGTCGACCAGCGCGCCACGATACAAGCGGGCGACATGCGCCAGATGCCCATCGAATCGGCGGCCTTCGACGGCATCGTCAGCGCCTACGCCATCGACCACCTGAACCGCGACGGCAGAACGAAGGCCCTCGGCGAAGCCGCCCGCGTACTGAAACCCGGCGGCCAGTTTCTGTTGATGGTCATCGCCAAAGACCTGTGGATGGACTTGACCTGGGGTCCGCTTTTGATGCATGCACGCTTGCCCGGCCGGGACTGCTGGGAGGGCTTCCTGCGCGATGCCGGATTTCAGGTTTTGGAATCCGGTACGCGTCCCGCCACGCTTTATTTTCTGGCCCGCAAACCATAGCCCGTCCGGGAGTGCCACCATGAATGGGGATGGGTAGAAACAAAACCATATCCGACGAAGAGCTGCTCGAAGTGGCCCGCGGCGCCTTTGTGGAGGAAGGCTTCGCGGCATCCACCAGGGAAATTGCCCGCCGCGCCGGCGTATCGGAGGGCCTGATCTTTCAGCGCTTCCAGACCAAGGAAGACCTGTTCTTTGCGGCCATGATTCCGCCGCCGGCGGACTTGAACCGGCTGCTGCATCATCCCCGCTCCCAGGGCCTCGCCCTGCTGGAGAAGATCGCTTTTTCGATGATCGACTACTTCCGCGATACGCTCCCCGTCCTGCTGCCCTTGATGTCCCATCCCGCTTTCCGTTTCGAAGAGTTCGCCAGCCGCCATCCGGATTCGCCCATGCTGCTGCTGCGCCGGCAATTGGTGGAGTTCCTGGTTAAAGAGCAGCGCGCAGGCAGACTCGGGCCGGTCGATCCCGGTGCCGCCGCCCTGCTGATCTGGTCGGCCGCCCACTCCATCCCGTTTTTTGAGCGCCTGGGCGCGCATGGCGGAAAATTCGACCCCAAACTGGTGCGCGCCATGCTCCGCGCGCTTTGGGATGGGCTCGATCCGGCGAACCGCTAGGCTAGTACTACTGTGTTAGAAACGTCTCGGTACATTGCCGTGGACACCGCGATATCCTGAGATAGAAATGGCTGTCGTGGTCCGCCGTACGACAATCGCAAGAGGAGACTGATCAGCTGGTGTGCGCGGCGGCAATTCAGCGCCGACCGATTACTGCACTGTACGGCGGCACTCCGAATATCGTAACAGTTCGGGAGGTTTTCATGAAATTGCGTGCGCCGCAGGCGCTGGGGACAGACGACAAACAACGATCGTCTGCGCCGCCGCCGGAACCGTCTAGTTATTTCGAAGACACTGTACCACGTGCAATGGCCCTCTCTGGCAAGAGAGGCTGAGCGCGTTAACGGCTGTTGGAAGGCATTCTGATTCCGTTTCTAAACCTCCAATCCCACCGACCGCATCAACTCCAGCGCATTACTCTTCTCCACCACTCCCGCATGCAGCCGGTAATCGAAGGTCATGCGTCCGTTCTCGAACTGATCCTCAAAATGCACGTTCGCAGCCCGCGACGTAAGCGAATCGGCGACCTGCGCCAGCGCCAAGTCATGCGTTGTCACCAGACCCATGGCGCCGCGGTCCACCAGACCGCGTACAATGGCCTCCGCGCCGATGCGCCGGTCGTGCGAGTTGGTGCCGTGCAGCAGCTCATCCAACAGAAACAGCACCGCCAGGGGACCGCCGGTCAGTTCCATGATCTGGTGCAGGCGCGTGATTTCGGCATAGAAGCGCGAAGTGCCGTCATGCAGCGAATCCATCGTACGGATGGACGCCCCCAACGCCAGACGCGATAGCCGCAGCCGGCGCGCGCACACGGGCGCTCCGGCCAAGGCCAGCACCGCGTTGATCCCCACCGTGCGCAGCAGCGTGCTCTTGCCGGACATGTTCGACCCGCTGACGATCAGCACGCGCAAATCGCCGCCCAGCCGCACGCTGTTGCGCACCACGCGCGCCGGGCCGAGCAGCGGATGCGCCATCTCTTCGCCGTCGAAGCAGGCCGCGCCGGACACGAGTTCCGGGAACACGTCCACCGGATGCTCCCAAGCATAGGCTGCCAGACAGCCCAGTGCTTCGATCTCGCCCACCGCGGCCAACCAGCGCCCTAGCGCTGGCCCGGACCGCTTGCGCCAGGCTTCGATGGCGAAGGCCAGTTGCTCGGTCCACAGCATCAGCGGCCCTACGACTTTCATGAACGGGTTGTCGCGCGAATCCAGCATCTCGGCCAGCCGGTTTAGTTTCGCGATACGCGCCGAGGGTGGCTGGCCGTCTACGTCCAGCGCCGCGCGCAGCGCCGTCAGCCGCGCGGATGCGAACCGTTCGCGCTCCAGCCGCGCAAGCACTTTCGCCAGCAAGGCCAGGTCGTGCGCCGGCTGTTCCACCGCCTCCACCACGCGCGCCACCACGCGGCGATACCGCGCGATGAAGACGGCTACCACGGCCAGCATGGCGAAGAATGGATCGCGCCAACCCTGCATGCCCCAAAGCACGGCGGAGACAGCCACCAGGCAGGGGATGGCGAAGGCCACTGCGCGGGCAGGGCGCGATTCGAGCAGGACCTCACGTGGGGCCTCGCCCCACGCCGCCAGCTCCGCCGGATGCACACCCGTACGCACATCCTCGCCCAGCGCCGCCAGATCTTCCCGCAGGTCCAGCATGGGGCGCAGTTCGGTTACGGCTTCGTGCCGCTCCTGCAGCCCAGCCGGCGCGGCGGTTTCGAGCAGCCAGCGCGCCAGTGTCTCCTCACCCATGCGGGTGCGTGCCGTCGAGAGCAGTTCGAACAGCGAAGCGGGTCCGAACAGGTCCAAATCCGCCGCGTATGGATGCGCCGCATCCAGGAATCGCTCGCCCGTTTCACCGTGGCCGGCCCACTGCCCGTCCATGCGCGCCAAAGCTCTCTCGTAGTGTGCCACGGCCCGCCCGGCGGCGCGGCGCGCCCGCAACACCCGCTCATGTGCGACGATCAGGCCGGCGAACACCGCCGCGGGCAGCCCCAGCCAGATCGGGCCTATCGCGCCGCGTCCCCAGATCAACCACGCCAGTACGCCTGCGCCGACAAAGACCACCAGCCGCAAGTTGCCGATGGTGCGGTGCTTCCGGTCATAGCCGGCAACTGCGCGGCGGCGGGCCTCCAACCGCTCGGCATATGCGCTGCGTGGATCGGTGCGTGCGTCAGGCATGGCATCAGGCATGGCTTGAACCGGCTTTAATCATGATATATTTGTGGCCATGCCGAGCGGTTACATACCGATCTTCATCTTCCTGGCAATCGCCATCGCCTTTCCGGTGGTAACCATTATTATCGCCAAGCTGATCCGGCCATCCTCTCCGTTCACCGCTAAGCTGGAAGCTTACGAATGCGGTATCAAGGCCGCTTCGGATTCGCGCGGACGCTATACCGTGCGCTTCTACATAATCGCCATCCTCTTTGTGATCTTTGACGTGGAGACCATCTTCCTGTTTCCCTGGGCCGTCCGCTATCGGGCGCTGGGGTGGTTCGGCGTGGCTGAGGTGGTCGTGTTCCTTTTGGTCCTGCTGGTAGGTTACATCTGGGCCTACAAAAAGGGCGCCCTGGAGTGGGTGTAGGCCGTGGCGCACGCCCGCGGCGTGCCGTGTCCCGACTCCTCGGGACACCTGGCTCACTCGAAGCGTGCGCCGGCAGTCAAGTCCTCATCGGTGCCGCTTGAGGACCGCGTCTACTTGACGGGATAGCCGTAAAGGTTAAAGGCCCCGAACGGGTTCATGGTTGCCGCGGTCCAAGTCGTCCCATAATCCTTGGAGACAGCGCCATTGCCCTGCTTTTTCGTGACATCCAGGTTCCAGATCAGATAAGTGGTCGTGTCAGCCGGGAGTGGATACAGCCAGTATTGCTGGCCTGCCTTCAGAGCCACATAACTGGACTTGGTAGGGGCGAGCTTGGCGGTCTGCAGTGTGCAGCAGGTTCCGAAGTCCGGGAGGTTAGTAAAAGAAGTGGAATAAATAATAGTTCCGGGAACGCCGCCGTTGTCTTCGGCGAGTATTAAGTTCATTCCATTGGTTCCTTGTAAGTAAGTGATACCCATGTCGATGCGGACCAGAATGTAATCGTTGGGCGGATCGCTGCCCAGAGTGAAAGCCATAGCCTCGGCGAGCGGATAGTCATTCGCCTCCGCACCCGCCTCTGTCCAGCCGGTTCCCGCATTGTACACCGAAGTTCCGGTGCCCAGGTTCGTGTAAATCAGGGTTACTCCGTCGGGAAGGGCTTCTTCCGCCGCGGGGTTGGCATCCGGTATCGCGGTGCTTGCCTTTGGCGCGGTCGTGCTCAGCACCGCACCATCGGTTGTTCTCACTTTGGACACTTGCGCGGGTGCGTCTACTGACGCAAAGCATCCTAGTCCGATCACGATCACTGCACTCGCCGTCTTTCGTTTAGTCATCTAGCTCCTATTTTGTTTGTACTTGATCCCCGATTTGTATTTCGGATTGTCTGAGTATAACACAACGATTGGACAAAAGACGTGCTGCGCGCATTGGGCGGCCTACGAGGCAGCCGGACCCAGAGGGTCCTCTGACGAGCGTGCCCCACACCAATTTAGCTAAGGGAGCCTTCATCCTAAGCTGGCTAGGTGGTCCTACCCGGTGTCTATCATATATGGATTTGTAACTTGGGTTTGTAGCCGCAAACTCCAAAACAGTCACAAAGCAAATCCGGGAGAATCTATTGTGGCCCTTGGGGCGGGCTTTGGACCGAATGCGCAATTGACCATCAACGGCGAGGCTGCGACTATCCTCTCAAACGGCGACAGCCATCCAGGCCGTGGTGCCTTCCGATATCGACACGACGGGCCCCTTGCAGGTCCAGGTCATTTCCGGCAGCGCGGTTTCCAATGCGGTTTGGATGCCGGCGGCGGCAGCCTCTCCGGGCATCTACTCGGTGAATGGCAGCGGCACGGGTCAGGGTTAAATCCTAAACAGTGACGGTACGGTGAATTCGCCGTCGAACCCGGTGGCGATGGGTTCCCCAATTACGATTTTGGCGACTGGCGGAGGTCAGATACAATTTCGCGGGGCCCTATGCGGTGACCAATCTGCCGGTATCCGTCTTCGTGGACGGGTTTTACGCGGACGGCATTGCCGCAGTGATGAAGCAGGTCGCCGGCCTGCCTGGTCCGGTCTATGCGATCAGCGTTTACGTGCCGAATCCGGCCGCCGGCGCCAGCCAGTATCCCAATCTGACCGGCTTCACCATGCCGCCAGCGGTTGAGGTGCGTATGGTTCTGGGCGACGTGAGTCCTTCCAACCCGGATTTGTCGGTATTGATCAGCCAGGCAGGGATCGCGCTCTCCGTGAAACAGTGAGGTTAACCAGTAGAGATCTGCATGGCGCTGTGATATCGGCTTCTACTCCAAGGGCTGTGCGTCCAGGAATAGCTACTTGCTGGGGACAGCGTGTCGTTTGACGTACGCATCGACGCGCGGGTCGCGGTCCGCGCCCGAAGAACCCGCCGGAATGTAATGGAACCCTTCGGCATATTCCACTCCGTGCTGCTCGCCCAATTCCCGGTTGTGCGTTAAGCCGAATTCGCGAATGTAGTTGCGATCGGCGGTGACGTCGTCGTCGCCCAACAGCGGCAGGCACTGATGGCGGCTCGCCAACTCAGCCCGCAGGCGCGATCCCGAGCGCCCTCCCGGACCCTTCGCGACATTGGCACGGATAGCATCAATCTTCTTATCGATCTGTTTGCCGATGTCCACTATTCGTGTGATCTCGGGACGGCGGGCGTAGTAATATTTGTCCTGAACGGTCTTGGGCTGGAGCCCCGCGGCGAACTGCTCTGGGAAATCAAGGGTGCGTCCGGCCATCCAGCAGGCCGCCTCCAATGCCCTGGCGATAGTGTAATGATCCGGATTCTCTTCGTCGTGTGCCCAGGGATCCCATCCCACAACCGTATCGGCCTTGAGCAGGCGTATGAGAAAAATAAGGCGCCCGATCACTTCGTTGAGCGAGACATCCGCCATGCGGTGATTGTTATAGTTCAGGTCGAAATGTTCTCTGCAACCGAGGACCCGCGCCACCTCGGCGTTGTCGCGTTCGTTGCTGAACACGTGCTCGCCGATCGTGCCCGGCGTGCCCAGGCCCACGGCGTCCCCCATATCATCGTTGGTCGCCCGAACGAGATATCCCGTATATCCTTCTTCGATCAGTTTGGCGACGGTACCCGACGCGAAGAGGGGAATGTCATCGGAGTGCGCCTGGACCGCCAGCAGGACTTTACCACGGTGCGGCTGGCCCGGTTGAAAACGGTCCAGAACCGGCCGGCCGGCGGCTGGCGCCGGAGATTGCTGTTGTGCCCGTGCCCCCCCGCCGGTCGCGCCGGCGGCCATTACGCTGATGCAGAAATTGCGCGGTAACATGGGTCCGATTATACCGTCGTTGAGGTTTGGCGTTGGTGTTCCATCGCAGCATGCTCGGGCTCTGGCGCTGATGGAAACGCGATGTGGTAGTCGCCCGCCCTTCGCCTAATATAGCAAGTGCGTATCGGCAAACGGCATCGCATCTCGCATAAGCAATTCTCTGCGCATCGGTTCGCGTCGCCGTCCGCACGCTCTGTAGGCGAATAGCCAGCGAAGTCCTCCTGTCCGCCCGCTGGACGCAGGAGGGCGATGAGGGTAGTCGCCAGCGAGCCACTCGGATTACTCACCCGGCGAGGCACGCGCTAGAATTATCGCTATGACTCGACGCTTGCTTCCAGTGTTGCTCGTTTCGGCCGGCCGGCTTTGCGGCGCGGAACCGACTTTACCCGTCCCCTCGAATCTGACGGCCGAAGAAATCCCGGGCATCCCGGCGAGCCTGTTGGAGGAGTTGGCACCCTATACCGAATTCCGCACCGCCACCTTGGCAGACTGGAATCCCATGAGCCGCGAGATGCTGATCATTACTCGCTTCGGACAGGCACCTCAAATCTACCGCGTCACGCAGCCGGGCGGCGCGCGCACGCAGCTCACCTTCTATCCCGACCGTGTCGCCGGAGGACGTTACCGTCCGGATGGCAACTTGTTCCTGTTCACTAAGGATGTCGGCGGAGGCGAGTGGTATCAGATTTACAGCTACGATACGCGCAAGGGTCGCACCACCTTAATGACCGACGGCAAATCGCGCAACACCGACCCGGTATAGTCGTGGGACGGATCGCACTTCGCTTACGCCTCGACGCGCCGCAACGGTCGCGATAGCGACATTTACTTGGCCGGTCCCGACAAACCTACGGAGGCCAAGCGAGTGGTCGAAGCCGATAACGGGGGGTGGGCGGCGGATGACTTTACGGGAGACGGCCGGATGCTGGCGGCGACGCGCACTGTCTAGGCTTATGAGTCCGCGCTGTTCCTGGTGAATACGGTGACCGGCGAACGGAGGCCATTGAGTCCGCAAAAGCCGGGCGTGTCTTACCGGCGTGCACGCTTCGACCAGGGCGACGAGGACGTATATCTGATTACCAACCAGGATTCGGATTTCGAACAGCTTGCCAAGATGGGTATCGCCACGCAGAAAATAACCATACTAACTCCCGACCTGCACTGGGATCTCCCCTACTC
>DATKFU010000261.1:0-3709 GCA_035511215.1 Bryobacteraceae bacterium | reverse complement strand
GCACCTATCACGGCAGAGCGCGACTATCACCGAGCCCCTCCCCAAAAGGCCGACCAGGGGGTCGGCCCCACGCTGCCGCCCCCATGACCAAATCCCCCCATCTCCGCCGCGAGCTCGGTCTCCGCGACATCACCCTCTTCGCCATCAGTTGCATCGTTGGCACCCGTTGGATCCCCGCCGCCGCGCACGCCGGCCCCGGGTCGCTCACGCTCTGGGTGCTGGGCGCTCTCCTCTTCGTGATCCCCCTGGCCATCGCCGTAGGCACGCTCATCGTGAAATACCCCGGCGCCGGCGGCCTCTACGTCTGGACCCGCCACGATTTCGGTCCCTGGCACGGCTTCATCGCCTTCTGGCTCTACTGGCTGAGCATCGCCTTCTGGTTCCCCAGCGCGGCCATGTTCTACACCGGCGCCGCATTCTACACCCTGCATTGGACCCCCGGCCGCACCGGGGCCCTCACCATCTCTTTCCTCGCCATCTGGGTCGCTTTGGGCGCCAATCTCATCGGCATGAAAATCGGCAAGTGGACCGAAAACCTCGGCGGCGCATCGTGCTGGATTCTCTGCGCCCTGCTCGTCGCCGTAGCCGCGCTGGTCTACATGAAGCGCGGCGCCGCCACCCCGCTCCATCTCGCGCCCAAATGGGATTGGGACACCGTCAACTTCTGGGCCACCATCGCCTGGGCCATGTCCGGCCTGGAGCTGGCGGGCATGATGGGCGGCGAAATCCGCGACCCCGAGCGCACCCTGCCGCGCGCCGGATGGATCGCGTCTATCTTCATCACCGTTTTCTATATCGCCGCCACCGCATCGCTGCTCGTGCTGTTGCGGCCCGAACGCATCAGCGAGCTCAATGGCTTCGCCGAAACCGCCGAGTCCGCTGGAAACGCGCTCAGCGCAGAGTGGTTAGGTCCGTTGATCGCGCTGCTCGTCCTCGCGAGCGCCATCGGCCAGTTCGGCGGCATGGCCACCGCCGTCTCGCGTCTGCCATTCGCGGCCGGAGTCGATGGCCTCCTGCCCGCCGCGTTCGCGCGCGTCCATCCCCGCTGGGGTACGCCGTACGTTTCCATCCTCGTATTCGGCGGCGTGGCTTCGTTTTTGCTAATCGTCATGCAGCTTGGCGACACCATGCGCGCCGCCTACCAGTCGCTGGTTTCGCTCATGGTGCTCGTCGGTTTCCCGCCGTTCCTCTATATCTTTGGCGGCGCCTGGAAGGCCGGCAAGCGCATCAGCGCCCTCTCCGGCGCCGCCGTCACCGTCCTCGCCATCGTCTGCTCCGTCGTACCCACCGCGGATATGACCAATGTATGGCTTTTCGAGGCCAAAATCGCCCTGGGAACGCTGGCGGCCATCGCTTCGGGCTGGCTGCTCTTCCGCCGCGGGAATCGTTGCTAACCGGTTTTGGCGTGAACAGTCTAACTGACAGCCGGATGGATTCGACGGATGCATCGTTTGTCGCCAGGGCGCGTGCAGGAGATGCGGACGCGTTTCGGGTGCTGGTGGAACGACATAGCCGTGCTCTGTTCCGGGTGGCTTTTCGTATGACTGGAAATCAACAGGACGCCGAGGACGTGGTGCAGGAGAGCTTCCTGCGCGCCTTCAAACAGCTCGCCAAGTTCGACGAGCGGGCCAGCTTCGGCACGTGGCTTTACCGCATTGCGGCCAATTGTTCGCTGGATATGATGCGCGCCCGCAAGCGGCGTTCCGAGCACGTGACGTCGGGTACGGACGACGGGGCGGAAGAGGTTGTCCTCTCGCTGCCCTCGCTCGACCCTACGCCGGAGCGCATGGCGCTCAGCGGCGAAGTGCGCCAGCGCGTGCTCGAAGCCATGGACGATTTGAGCGCCACCGAAAGAACCGCTTTCGTACTGCGGCATTTCGAGGGCATGTGTATTGAGGAAGTGAGCCGCGTGCTCGAGTGTCAACCCGGCGCGGCCAAGCACAGCGTGTTTCGCGCGGTGCAGAAATTGCGGCGCAGTCTCGAGCCGCTAGTGAGTGCAGCAAGATGAATCACCTGACTGAAGAGCAACTGATTTTGCATTACTACGGCGAAGAGAGCGATGCTCTCTCCTCGGAAAAGCACCTGGAAGAGTGCTCTGGGTGCCGCGACCTGTACAGCTCGCTGCAGCGCGTATTGAACGTAGTCGACGCGCTGCCCGTTCCCGAGCTCGGCCCCGAGTATGGCGCCGAAGTCTGGCGCCGCATTCAAAGTGGGGCAGGCGCTTCCGCCTGGCGGCCCCGGCGCCGCTGGCTGCCGTCGTTCGAGTGGCGCTGGGCTGCGGCCACCGCGGCCATGGCGGGCCTGTTGATTGCCGCCTTCGTGGCCGGCCGGCACTATCCGCAGATAATGCCGCAAATCGCTCGTCGGCCGCAACCGCAGCTCACCGCTGCAGCCGATCCACAAGCCGGCGAGCGGGTGATGCTGGTGGCAGTCGGCGACTATCTGGAGCGGTCGCAGATGGTGCTCATCGAGCTGGCCAACGCCGATCCCGATCCCCACGCCAAGCTCGATATCTCCTCCGAGCAAGAGCGCGCCGCCGGCCTGGTCAGTGAGAGCCGCCTCTACCGCCAGACCGCCGAACACACCGGCGATACGGCGGTGGCCAACGTGCTTGACGAGCTCGACCGCGTGCTGCTCGATATCGCTCATGGCCCATCCGAGGTTTCGCCCGCCGAGCTGGACGATTTACGCCAGAAGCTCAAGGCCGAAGGCATTCTGTTCAAGATACGGGTGCTGGGCTCCAACGTCCGCACTCAAGAGAAAGAAAAACCGAACGCCACTGGCGGCCGGCAAACACTTTAGGCAAGTAAGAGGGTAAAACGACATGAACTCACGACCAATCATTTTGATCTCCGCTGTTCTTGCGACCGCGGCAATAGCGGCGGCGCAATGGGAGACGCCCCCAGCGGCGCCCACGCCAGCGTCCGCCCCCGCAGCACGGGCGGCCCTGGCGCCGCGAACGCCGCCCGCCGCGCCGGCAGCACTATCCGCACAGGACGCTCCGTTCCCGCCCGCGCCGCCCGCCGCGCCGGTCGCACTATTCGAGCAGGACCCCCCGTTCCCGCCCACGCCACCCGCCGCGCCGGCAGCGCCTGTCGCGCAAGACCCTCCGGTCCCTCCCGCGCCGCCCGCCGCGCCGGCAGCCCCAGTCGCACAGGACCCGCCGGTCCCACCGATGCCCGCTCCCGCGCCTCGGCCGATGAGGTTGCTACAGGGGCAGGGTGGACCCCAGCCCGACGGCGGCATCCAAATGGATTTCCAAGTAGATCAGGATCAAGTCCGCAATCTGGCGCAGCAGGCGCGCGAACAAGCACGAGAGGCCGCCGAGCAAGCGCGGGAACAGGCCCGCGAACTCAACGAGCAGGCACGCGAACAAGCCCGCGAGATGGACGAGGAGGCGCGCAAGCAAGTCGGCAATTTCAACTTCGACGCCTTTCGCACTCCTTTGGCGCTGGGACAAATCAAGATGGATGGTCCCCGGGCCGCCATGGTTCGCAACGACAACACTCTCTACGGCCGCGGCCTCACCGCGCTTGACGACCATCACTACGATCAAGCCCTCGACGACTTCACCGAAGTGGTCAGCCGCGGCGGACCGAAGGCCGATGGAGCGATCTACTGGAAGGCGTACACCCTCAACAAGCTCGGACGCCGCGACGAGGCTACCG
The DNA here is from genome assembly GCA_035511215.1 of Bryobacteraceae bacterium. Taxonomy (GTDB): domain Bacteria; phylum Acidobacteriota; class Terriglobia; order Bryobacterales; family Bryobacteraceae; genus Bog-159. The sequence continues at coordinate 41 of DATKFU010000261.1, read as the reverse complement.
CCGCCATCGCGCAATTGCGCACCGCCTACGCCAGCAGCCGT
>DATKFU010000260.1:0-36990 GCA_035511215.1 Bryobacteraceae bacterium | reverse complement strand
AATCCCTTTGAGGCGCCACGACCTGATGGTCGCCATTCACGGGATATTGGCTGTAACGCAACGTATATGTTCCAGCCTTCAAGGATTGCCCGCGCCGGTCCTGCGCCGGTCCTGCGAAGCGGATCGCACCCAGCAGCGCACCTTGCGGAATTGTCAGCGTCACAGCATCGTCGGTGGACTTTGGCCCGCTCTTGACCTGTGTGCGGAACCATACTTCGCAGTATACCGATCCGCCCGGTCCCAGTATCCTAAAGCCTTGCGGCTGAAGCATCGAGGCGAACGCGGGCGGCAGGTCGCTAGGGGGGGCGCCGGCCGGCTCCATCTTGTACTGGCCGAACGCGAAGGAGGCGAACAGAACCAAAAGGAGCGAGAACTTCTTCATAGGAAATAGGAAGTTGGAGCGGGAGACCGGATTCGAACCGGCGACTTCGACCTTGGCAAGGTCGCACTCTACCAACTGAGTTACTCCCGCTCGCCAGAGACCATTATCGTGAACCGTCGACGCTCCTGTCAAACCAGCTGTAACCGCAACGAAACAAAGCCGCTATTTTCTTGTTGGAAAATGACCGGGGTATGCTAGACTCAGGTTCGGTCGGTGGCCCACCCTATCGGCACTCCTTGCAGGCAAGCGCTAGATATGAATCCTTGGGATCGCATAAAAAAAGAATTGGAATCCAAACTGAGTCCCGAGAGCTACCAGAATTGGATTAGCCGTATAGAATACAAGGGGATCGACGGCATCACCCTGGTCGTCGGGGTTCCCGATGAAGGCACTAAGCGCTGGATGGAGGCGGAATACGCCACGGAAGTGCTCCTCATGGCGCGGCGGCTCGGGCTGGCCATCGAACGTGTGGAGTACGCGTTGCCCTCGTCACGGGAGCCCACCGAATTTGAAGCGCCGCCGGTCAGCCCGCTGAATCCCAAGTTTACGTTCGACAGCTTCGTGGTTGGGGCATGCAACCAGTTCGCGCACGCCGCGGCACGGTCCGTCGCCACCAACCCATCCCGCAGCTATAATCCGCTATTCATTTATGGCGGCGTGGGGATGGGCAAGACTCACCTGATGCATGCGATCGGCCGCGCGCTCATCAACAACCATGCGTCGATGCGCATTATCTATACCTCCAGCGAGCGGTTCATGAACGACATGATCACGTGCATCCGGCTGGACCGTATGCCGCAGTTTCACGATCGCTACCGCTCCGCGGACGTACTCCTGGTGGACGACATCCAATTGATCGGCAACAAGGATCGCACACAGGAGGAATTCTTTCATACCTTCAACGAACTACACGATCATCAGAAGCAGATTGTGATCTCGAGCGATGCACCGCCAAAGGATATCCCTGGCCTGATTGACCGCCTTCGCTCGCGGTTCGAATGGGGCCTGATGGCCGACATCCAGCCGCCCGATCTGGAAACCAAGATGGCGATTCTGGACAAGAAGGCCGAGGTGGAAGGCGTGGCGCTCCCCGAAGACGTACGAACGTTCATGGCCATCAAGACCAAGTCCAACGTACGCGAGTTGGAAGGTGCGCTTGTCAAACTGATTGCCTATTCTTCCCTGACCGGATCGGCGATCAATCTGCCCATGGCGCAGCAGGTCTTGCGGCACCTGGTCTACGCACAGGATCGCAAAGTAACCATCGATTCCATCCAAAAAGGCGTAGCCGAGCGGTACGGAATCCGGCAGAGCCAGCTCAAAGAAAAGAGCAACACCAAGAAAATCGTAGTGCCCCGGCAGGTGGCCATGTACCTGGTCAAAGAGCTGACGCCGGCCTCCCTGCCGGAGATCGGCAGGGCATTCGGAGGCAAGCATCACACCACTGTGCTGCACTCGGTCAAGAAAATCGAGAAGCAGCGCCATACCGATCCCGAATTGAACAGGATCATCCACGCGCTAATCGATTCATTACAATGACGTTAACTAAATTTTCCACAGGCACGGGTGAGGATCGCCTGTGGACTTGGTGGAAGAACTCTCTGAAGACCTGTTTCTGCACCCATCCGCACCTGAAATCCTCAGGTCGGCATTAGCCAAAACTACTATAATTTAGTATAATTTAGGATGTCTTCAACAATTTGCACAGGGCCTATGAATTCTGCTCTTCTACTGCATCTAAATATACCGAGAGATTAGGAGCTAAGACCACATGGAGTTCACCGTCAGTAAAGCAGACCTCGTTCGAGAACTGAGCCTCTCTCAAGGTGTGGTCGAGAAGAAGACCACCATTCCAATCCTTTCCAATGTGCTCTTAGAGGCCGGCAACGACCGGATCACGCTTACCGCTACCGATCTGGAGTTGGGCATCCGCTGCTCTTGTCCGGCAAAGGTCAAGAAGGAGGGATCCGGTACGATCCCGGCGCGCAAGCTGCTCGACTACGTGCGGCTGCTGCCCGATGCGGATTTGAACGTCAAGTTCCTGGAGAACCATTGGGCCAGCCTGACCTGTGGCCGGTCGCGTACGCGCATCGCCGGAATGTCGCGCGAGAGTTTCCCGGAGTTGCCGCAAATGCCGGAAGCCATCGCGGAAATTCCGGTGAAGATGCTGGCGTCTATGATCTCGCGTACCGCGTTTGCCATCTCGCTCGAGGAATCGCGCTTCACACTGAATGGCGCTTTGCTGTTGCTGAAGTCGGACTCGACCACCATGGTCGCCACGGACGGCCATCGCCTGGCTTACGTGGAGATCGTGTCGCCCGCGGCCAGCACCGGCAAGAGCTTTCGCGCGCTGGTTCCTAAGAAGGCCATGGCCGAGATCGTAAAGCTGGCGGATGAAAGCGGCGCCGATAGTAAGCTGGTTTTTGCCGGCGACGAGAACCATCTGTTCTTCCAGTTTGGCGAACGGCTGTTGATTACGCGCAAGCTCACGGGCAATTTCCCGGACTACGACAAGGTGCTGCCCAAGGACAACGTGCATACGGCCAAGCTGAATCGCGATGAGATTCGCTCGGCAATCCAACGCGTCTCGCAGTTTGCCGACGAGCGCTCGCGCGCCATCCGCGTGCAGTTCACCGCCGGCGAAGTTAAGATCTTCTCGTCTGCCGTGGAGACCGGAGAAAGCGAAGAGAGCGTGCCCAGCGAGTATGCGGGCCCGGATATGGAGATTGGCTTCAACGCCCAGTATCTGCTGGATTTTCTGGGCGCCACAAATCAGGAGCAAATAGCCTTCGAGTTGAAGGACCAGAAGAGCGCCGGCGAATTGCGCCCGGTGAGCGATGGAACCCAGGACCATTACCGCTACGTGGTAATGCCCATGAGAATTTGACAGGAATCCGGCACGAATCTGGTGGCGAAGTATTGCAAGTGCAGTAAGAGCTAACCCAATGGCATCGACGATCGACGAAAGCACCCCGGTAGAAGTTTACGATTCCGGCAGTATCAAAGTTCTGGAAGGCCTGGAGGCCGTGCGCCTCCGGCCGGCCATGTACATTGGTTCGACTGGCGAAATGGGCCTGCATCACCTGGTTTACGAGGTGGTCGACAACTCCGTGGACGAAGCCCTGGCGGGCTATTGCACGCAAGTCGATGTGACCATCCATATCGACAATTCCGTTACCGTGGTCGACAACGGCCGCGGCATTCCGGTGGGTATGCACGAGGAAGGCGTCTCGGCCGCGGAGGTGGTGATGACCAGGCTGCACGCCGGCGGCAAGTTCGATTCCAAGAGCTATAAGGTATCGGGCGGACTGCACGGCGTGGGCGTGAGCTGCGTAAACGCGCTCTCGGAGCGGCTGGAGCTCGAAATCTGGCGCGAGGGTTATACATGGCAGCAGGAGTATGCATGCGGCCATCCGAAAGGTCCGCTGCTGAAGGCGGGCAAAGCCGGCCGGAAGACGGGCACGCGTGTCACCTTCAAGGCGGATCCTACGATCATGGTGGAGACCGCCTACAATTACGATACGCTGGCCCAGCGGCTGCGCGAGTTGGCGTTCCTGAATAAGGGCCTGAAGATCACGCTCAGCGACGAGCGCGTGGACCCTGTGAAGAACCACGAGTTCCTGTACAGCGGCGGCATCGCGGAGTTCATCAAGCATCTGAACAAAGGCAAGTCGGTGTTGCACGAAAAACCCATTCACTTCGAAGCCGACCGCGAATTGCCCAACGACGCGGGTACGCTCTCGATGGAAGTGGCGCTGCAATACAACGACGGCTATTCGGAGAGCCTTTTCAGCTTCGCCAACAACATCAATACGGTGGATGGCGGGACGCATCTGACCGGCTTTCGCACCGCGCTCACGCGCACCATCAACGCCTCCGGGCAGCAGGCCGGACTGTTCAAAGACGTCAAGGAGAACCTTAGCGGCGACGATGTGCGCGAAGGCCTCACGGCCGTGGTCAGCGTCAAGATTCCGCAGCCGCAGTTCGAAGGCCAGACCAAGGGCAAGCTGAACAGCGATATCGCGGGATATATGACTCAGTTCGTCAACGACAAGCTGGGCGAATATTTCGACAAGAATCCGGCGGTGATGCGCAAGATCGTGGGGAAGGCGATCGACGCGGCCCGCGCGCGCGAGGCGGCCCGCAAGGCGCGCGACCTGACCCGGCGCAAAGGCGCGCTCGATTCCGGCGGTCTGCCCGGCAAGCTGGCCGATTGCCAGGAGAAGGATCCCGAGCGCTGCGAGCTGTTCCTGGTGGAGGGCGAATCGGCCGGCGGCACCGCCAAGCAGGGCCGCGACCGCCGCTTCCAGGCTATCCTGCCGCTGAAGGGCAAGATCCTGAACGTGGAGAAGGCGCGCTACGACAAGATGCTGGGCCACGAGGAAATTCGCGCCATGATCACGGCGCTGGGCACCGGCATCGGTAAAGACGATTTCGACGCAGCTAAGATCCGCTATGGCAAGATCATCATCATGACCGATGCCGACGTGGACGGTTCGCACATCCGCACGCTGCTGCTGACCTTCTTCTTCCGGCACATGAACGAGCTGATCAATCGCGGGCGCATCTTCATCGCGCAGCCGCCGCTTTACCGCATCAAGAAGGGCAAGTCCGAGAAGTATATCAAGGACGAAAAGGAATTCACGCGCGAGATCATGCGCCGCGCCACGGAGAACCTGACCGTGCAGGTGGGCTCAAATGGCACGGGCGCGCAGGCCACGCTCGAAGGCGGCGAACTACGCGCGTTTCTGATGAGCCTGGACGAGTTTGAGCAGATGTCGCATAAGGTGGAGCGGCGCCTGCGGGACGCCCGTGTGGTGGCGGTACTGGGCAACGCCGAGCTGCGCGCGGACCACAAGGCCGATTTCCAGGACAAGGAGAACATGGAGCAGGTGGCGGCAGCGGTGAAGGCCGCGCAGGTTCCGGCGACGGTGGTGGCCGACGAGGAGCACTCGGCCTGGACGGTGATGTTCCACGATTCCACCAATGCCGAGCGGCACATCGGCGTGAACTTCGCCGCGCAGCCGGATTACAAGAAATTCCGATCGCTCGCGCGCCAGATTGCCAAGTACAACAATCCGCCGTTCGTGGTGGTGCGCGGCGAGCATCGCGACACGCAGCCCGACGCGGTGACACTGCTCGCCTTCGTGAAGCTGGAAGGCAAGCGGGACGCCTCGGTGCAGCGTTATAAAGGGCTGGGCGAAATGAACGCCGAGCAGCTTGCCGAAACGACCATGAACCCGGAGAAGCGCACGCTGCTGCAGGTGCGCCTGGAAGACGCGGTGGAGAGCGAGGAGATTTTCTCTACGCTGATGGGCGAGGATGTGGAGAGCCGGCGGAAGTTCATTGAGGATAACGCGCTGGATGTTAAGAATCTGGACGTGTAAGGCGGCTGTATCCGTTCGGGACGAGGGCGTTCGGCGTAAGGATTCCCGCGCGTGAACCGCTGGTGGCAAGTGGTCGTTACGATCGTTCTGCAGGGCCGCATACGCCACCATCGTGGGCGTTTGCCAATTTACGCGATAATGAACTGGGATTGAGGACGAATGGCAAAGGCCCTCATAACCGCTCGTTTTCCGACAACATCCGAAGTGGCCCAAAAGCTCGGCCTGCCAGCTTCCCGCGTTCGGCGTGTTAGGACGCTGATGAACCTGAGCGAGGCGGGAAACGGCGCAGGCGATGGGGCCAAAGCGCGGAAGAAGGCTCTGCGCCGCGCTGGTGCCAAGAAGTTCCGTCCAAGCACCCGCTGATAATAAGGATGCCAGGACCACGCAGCCACCCCCCAAAAACAGATCCGACCTTCGCCTTCTTGAACATTCCTTTTGACGAGCAATTCGAGCCTCTACACCTTGCCTTCATCGCCGGGCTAACTAAGCGGGTTCGGATTGATTCCGCAGGCCGTTTTGCAGATTCCGGGAAGTCAACGGCGTCTTGATCGACTGATGCCTTTACTCGAACAGTGCCGGTACTCTTTTCACGATCTTTCCCGTGTAGAGGTGGATACCCACGGGCCGAATACGCCTCGATTTAATATGCCGTTCGAGCTCGGACCCGCAGTAGCCCAGGCAGAACACGTTCACAAGGAACATCGGTGGTACATTTTTGAAGCGAAGAGATTTCGGGTGTTGAAATCCCTAAGCGATCTCAACGGGACGGAAACCCTATATTCACGACGGCCGCCCCGTTGGCGTACTGCGAGAGCTGACAAGCGCGTTGGCTAGGAGCCGCCACAAGCCGACGGTTCGCGAACTGCGGGCCATATATCGGGATCTCACAAGCACAGCAGCTACGCTAAAGCAGGAGTTGGCCACGCGGACGCTGTTTGACGCCCGGCCCTTCCAAGACCTGGTCGGTGTTTATCGGATTTCGGGTGCCGATGTGTAACAGTGAGGTGCGGAATAGCTCCCGCTGGCGCTATGGAATAACGTTCGGAAGGATAATGACTAATCCGGAGTGTAGTCGTTCTCTAGCGTAGAGAGAGGTGAAATCCGTGCGGTTGTTCGTGACGAAGGTGTAGTCCTCGTTGCGGATTCTAGTCGTCAACTGCCAGTCCTTGTGTCCGCCCAACCCGAGGAAGTTCACCTGGTCGCACAAGTGGCCGGCTTCGTGCGCCAGGGTCACGAGCGACGTGTGAAGGCACTCATCGATTAGGAACTTCCTCAATTTCGCCAGGGCGCCGTTCGCTATGGCGTCGCGGCGGACGCTTGGCCCACGGCCGGATGACAGGACGCCCTCTGCGAGGAAATGCCCCTGGCATACATCGGCTCCAACTCGACTTTCACGAGTGAGCGCGGGATACCCTTCGAGAATTTCGGCTACGGTCGCTCCTTGCGACAGCATGTCGGCGATTGTGTGGACAAGAATCCGAGTCCCCTTGTACACCGGTACACCGCGCATGATTTCCTGATCGGATTCCACCATGCGTGTTGCCTCGGCCAAGCGGCGAGATCCAGCCTCCACCTCGCGCCACTTGGCGCCGTGCGGGCAACAGTGGCGATCTCAGTCCTGTGTGGCCTCCATCCGCAGATAAACGGCTGAGACCTGGAAGGCAGTCGCTGGACGGAATGCCCTTCGCGGACTCGTTTGGGGCGGATCAATTTGTCTTCAATCGCGTTGTGCACCGCAGGAAGCGGAAGGCCCGTGACGGCCGAAACTTGGGAAGGCGTATAGGCTTCTTCCGAAAATTCTCCGAAGCGTGGCCTTTGCAAATCAATGGATCACAGCTTCGCATGTGGGCTCAGAACGGTGCCACGCCCATTTTCATTCGCATGGGCGGTCGGCAGGCCGACTAGGTTGTTTCGTTTTGTAGTGCGGCCACCTCTAATCGTGTTCTACCCCAAAGCGGGAACGTTTCACAAGATCGATCCGGGTCGGGCTGGCCGGAGCGGGATCTCATCCAAGGATGCTGGCCGACTTATGAGGAGTAATCGGTCCGCGCTTCCGCGACCGGGATTTGTCGCGGCGAAGCGGAACTCTGACGGCGAGCGCCGTTCCGAGAGAATCGGGAAAGAGGGGAAAGGCCGTGGCCGAAGGACCACGGCGGCGATCATCCCCTTTTAATGGGCCCAGGGACATCGCGATCAGCGGCGCAGAGCCCGCCGCTTGTCAAACCTTCCAGCCTGTCTTGAATCCTAACTCGCGGTTCACTTTGAACGGTGTACAGCACTCAAGTCCAAACTGTGCGCAGACGTCAGGAATTCTTCGATTCTGCCGTTTCTTGCTCGGGGCAGATACCTCGTTCGTCACAACGCAACGATCGTTTCCAGAAAGACAATAAGCGATCAGAAATGGATCGCGCCCTACCTCTTCTAGCTCATCGTCTGTAAGATCGTCGGCGTATCCGACTTCCACAACCGAATTCACAATATCCTGGTCAGCGACCTCATCCAAAAGTAGTGCCTGTTTATTTGCCGTGTCTTTGATCCACACCACCAACGGATCGTCAATCCTGCCCACCAAGATTTCTTCCATGATTTCGAGAGGAACCTTGATATTACCGGCGTATCCCTGAAACTGCAGCCATTCCCAAAATTCCGGGACCTGATCAATCGGATAGTAGGTGTTGTTCGCCGTGATCAATGTGTTCGCATCGAAGAGATAGAGCACTGTTTATCGCAGGCCCCGATTCGGTCCGTAGGCCAGCAACGGCTCTACATTCGTGGGCTTGACGCCCAGCACACGGCCCGCTTTCGTATAAGTGGTGTTCCCTTCATCCAGTGCCCGGCGCATCAACCCGAGGAGAGCATCGCCTACGCGCTGCCGCCGGACGACATAATAGCTCGGCCCGCCTTCCGCAGCCCTTTGCTTGTCTGCCTGCCGCTGCTTCTGCGCCAGCCATTCCTCCCGAAATCGCGCAGTCAAACTCATCCATACGGGCCGCGGCAAGCGTCCGGCGCGAAACAGCTTATAAGCCACCATCGACCGGCCAATTCGCCGAACTTCGGCAAACTTGGACATTTCGGCCGCCATCTTCTCTATTTTCGATGGCTTAGGAAACCCCTCAAGCTCAGTTGCAGGAAGCAGGATTTCGCCGGCCACATCGTTGCAGTACTGCTCGATTTGCGCCGTCGCATCCGTACCACTGACACCCGTCTTGCCAAGCCACAGATGGACAAGCTCATGAAGCGCGGTAAACGACCACGCCGTTTTCGCATCCTGATCGTTGATGACGATCATGGGTGCCAACGGATCGGCAATCGCAAAACCTCGAAAGATTTCCAACGGGATATTGCTGTGATAGCTGCCCAAATTGCCGAGCAGCAGCACAAAAACACCGGCGGCTTCGATCCGTGCGCGCAAATACGCAAATGCGTCATCGCCAGTCTTCTCGCCACGGAACGCACCCAGCGAAAATCCCAGATTTTCCGATATCCGTCGCGCCAACTCGGCGGCTGGCATCTTCATGGTCGCCGTGCCGACGAAGCCGGGCCCTTCCGCTTCCTCGTCTTCTAATATCGAGCGGATCAGACCCTGACGTCCCTTGATATCCCTGATCAGCGCATCGAGGTCGGGGTTATACGCATCTTCGCCCGGCAGCGTACGAAAATCCTGCCCCCTGTCGCCTCTCCTTGGTGGCTGGCTCAGGTAAAACACCAAAAGAGGGCGACGGTACGCTTTTGTCATTCTTAGGAGAAGCGGGCGCGGCGGATCGCCCGCCTCTTCGATCTTCGCCAGGCGCTCCGGTCCCGTTTCGCCCCTTGCCTCTTTCAGTCCGATCGCACGCGCGGCCTCTTCGAGCGACAGCCCCGCCGTCTCCCGCGCCCACGTCAGAACCTCCGACCGTATCGCGCCCATGGAAAGCCTACTCTATCTTATTGACGTCCGTACTACAAAACCCGACGCAAAGAACGCCACGCCTAAGGATATCATCTGTTGGCGAATAAAAGGCGAAAACGCATTCTTCCCTTCGTGCGATGCGGGCTACTTCGAGGCGACCGCCAACCACGGGCGCGACCAGCATATATGACGCCGTCGATCAGGCCGTGCAAGCCTGGTGCAGATTACGGGTGGTGGGATGCCGATACCGTGGCGACCGTCAGGATCCACGTTCCTGGAGCGCTTCGCCTCGATGGAGAGCACGCCCATAGCGCGTGCCATCGCGATCGGCAAGGTCGGATCGGAGGACTCGGGATCGATCCCGGACGCGGCCCGACGCTTGTCCTCTTGCATCTGTCGCCATCGCGCGCGCATCCTCTGGACTCCGGCGCTTCAGTTCCGCGATCTCATCACGAATAAACTTCGCCTGACCAGGCAACGCGAGTAACCTCCCCCACTAAGAATATCGTATCCGGCCGCATCACCCCCACAAACGCGCCAGTTTGCCCTGGAAGAGTCTGCCGGCATCGCACCTCGTCGTGCAGACTGCAGGAATGGCCAACAAACAACGTAAGCTCACTCCAAAAACCATTCTGAAACTGCCGGATCTCGAACAGTCGAAATCCGCCGTCCTCAACAGCCTAACCTCCCGCAGCTCTCAACGATCCTACGATCATGCGATCCGTGAATTCATAGACTGGTACTGCTCCGAACCGCGCCTTGCGTTCAACAAGACTGTGGTGACACGCTACCGGATCAATCTCGAACAGGCCAAATATGCCTCGTCCACGATCAACCTGCGCCTTGCCGCGATTCGGCGATTGGCGTACGAAGCTGCCGACTGCGGGCTTTTGAGCCCCGATCTTGCCGCGGGAATCCGACGGGTCAAGGGCGTAAAGAAGCACGGCATGCGCATCGGGAATTGGTTGACGGCGGATCAGGGGAAGCGACTGCTCACCGCGTTCGTTGCTGAGGGCCTACGTTCCAACCGGGACTACGCAATGATCGCGGTTCTGCTCGGTTGTGGCCTCCGGAGAGCGGAGGTAGCCGGGCTAACCGTCGAAGACCTCCAACAGCGAGAAGAGCACTGGGTCATCGCTGACCTTGTTGGCAAGGGTGGTCACGTTCGAACGGTGCCAGTACCGACCTGGGTCAAGCTTGCGGTCGACACTTGGTTGACCGCTGCCGGCATCACGTCCGGCCCGGTGTTTCGGGCGATCAACAAGGCCCAGCGGATCGCGAGAAGTGGCTTCAGCCCGAAGGTCATCTGGGGCGTCGTAAAGGCCGGGTCCGCGAAATGTGGCCTGGATCGCGTTGCACCGCACGATCTGCGCCGCACCTGTGCCCGATTGTGCCACGAGGCAGGCGGAGAGCTTGAGCAAATCCAGTTCTTGCTCGGACATGTAAGCGTTCAAACCACGGAGCGATATTTGGGCTGCAAGCAGCGGCTCCGAAATGCGGTCAACGACAAAATCGGCCTGGAGCCAGCCTCGTCTTGAGCATCTTCCGTTCAGGCGGGCCGACTTAGAGGGTCGTAAGGCCTCAGGAACACGGTCCATTCAGGCGGTCAGATCCGATCAAGGGTCAGTTGATCAGGATGTCCTTCAAAATATCTCTGCAACGCCTCGCGAAAAACTGCGGGATCGTTCGCGACCTCAGCGAATAAGGTCATTGAAGATCTGAATTTCAGGGCGTCAACGGAACCGAGGATTTCGTGTATTGAAGAGCGATTGGCGGAGGTCACAAGCCGTGTGCACTCAATTAATCGGGGGCCGAGAATCGGATGCGCAAGATAAGCCTCCGCTTCCGCACGCGAGGATATCGCATACGCCTGAGACATCCAGCTACCCCCGAGCCCTAAAATTTGCGGAAATACGAACCACATCCAATGTCCCGCCTTCCGGCCACGCCGTAGCTCTGAAATGACCTCGTCATAGACGGGGTCCTGCGCAGAAGTAAACCGTTCCAGGTTAAAGGGATCACTCATCTAGACTTATCGTCCTAACCGTCTCTACGCCGATACCGAGGATTGCTGTTCTGGTGCTCCGACGAGGGCAAGCGCGCGTTTCACAACTGTCTTGTGAACTTGCGGTAGACTGCTTGGATCTCTCTGAAAGACCACAACTGTTACCGTTCTAATCGGACTTCCTCCAGGCGTCGACCGCAAGGCTTCTGCGACGGCCAAGAGCAGACTAACGAAAGCCAATGCAGGGTCAATCCGACCATGGCCCGCTCCTAGAATCGGCATCACAACGTCATTAAGGCGGGCATCAACCAGTCGAGCAACCAACTCACAAACGCCATCAAAAAGTTAGGATGACCTAGCCGTGAGGCCATGCCCGGCGCGTTGCGTCGTGGTGGACACAAGCGCTATGGGAACGTGCCGCCCCAGAGGCTTCAACAAAAGCACCGCACGACCAGCGCCAAAGCTCAGGGCACGCTCGTCAAGGGTCTTTTGTTGCTCCGATCCGGGCCCTAGCCGCCTCTTGCATTCCTGTTTGGTACCGTCAATGAAGTCGTCAACCTGTCCAGCAAACATTTTGTTGACATAGGCTCCTAGCGCGCTTTTTGTGTCATAAGCACACCGGTCGTCGAAGTATTCGTTGCACGGAAGAACAACAACCGTCGTCTCATCTGCTGGATATTCCTCCAGTCGACCGTTGACAACTCGAATTTCACAACCTGCAAGTCTAGTCCACAGAACATCGTTGTGCTCCTGAACGCGGCTTAAGTCGAGACCTTCACCGAGCCCGTTTTCCTTGCCGCGAGTTCTCAAAGCTCGAATTCGTTCGCGAACCATGTCACACGCGGTGGCCACAGCCGCTCTGGCGTTGTTATCGCTCCTTGGCCAGTGATACTGGGCAGTAGTCACACCGGCAAGATCCGAAGGGATTTTTAAGCCGCCGAGGGCCTGATGGAGGATAAAGGTCCGATCTCGGCCGAGCTTTCCCATAAACAGGCCGAGTTCGAAGATGACGTTATCTCGAGGTCCCAAGAACTCCACAGACCGAGACTGGACGGCGTCGTCCGGAGTTAGAACTAGCACAGCGAAATCGAATCGCGATAATGACAGAGAAAGACTTTCGACGGAGGTCTGCCCTAATTGGAAGCCCCCTTCGTCCCAGACGGTGATTTCGGCTTCCGCTTCCAGAGATGCCCTAACCGCCCTAGCGAACTCGAGACCTTCTGACGAAGAGCCAATGAACAGGCACGGTCGAGTCGTTTTCTCAGCGGTCAATCGACAACCTCCGAATAAGTCGTTCGTTCGTGATTATACTCCGCGGCGCTCGGGGCTCGCATGCTGTGGCGCCGGGCAACACTAAACCGACGAAGCACATGGGGCTTGGCGAGCGATGATGCTCGGCTTGAGTTTTCATTCAATCGGGCTGCCGTCGTCAGCAATTCTGCAACCTGGAGTTCCGTTGCTGTCGTGTCGCGCGGCGCTGGGAAGTCGAGCCAACATCGCGGCGTGGACGCACAGCCCGCCGGGCACCGCCGCGAAGGCCTTGTGAGAGATTGCGGATTGGGAACGAGAAACGCAATTGGCTCCGCGAATCCGCCACGGCAGACCCAGCCGCATTGATCCCAATATGTCCGCATCAAGTCAAGTTGACGAGTAACGCCTACTAGCCGCGGATGCGGCCGGACGGATCGGCCACCCGGGAACAGCTCGTTCTGGGCGACCTGGACCCGTCAGTCCCGCCGCCCACCGGCGCCACAAGCCAGAAAGGACGATTCAGTAGCCAGGTCCAGCCCGCTAGGCGCGCGCCGTGCGCTCCAGCACATTCGCGCCCGATGAACGACCGTCATTAAAAAGGAACCATTGACGTCTGGCGATCACGCGCCGACATTCACCAACATCTCCCTGAAAACAAACGCAAACCGCCAGCTGCCTCCCTCAAGTCTCGCCGCCGTAGTGCTATTGTGACGTCGGGCGAGCAAAAAACAGTGACTCTAGACCAGCGTCTCTTACTTCGGCATTCATCGGCGGCCAAAAGCCAGACAAGAACGGAACAAATGCAACATGCTGAATCCTCAAGCAACCGAAACCTGAAAAAACGTTGCGGGCGAAACCCGGCGATGCCCCAGGGCCCGCCGCGCCGCGGCACCGGCTCGAACCCAAATCAAAATGACGGAACGAAGCCAATTCGCCCTTTTCTTTTCAACAAAAGCACAATACGGAAGCCAATTTCCGCCGACGATTACCCGTCGCTGCGGCCTAAACATATGCGAACTCCGCCGCAACCCGAAGCAACCGTACGCAACACGCACGGGGAAAATGGCCGCGAGCTGCCCTCGGCGCGGTCCACGCAGTCCATGCGCCAAAATGCGATGTGATGCAACCCAATGTAACGTGTGCAGCCCTAAATCACAGCGCCCGGCGGACCACCCATCCCGGCCGGCATCAACGCCCCCACCCGGCTGCCAACCGCCACCGGCATTTCAGCGAAACCGTCCGCCCCATCGGAGCAACACGCCACTGTCGTAGAATCTTAGTTTGCCCGATCTCCTCGTAACGGTGGTGGTCCCCACATTGGCCGCGGACGCCAGGCTTTGGGAATGCGTCGCCGCCCTGGAGAAGCAGACGCAGAGCGACTTCGAGGTGATTATCGTCGACAACAGCGGCTCCGGCGCGGTGCGGCGCAATACGGCGGCGCCGGCGCGCGTGCGCGTCATCGAAGAGCCGCGCAATCTGGGTTTCGGCGCGGCCGTCAACGACGCTTTCCGGCAGTCGCGCAGTAAGTATCTGGCGACGCTCAACGACGATGCCGCCCCCGCTCCCGGATGGCTGGCGGCCCTGGTGTCGGCGCTCGAAGCGCGGCCCGATGCGGGCATGTGCGCCTCGCAAGTCCGGCTCTATGGCGAAGACGCGCTGGATTCGGCCGGCATGCTGGTCTGCGGCGATGGCAGCAGCAAGCAGCGCGGCCATGGGCGTCCGCCGAAGTTTTTTCCTGTGGCGGAAGAGGTCCTGTTCCCCAGCGGCTCGGCGGCCCTCTATAGGCGGGCCATGCTGGAACAGATCGGCGGGTTCGACGAAGACTTCTTCCTTTACTGCGAAGACACCGACCTCGGGCTGCGCGCGCGCTGGGCCGCCTGGCGCTGCCTCTACGTGCCGGAGGCGGTCGTCGAGCACCACTATTCGCATTCGGCGGGGCGCGCCTCGCGGCTGAAAGCTTATTACGTCGAGCGCAACCGCCTGTTTGTTCTGGCCAAGAATTTTCCGGCGCGCATGCTGGCCGCCGCGCCATTTGTGGCGCTGGCGCGGTACTGCTGGCATTTGCGATTCATGCTGCGCGGACGCGGCGCCGCCGCCCGGTTTCGCCTGGAAGGCGACTCGGCGTGGCGCATGCTCTACTACGTGCTGCGGGCGCACGGCGCGCTGCTGCTGCATGCGCCGGCATTGTTGCGCAAGCGACGCCAGATCCGCCGCACCGCGCGCGTCACGCCGCATATCTACCGCCGGCTGCTCGGCTCGCACACCATTTCGGCGCGGCGCGTCGCCGAGCTTTGATCATGCCGGCTATGCCCACGTTTTTACCGTCCGATTCGCTGCTCATCGTCGTACCGGCCTATAACGAAGAAGCCGCCGTGGGCGATGTAGTGCGCGGCATCCATGCGGTCATGCCGGGCACGCCGGTGCTGGTGATCGACGATTGCTCAGTCGACGCCACGCAGACAGCGGCTCGCGAAGCCGGCGCGCGGGTGTTGCCAATGCCGCACCACCTGGGTCTGGGCGGCTGCGTCCAAGCCGGCTATAGGCTGGCCTTCGAGTTGGGATATGGATATGTCATCCGGGTGGATGGAGACGGGCAGCATGACCCGCGCGACATCCCGCGAGTGTTCGACGCGCTGCAAACGTCGGGCTGCGAGATGGTCATCGGATCGCGCTTCGTGAACGGAAATGGCGGGCGCCCCGGCGTGGTCCGCGGACTGGGCATACGCTTCTTCCGCATGGTGCTGCGCCCCATCCTCGGGCAGCGGGTGCACGATCCGACCTCCGGTTTCGTCGGGGTGAACCGCAACGCGCTGCAGGTGTTCAGCAAAAGCTTTCCCCTCGAATACCCGGAAATCGAAGCGCTGGTGGTGCTGCAGCGCAGACGATTCCGCTTCATGGAGATCCCTTGCCGGATGCACCCGCGCACCACCGGCCGTTCATCCATCACGGCCGTACGATCGATCTACTATATCGTGCACGTGCTGCTCGGCGTTTTCGTGAATGTGCTCAAATTCGACCAGCGGGGGCGGCGTCCGTCCGGCCGTTTCATGAAGCGCGGAAAATCGTAAGGAAGGAGATCCATGGACCGCCTGTTAAATGCATTGACGGTAGTGAGCGGCCTGCTGCTGCTGCTGGTGCTGGTCTCGGTGCGGCGCGCGCACATCCGCGTGGAATATTCGGTAAGCTGGTTACTGGCCGCGGCCGCTCTGGTGGTTCTCTCGCGCTCCCGCGGGTTGCTGGAGGCGGCGGCCCACAAGCTGGGTCTCTCCGATCCGCCGTTGGCCTTGTTGCTGGTAGTCGGCTGCGTGTTTCTACTCATGTTTTACCGGTTCTCCGTCATTATCTCCAAGCTGCGGGACGATAACATCGCACTGGCGCAGCGCCTTGCAATCCTCGAGTATCACTTACAAACCTTGAGGGACGGCCAGCCGCATGTCTAAGACGCGCGCCATCTCCGAAGCCCGCGGCATCGCCGAAGCCCGCTCCGGGGCCCGCCGCAAGGGACGCACAAAAGGGAAGCCGGGCGCCGCCGAAAAAGCGGCCGCGGAGCCACGCCGGCCCGGCTCGTCCGGCACGCCTGGCACACGATGGTTGGTCTATCTTGCCGCCGCGGCCCTAGCCTATCTGGCGTATCTGGTCTACGCGCCCGCATTAAGCGGACCCTTTGTCTTCGACGACATTTCTCTACCCTATGACACACCCGGGTTTCCCGGTGCGCTGTCCGCCTGGGTCCGCGGTGTCCGGCCGCTGCTGATGTTCAGCTACTGGATCAACTATCAGGTCTCTCACGCACCGGACGGCTTTCACGCCGTCAACTTCCTGTGCCACTTACTCAACAGTCTCCTGATATTCTTCATCGCCCGGAAACTGCTGCGGCCGGACCCGTCCGCTGGGCTGCTGCCGGCCTTCGCGGCGGCGGTCTTCCTGCTGCATCCCGTCCAGACCGAAGCGGTGTCCTACGTTGCCGGACGGTCGGAGTGCTTGAGTGTCCTGTTCTTCCTGGCCGCCTTCGCGGTCTACTTGTACCGGCGGACGCCGGCCGTCTCCTGGAAAATTGCGCTGGCCGTGCTGGTGCTGTTCGCCGCCGCGGTCGCTACCAAGGAGCACACGCTGGTGCTGCCCGCTCTGCTGCTGCTCACGGATTACTACTGGAATCCCGGTTTCTCATTCGCGGGTATCAAGCGAAACTGGCGCCTTTACGTTCCCATTGCTCTGGGCGCGGCGGCCGGCATGGCGTTCGTCGCCAGGATTCTGGCGTACACTGGCAGCACCGCGGGCTTCGGCCTGAAGGACTTCACCTGGTACCAATACTTCTTCACCGAGTGCCGCGCTTTCTTCGTCTATCTGCGGCTGCTGGTGTTGCCCTTCGGCCAGAGTCCGGATTGGGAGTACACGGTCTCGCGCAACATCCTGGATCACGGCGCCATCTTCGGACTGGCGGCCATCCTGGCGCTGGTGGCCGCCGCGATTTACTTCCGGCGGCGCTATCCTCTCGCTTCTTACGGCTTCCTGGTGTATGTGCTGCTGATGGCGCCCACGTCGTCGTTCGTGCCGATCAAAGATCCGGTCGCGGAGCGGCGCTTGTATCTGCCTATGATCGGCATGCTCCTGGTGGTAATCGCGCTGCTGGCGCGCCTCCGCGTGGATCGCCGCAAGTTGGCCGCCGCGCTTTGCGGAATCGCCGTCGCGCTGAGCATTCCGACCTATCGGCGGAACCAGCTTTGGGCTAACGAAATCGACCTGTGGGAAGACGCCGCGCGCAACTCGCCCGGCAAGCAGCGCGTACAGTCTCAATTGGCGAACGCGTACTTCACTAGCGGGCGTTGCCGCGACGCTATAGCGCGGTATGCGGAAGCGGCGCGAGTGGCGCCGGCGGACTTCGGCCTGCTGGTCGATTGGGGCTTTGCCTACGATTGCGCCGGCCAGCCCGATGCCGCGGTGGCCAAACTACAGGAGGCGGCCCGGCTCGATCCAACCGCTTATGTCTATTCGCAAATCGCCATGGTCTACGCCAAGCGGTCGCGCTGGCAGGAGGCTTTTGACGCGCTGGCCCTAGCCGAGAAGCTGAACCCCAACTACGACATGATCTACGACAACCGCGGCGGCGTTCGCGCCAGGACCAACGATCTTGCCGGAGCGGCGGCGGACTACCGGCACGCGCTGGCGCTCAATCCAGCGAATCTGCATGCCCGTCAAATGCTGGATATCGTGCAGCGGCAATTGAATTCCCGGCAGTGACATGCGGCGGCTGCGCATCGGGGTAAACGCGTTATACCTGATTCCGGGGGGCGTGGGCGGCACCGAGATCTACCTGCACGAACTGTTGCGCGCACTGGCGGCGATCGACGGGCGCAACGAATATTTCGTTTTCACGAACCGGGAGACCGG
Organism: Bryobacteraceae bacterium; assembly: GCA_035511215.1. GTDB lineage: Bacteria > Acidobacteriota > Terriglobia > Bryobacterales > Bryobacteraceae > Bog-159. Next base: position 18,688 of record DATKFU010000260.1, on the reverse strand, counting down.
GCCGGAGCTGTTTCCGCGGCAGCCGAATTTCCAGGGCGTGCCCATGCGTGTGCGCGCCCGATTCCGGCCGGCCCGCATCGTCTGGGAGCAGACCGCGCTGCCGCTGGCTGTTGCGCGATTGGGGCTCGATGCGCTGCTCAATCCGGGCTTTACCGCGCCGGTTTTCTGCGGGTGCGCGGCTGTCACCGTGTTTCACGACATGCAGCACAAACGCCATCCGGAGCACTTCCGCCGGCTGGACCTGCCCTTCTGGCGGGTGCTGCTGTTTGTATCGGCGCATCTGGCCACGCTGCTGTTGGCGGATTCCGACGCCACGCGCGCGGACATGCTGCGCTACTACCGCCTTCCGGCCGGTAAGGTGCGGGTGGTCCGGCTGGGCGTGGATCAGGTGTTCTTCGGATTGCAGCGTGCGCCTGAGAAGCTGCTGTTGACGGTCTCGACCCTGCATCCGCACAAGGGCCTGGCTACTTTGCTAGAGGCGTTCGCGCAGTTCCGCCGCGCGCAGCCCGGATTCCGGCTGGCGGTCGCCGGCCTGCGGGGCTTCTACGCCGAAGCCCTGGAAAAGCTGCGCGCGGATCTGGGGCTGGCCGGCGCTGTGGAGTTCACCGGCTGGATACCGCGGGCGCAACTTTACGATTTGTACCGGCGCGCCTGGGCGTTCCTGTATCCCTCGACGTTCGAGGGATTCGGCATGCCCGTGGCGGAAGCTCTGGCCGCGGGTATTCCCACTGGCTGTTCGAACATCGAGCCGCTATCCGAGATCGCGGGCGAGGCGGCGCTGCGCTTCGAGCCGGGAAATGTGGAATCCATTTGCGGCGCCATGGCGCGCCTGGTGGCGGATGAACCGTTGCGCGCGCGGTTCGAAATCGAAGGCCCGCGGCGCGCCGCCATGTTTTCCTGGACGGCCACCGCGCGCGCCACGCTGGGGGCGATCGAGGATGCCATACGGTTGTCGCGGTAGATGCGCAACGCGTAAGGAATCGCGTCCCGCATAGACTACCTGTTAAGAAAGGAAGATGGTGGCCGAAAACGCCGGGCAGGAACCAAGGGCCGCCTTCCTTCGGGGCGCCTTTGTTCGCATCTATGAACAATACGCACCGGCGCTCGAACGGCTGGCGGGCGCCTACACCGCAGCTCGGGAAGACCGCGAGGACCTGGTGCAGGAGATCGCCGCGGCATTGTGGCGGGCGCTGCCCGGCTATCGCGCGGAAGCGAGCGAGCGGACGTGGCTCTACCGGATCGCGCACAACGTGGCGATTTCGGCTACGGTCAAGCAGCGCAAGCGCGAGAAGCGGGAAGTCGCGCCGGAGCTACCGTTGGAGCTGCCATCGGCCGGCTCGAGCGCCGAGCAGAATCTGCTGGCGGAGGAAAAGCGGAGCATGCTTTTCGCGGCGGTCCGGGACCTGGCGGCGGTAGATCGTCAAATCACGGTGCTGCACTTGGAAGGCTTGAGCGGCGCCGAAATCCAAGCGGTGACCGGCTTGGCGGAAGGCGCCGTAGCGACGCGGCTTACGCGCATCCGGGAAAAGTTGCGCCAGGCCATTCGGGCGCGGGAGACGGGCGATGGCCGATAGAGACGAACTCGATCAGCTCTGGCGCGGCCAGGCCACTGGTCCGCCCAGAAAAGGAGAGGATATGTTAACGATTGCGATGGAGAGAGCGAACCGGTTCGATCATAAGATCAAGGCTCGCAATTTGCGCGAATGCCTGGCGGCGCTCCTGCTAACGGCGCTCTATACCTTCATAGCGTGGAAATCGCCGAATGCCCTATCGCGCGCCGGCCACCTGCTAGTAGCGGCCAGCGGTTTGTGGATCGTCTTCTGCATGCTGCGCTATGGGCGCGAAGCGCCGCCGCCGGCAGTGGATCGCAGCTTGGCAGACTACCAGCAGGCCTTGCTGCGCAAGTACGACTATCAGATCCGGCTGCTGAAGAACGTGAAGTATTGGTACCTGCTGCCGCCTTACCTGGGGCTGCTGCTCGGGAGCGCGGGTATCGTGACGGCAAACCAGGCCCAGGGCCTGCCGGGCTGGCCGCAACTGATTCCTCTGGCAATTTACACGGCCATGTTCGGCGGTCTCTGGTGGCTCAACGAAGTATATGCCGTGAGTGCGCTACAACGGGAGCGTACGCGGCTGTTGGAAGAGATGAATGGCGCGACGGTTTGAAGGAGGGGCCGGTTGCGAGGCCGACCCCCCAGCGCACGAGACGACGTTTTCGGACGGGGTCTAAACCGTCCAAGAGGATGTTCCTTTAACTCAATAGTTGCGCGGCGGCCGGAATTCTCTCTAAATTTTTTTCTTCTTCTGCGCCCCACGAAGGCCGCACGGGGTATACCTGCGGGCGTATACCGAAGCGCTCGTGGTACAGCCGGGTTATTTCGCGTTCGAAGTGCTCCACGGCATCCGGCCGTATCAGGGTGACGGTGCACCCGCCGAAGCCGCCGCCGGTCATGCGCGCGCCGTACACTCCTTCGACTCCCAGGGCGGCGTCCACCAGGAAATCCAGCTCGTCGCAGCTTACTTCGTAATCGTGCTGCAGGCTGCGGTGGGACGCCTCGAAGAGCTCGCCCATGCGGTCGACGGCGCCCTCGCGGCAGGCAGCCACGAACTGGACGACGCGGGCATCTTCACTCACCACGTGGCGCGCCCGCCGCGCGATGATGGGCTCCATGGAGGGCTCAGTCTCTTCGTACATGGCCGGCGTGACGTCGCGCAGGCTTTCGACGCGAGGGTGGCGGCGGCGGACCGCTTGGACCGCGGCGGCGCACTGTTCGGTACGCTCCTTGTAGGCGGAGCCGGCCAGTTCGTGCTTGACCATGGTGTTGACGGCCAGGAATGCGGCGCCTTCGGGTAGCCGTACGACCTGGTGCTTCAGACTGCGGCAATCGATGCAGATGGCGGCGCGCTCTTCACCGAACACGGAGATGTACTGATCCATGATGCCGCAGGGCATGCCCACGAAGTTGCGCTCGGCGTTCTGGCAGAGGCGGGCCAACTCCAGCGGAGCCATGCGGCGGCCGGCGAGCATGGCCATCGCCGCGGAAACCTCCAGGGCTGCGGAGGAACTGAGGCCCGATCCCTCCGGCACGGTGCTGCGCACCAGCAGGTTGGCGGGCTCGACTGGGGACCCGCCGCGGATCAGTTCCTGCGCTACTCCGATGGGATAGTCGGTCCAGTGGCGGCGCGGGGTTAGCGCGGCGATTTCGGCGACAGGCCACTCGGCGGATTCCTGGCGGTCTTCCGAATGAATGCGCAGCTTGCCGTCGGCCGCCGGGGCCGTGGCGATATAGGTTGCCAGGTCGAGTGCCACCGGCAGCACGAAGCCCAAGTTGTAATCGGTATGCTCCCCGATTAAATTGACGCGGCCCGGGGCACGGAAAACGCGGACGCCATCCGCGGATCCGTAGAGCCGGCGGAAGGCTTCGATCATGGATTGCTCCCTTTTGCCGAATGTGCGGCGCGCCAGGCCATCAGCAGCAGAAAGAGTCCGAACACCAGCATGCAGGCGCCGGAGTACAGGTTGACGTTTTCGGTAGTGAGTGGCGCCGCGCCCATGTGCGGCGCGAAGGCGCCCATCCCTAGCAGAATGAGTCCAACCAGAGTAAAGAACCAGCCCGAAGGCACTCTCAGGTCCATATCACCTAAACCAGATATTGAGAATGAGGAGCAATATAACCACGATAACAGTCAGCGGCGCGGGCCGCTGATACCATTTGGCGGCCGCGTCATGCGGAACCTTGGTGAGCCCGTAGACCAAGCCTTCCATATCCTTGTCGGTGCGCGGCGTGGTGAACATGCTCACCGCAACCGAGATGACCAGGCAAACGCTAAACGCGATGATCGCGATCCAGAAGTTTTGCGCCATTTGAGACGGGAAGGTGTAGAGGTTGGCGATCCAGCCGCCCTTGCCCTCGGCCGTGGTAGACGAGAGGGTCAGGACGGCGGCCAGGGTGCCCAGCGTTAATCCGGAGAAGGCGCCGTGCGCGGTGGTGCGCTTCCAGAACATGCCCAGCAGGAAGGTGGCGAACAGCGGCGCATTCACGCAGCCGAAGACGAGCTGCAGCAGGTCCATGATGTTGTTGTAGCGGGTGGCCAGGTAGGCGGCGGCGATGGACAACAGCACTCCCACCACGGTGGTGACGCGGCCCACGGTCAGGTAGTGGCGATCCGGCGCTCCGGGGCGGATGTAACTCTGATAGATGTCGTAAGTGAACACCGTGTTGAACGCCGTGACGTTGCCCGCCATGCCGGACATGAAGGAGGCCATCAGGCCGGTCATCCCCACGCCCAACAATCCGGCTGGATAGAACTGGGCCATCAGAGTGGTGAGGGCCTGATCGTAGTCGGGACCGCCCGTGGCTTTCAGCGGGAAGTTATAACCGAGGTTCATCTTGGATAGAACCAGAGCGGCGATGCCGGGCATGATGACAATGAACGGCAGGAACATCTTGGGAAGGGTGCCGATTAGTGGAGTGCGGCGCGCGGCCGACATCGAATCGGCGGCCATGGCACGCTGGACGACCAGAAAGTTCGTACACCAGTAGCCGAAGGAAAGCACGAAGCCCAAGCCGGCAACCATGCCGAAGATCTCGACGCCCATGGGGTTCTCGGTGGGACTGCCCATGTAGCTCCACGCGTGGGTCATGTTTGGGGGAAGCCGGGCCACCATACCCTGCCATCCTCCGGCCTTATTGACCGACAGGATGGCTAGCGGCGCGAACCCCATTACGATGAGCAGAAACTGGAGCACCTCATTATATATGGCGCTGGTGAGGCCGCCCAGGAAAGTGTACGCGAGCACGATGGCCGCCGAAGCCAGCACGGAAACGTCGAAGCTCCATCCCAACACCAGATGCAGCAGCAGCCCCAGGGCGTACATGGAGATGCCCGAGGAGAAGATGGTCATGACCGCGAAGGAGAAGGCGTTGAAGGCGCGGGTCTTTTCGTCGAAGCGCATCTTCAGATATTCGGGGACCGAACGCGCTTTGCTGCCGTAGTAGAAGGGCATCATGAAAATGCCCATGAACAGCATGGCGGGGATGGCTCCGAGCCAATAGAAATGAGCCGTCATGATGCCATACTTGGCGCCGGAAGCGGCCATGCCGATGAGTTCCACCGCGCCGAGATTGGCCGCGATGAAGGCCAGGCTGGTAATCCAGACGGGGACGGAGCGCCCGGACATGAGGAAATCGCCACTGGAGGAGATGCGCTTGCGGAGCCTCCAACCGATGCCTAAAACAAAGGCGAAATACAGGGCGAGGATGACGTAATCCACCGGAGCAAGTTTCACTGATAGGCCTTCGTGGTCTCCGAGCTAAGACAGGATTTGAGACACCTGAGTTTAGCGCGGGGGATGGGCAAAAGCAAACTACTGGCGATCGCGACTGCAGCCAGGAACATAAGCTACTCGACCGAGATGGATCCCAGGTCGTACCAACCATCCGGGTTGCGGCCTTCGATTCCCAGCCTGATGGCGGGCTGGCGGGTGCGCGGGTCCAATAACGCCACGCGCAGGCGGTACTGGCCGGGTTTCAGACGAGGTACTTCGATGTCTTCCTCCACCACCGCGTCACCCGGCAGCCACTTGCGCACATCGGCGGGGATGTCCACGGCTTCCTGCACGCCGGCGGAAGCAAATGCCAGCGCGAGTACATAAGGGCGATAAGCCGGGGCCATGCCCGAGTTCACCCACCACATCTTAACGGGCGCGGCGCTGCCGCTGCGCACCGATCCGGGATACTCGAGGCGCCGCAACTCCAGGCGGTATCCCATCTTCCGTTCGAAGTCCTCGAAAGCCGCAGCGAACCCGGCCGGGATGGCGCTCGATTTGATGTTCACCGAAGTCACATGCCAGCGCAGCGCCTCGCCGAGGATGTAGTGTACGTCCCAGCCCTGCTCTTTCCAGTAGCCTGGCACCCAGCAAGTCTCGAGCGACACCGGGCTGTGTTTCCATACATCCTGAATACCGGTGCGCGCGATCTGCTCGGGATAGAAATCCAGCATGTGGGCCCACTTCGGCCGCAGATCGCCGAGGCAGTCGAGGCGCCAACCCGCGCCGCGTTCGGTGCCATAAGCCAGGGCCCGCGGCTCATCGAAGTTCATCAGCAGCCGGGTGGCCGGAAAGGCATCGAACCAGATGTCGATCAGCTTCTTCTGATACGGGAAAGCGGGCATGTAGTCGCTCCAGCCTTCGCCCCAATAGCCGACCGAAGAGATGTCCACGGTATCCAGATCCGGATGGCCATCGAAGCGCCGTCCGGCTTCCTTTATCAGATCGCCCCAGTATTTGAGATACAGCGGATCGCTGAAATCCGGCTCCCAGATTGGCGCGCCCTCGGCATTGACGCGCCTGGCGCCCGACTTTTGATACCACACCGGGAGCGGATGCTTCTGGTCGTAGGGCATCAGGCGTATGGCGAGGGTCTGGCCGTGACGGTGGGCTTCCGCCAGCGCGTTCTCGACGATATCCCAGCGCCGGCGGCCTTGTTCGGGCTCAAGCGTTTCCCAAAACCAGCGGCAATAGGCGATCGTCGAGGCTGGAAACTCCGGCCTCGCCGCGGCCGCCAAAGGACCCGTGGGACCTTCTTCCGACCACTTCAGTGCCGAGTTCAACGCATCGCCGTTGAAGCGCTGAAACGTTTGAATGCCCATCCCCGGATTGACCAGCACATCGTGGATCAGCTTGGGATGCACCACCACCGTTTGCGCCGCGGCGGCGGATGCGAACCAGAGAACGGTAACGATCTTTGACATGGCTTACCTTCCCGGCTGCGGCATTCCCGGCTCCATTTGGGGCGTCACGATATCGACTGGCTTATTCGCACCGTCCACGCGGCCGTGCCACACGCTCCCGCCATAGGTCGTGATGTAGACCGACGCCGCATCTTCCGGATCGGGAATCACGCGGTGGCCCCACTTGAAATTGAAGCCGGGGATGCGCGTCCAGTGCTCGCCGCGATCGGTCGAGCGCCAGGCCGAGGATTCAAATCCCGCTGCGTAAAGCAGGGCGGGGTTGCGTGGATCGATGGTCACGTCGTAGACATGGCGGTCGCGATCGAGCGCCACTCGCCAGCTGATTCCGCCATCGGCGGTGACGTAGATACCTCCGCCGTCGCCGTGGGTACCGGCGGCGCGCGCCCACGCGGCCAGATACATACGCCGCGGATCGCGCGGATCGATGGCCAGGCCGTTGGGCCCGTTAACGCCGGAAGGCAGCGGCACGGGCGACCACGTTTCCGCGCTATCCACCGACTTGTAGACGGCGCCATCGCCCGCATCGCCAATGCTGCCGTTCTCGCTGCGCCGGGCCAGCAACACATACAGAGTCCCGTCGGCGGACTGCGCCAGCCGCCACGCGAACGGCTCCTTCTGAGTGATTCCGACGTTCTTCGCCTGCCAGGTCCGGCCGCCGTCCACGCTCTTATAGACGCCCCGGCCGAACGCCGCGACATACAGCACCCGCGCGTCCCTGGGACTGCGCCGGTCGAGCAGGATGTGGGTGGGAGCGGTCTCCGGCATACCGGTATTCGAGACCTGCCACGTGCGCCCGCCGTCTTCACTGCGGCACACACCGCCTTTGTAAGACAGCACGGACGCGCGCCGCCACATCTTAGGCCGCGGCAGGTCGTGAGTGTAACTCATGACGCCCCACATGCGGCCGCGGACTTCCGGATCGAATTCGACCCAGTAGGTCGTGTTGGTCCATTGGCCCGGTACACCGTCCACCGAGCGGGTCCACGAGCGACCGCTATCCTCGCTGCGGAACAGCCCGATATCCGTGTAGGTGATGAACCGCCGCTGGGGATCGAACGGATCGAAATGAATGCCGTAGTTGGTGGTTACGTCGAGACCCGTGGTGGTCCAATCGCCGCCCGGCACGCGCCGGCTATAAACCCCCTCCCAAGTTGCGCCGCCATCCACAGTGCGCATGGTGCGGCCGAAGTCGGTGCCGTAGCATATCTTCGGATCCTGGCCGGCGACGCCCAGCGCCAGCGGATTCTCGCCCCAGCCCGGCCCCAGGCTTTCTGTGATCCAGTTGTCGTGCACGTTCGGCGCGGCCTGGTCCGCTTCTTTCCAGACCAGGGTCCACGTGCGACCGGTGTCGTTGGAACGCGCCACGCCGAGCCAGGTCATGCCTTCGAGCTGCAGTTGCCCGTATGAGAGATAAGCGGTTTCCGGGTGGTTCACGCTGCTTGCCACGGCCCGCATTGCAGCTCCGCTGCCCGGCAGCTGGATCGCGGTCCAGGTGGCGCCGGCATCGCGCGAGACGAACGCACCTTGCTCCGACACGCCATAAAACACCGGCGCGCTCTCGGTTGGGAATCCACCTGAGATATCCGTGAAGGCGATCCCAGGCGGGGCCGGATGGGACGACACCTCCCCGCCGCGCACTTCGGCGACGCCATGCGGGCCGGCAGTGAATATCGTTCCACCGTGGGCCCAGATGCGCTGCGGAGCTTCGGGCAGGCGCGACTGCTGACGCCACGTCGCGCCGGAATCGTGCGATACGAATAAAGCCGCGTCGCGACCCTGGCGAGCCGCCGCGAACAGTGTTCGCGAGTCGGCCGGATCGATGGCCAGCGCCACGATTTCACCCAGCGGGTCAGGCGTCGCGACAATCTGCTCGTCGGCGTGATCGGAGTTCATCTGCACAGCCTGAATCGCCGCGGGGTTGGGCCACACCAGGTTCCAGGACTCCCCGTCATCCGTGCTGCGCCACAATCCGTGAACTCCCGCGTAGATCGTTTTGGCCTGCCCCGGATCGAACGCGAAGAAGCGCACCGTACCCCGCAGATTGAACATGCGCCACGAACTGCCGCCATCGTGTGTGATATAGGCGCCGGTCATATCGCATGACACCAACACGGTGCGGGAGTCGTGCGGGCTGATGGTGGGATTGAACATGGCGCCGCCTCCACCGGGTCCGATGACGCGGAAATCGCCGGGACGGGCGGCGGTGGCCAGGCAAGGCAAGGCCATCACAATGAGCGGCAGGACGCGTTGAATCGTCATAAGGTCACACCGAAACGTCCTTTCAGGAGCAATGCGCTCAACATGGAGAACAGCAACAGCCAGACAAGCCAGTGCAGGTCGAGCCCCAGCCAGTGCATGGTGGCGGAGGGATAGCGGATTTCGATCCAGTCGATATTGCCCGGGGGGAGCCGCGACTCAGCAGGATGCCAGATGAGCTCCCACAGGCCGCTGACGCGCCTGTCCGAGATGTAGTGCCGGCCGGCGCCCGCCCGGATGGTTTTTTCCACGACGCCGCCTGGCAGCACGATCCGCAGGACGCCGGAGACCGGAGCCGTGGGGCGTATGCGCCAGCTCACCTGGCGTTCGCCGATCGCGCGCACCGGCGGCGTCTCAATGGCGATTTCGGGCGGCGCTGCCAGGGTGGGAGACGCGGCCGCAGGATCCAACGGAGTCTTCATTTGCAAGGTCACCAGGGTTGCGCGGCCAGGCGGTAAAGGAGACAGGCCGTACCAGGCCTCAAGCTGCGCAAACAGCAGCACCATCGGAACCGTCATCACGATGGCCGGCACGAGCATCAGGCTGAGGTAGCGGGCATTCGCGGAGAGCAGCCCGACCTGGGCTTTCCAGACGAGCGACGGCTCATCGATGAACAGCCGCATCTCGTATAGGCGGGCCTGCACGCGGCGCTTGGCGGCCTGGATGGCTTTCTGATTCGACGTGCGCCCGAACACCCACAGCATGGCCGCACCGAGCAGCACGCTGATGGGGATGAGCGTCAGCATCACTCCAGATAGCCCAGCCCCTTCAACTTCTTGACGATCTCTTCATCGGATTGGGTGTCTTCGAGCTTGGCCAGTTCGCGTTCGAGGACGTGCTCGATGAGCTCTTCGGGGCCGGAGTAGCCGGCCCGGTCCGAGCAGCGCTTCACGCGATCCCACAATTCCTTTTTCAGTTTGACCGTCCGGTGGCCCAGCATATAAGGTTCGAGCGTAACATTATGTAGCGCGATGTAGCGCACGCATACTGGTGGCGCCGGGGCGCTGGCACCCGCCGACTTCTCCATTTTGTCTTGCATCACGTAACATATCATTACATCGGGGGAAAGTCAGTCTGAGTTAGGGCTGCAAACGTAAGTGGAAAGGTCGGATCGTGATGCATTTCGTTGCCTTTTGTCCCAATTGGCTTTCGTTGGTAGCTTTTGGTGAAAACAAAGATCCAATTGGGTTCGTTCGGTTTTCTTCCGTTTGGGTTCGTCCGGTAAACCAAGCCGACTTCTTGTAACATCGGGTAGCATGCCGGGACATCAGACCTGATGGGCGCTCACCCATCACGGACCGAGCATAGCACGGCGGCTGCGCGAACTTGACGGGTCGATTAGGGTTGGACGTTTGTTTTCAGTTGACAGGCAGCGGTGCGTGATGAGTGAATGGCTCGGGCCTGCGGCCACGACGGGGCGGGAAAAAGGGCGCTGCGCGCGTTGGGCGGCCTGCGAGGCCGCAGCAGGCCGGGAGCCTGCCCCACAGTTCGAACTCGGCAGGCCACCAACAACGATGGCCTGCCCCACGGCTAAATCCTCGCAGCGGCGCGGGTGAGGCGATCGAGGATTCCGGCCCATTCGGGGGTATCCGGCGGGCGCTCGACGGCGATCCAATCCAGGTCTTGAGCGTCCAGGCGATGCAAAGCGGCGTACAGCATGGCGGCATAGGCTGCCGGTTCCGCGGGCATCTCGCGGCCGATGCGCAGCCATCCTCCCCGGCCCGCAGGCGCAGGGTCTCCGGCGGCCAGCAGCACAAGCGGTGTGCGCGGGCGGTAATGCCGCGCGTGCATTCCGGGTGAGGAATGGGCACCCATCGCGGCGCCTTCCGCTAAGCGCACGGGGCCAATGAGCGACTCGATCTCCGGCAGCGGAATGACGCCTGGCCGCAGCAGTCGCGGCTCCCCAGCCAGGGACAGCACGGTCGACTCGATGCCTACCGTGGCCGGGCCGCCATCGAGAACCAAGTCCACCGCATTACCCAACGATTGGCGGACGTGTTCGGCGGTGGTAGGCGAAAGCCGGGTGAACGGATTGGCGCTGGGCGCGGCGATGGGCACGCCGGCCGCGCGAATCAGCGCGAGCGCGAGCGGATGGGAGGGCACGCGCAACCCGACGGTGGGAAGGCCGGCGGTCACGATATCGGGAATCGACGGCTGCTTCGGGAGGACCAAGGTCAGCGGGCCAGGCCAAAAGCGGCGCGCGAGGCGATCGGCTGAGTCCGGCCAATCGAGCACAAGGGTGCGCGCCATGTCGATCGAATCCACGTGGACGATCAGGGGGCTTTGGCGCGGCCGCCCCTTCACGGTGAAGATGCGCGCCACCGCCGCGGCATCGAACGCATTGGCGCCCAACCCATAAACCGTCTCGGTAGGAAAAGCGACCAATCCGCCCGACCGGATTAATGCCGCCGCGCGCCGGAGATCGGGGTCGGTTCCCTGGCCCGCCATCACTCCGGCAGCTCGTCCTTACCGCCGTCGCCGGCCGTCTTTCCCGTCTTGCGGAAGACCAGATAGGCGTGAATCAGGGGTTCGAGATCGCCTTCCAGCACGCGGTCCACGTCGCCGATGGCCAGCTTGGTGCGGTGGTCCTTGATCATGCGGTAAGGCGCCAGCACGTAACTGCGGATCTGGCTGCCGAAGTTGATATCCAGCTTGGTCGCTTCGGTCTTGGCGGCCTCCACGCGTTTCTTCTCCAGCTCGAATTCATACAAGCGCGCGCGAAGTTGTTTCATGGCGCTGTCGCGGTTCTTATGCTGGGAGCGCTCGTTCTGGCACTGCACCACGATGTTGGTGGGCAGGTGCACGATGCGCACCGCGGAATCGGTCATATTGACGTGCTGGCCGCCGGCGCCGCCGGAGCGAAACGTATCGATGCGCAGATCGTCCGGCTTGATGTCGATCTTGATCTCGTCATCCACCTGCGGGTAGACGAAGACGGACGCAAACGAGGTGTGACGGCGGGCGTTGGCGTCGAACGGCGAGATGCGCACCAGGCGGTGCACGCCAATCTCGGACTGCAGCATGCCGTATGCGTTCTCGCCGTTGATTTCGAAGGTGACCGACTTGATGCCGGCGCCTTCGCCCTCCAGCCGGTCGGTGATGACGGTCGAGAAGCCGTCACGCTCGGCCCAACGCAGATACATGCGCAGCAGCATCTCGGCCCAGTCCTGACTTTCGGTGCCGCCGGCCCCGGGATGGATGGTCATGATCGCGCTGCGCTGGTCGTTCTCGCCGGAGAGCAGCATAGCGGTCTCCACGCGGTCGATGAACTGGCCGAAGGCTGGCAAATCGCGCTCGATGTCGCCGTTGACGTTTTCGCCCTCGCGGGCCAGTTCGAAAAGGGTGTCGAGATCGGAGGTGAGGGCGGCGATACGTTGCTCGTTGCCGAGGCTCTCCTCCAGGCGCTTGCGCTGCTGCATGATCTTCTGGCTTTTGCCGGGCTGGTTCCAGAAGCCGGGCGCGGCGGTCTGCTCTTCTGTTTCCTGGAGTTTGGATTTCAGCGCGGAGACGTCAAAGATACCTCCGCACAGCCAAGGCCTGTTCGCGGAGGGGAGTGTACTGGCGTTCGAGTTCGTCTAGCGGGATCATTCCAACTCAATTTTAGCAAAACACGATCGGCCAATATCGGACGATGAATTTGACGACGATTTGACGATGACGGCGTCATGGCTTTCCGGCGGACGGGTGCGCGGCCGGCTGGCCGGCCTGCATGCCGGCCTGCATACAAGGATTCCACTGGCCCACGTGCCCGAAATTCAGTACGGCTACGACGCCGCAGCGCGAGTCGCCTTTGCGTCTGCGGTGGACGATGGTGCGCTCGCAGCCGCCCAACTCCGCGGCGCAGCGGTACACGTCGCCGCTGAGCCCGGGGCGCTTGTAGACCAGATTGAGTTCTCCGCAGAACGGGCACTTCATGTCGCCGATGGGATGATACTTCATGTCGACGCTCCTTCGACCTTCCGGCCTAAGAACATTATGCACTATTCCTGTTTCGGCGTAAAGGACCCTGCAGGTTCTTCAAACCCGGTACGGGGACGTGCGCCAAATTCTACTGGAAGGACCTGAACGGGCGGATGGCACCCCCGGGCGTCCAGGCTGGGCCGGCGAGCTGGGTTTGCACAATCCGGATGGTCAGCCGCAGGGTCGAAAACCCACCGTAAGTTGTTGGGGAAAAGGGGCGGGTCTGGAGACCCGCAGCAGGCGTGGACGCCTGCCCCACTTCAATCCGGCAACCGCAGTTGGATGTTCTGCGGCATGAAACTGAGATACTCCCGAAGCGCGCTGCGGCTCTCAGCTTCGCGGCCGGCTTTGCGATAGAGTTGGGCCAATTCCAAATAAGCGTCCGGCTGGGACGGATCGAGTTCGATACTTCGCCTTAACTCCTTCACCGCGTCCTCCATTTTGCCCGCGCGTTCGAGAGCCGTTCCCAGGCAATATGCATATCGCGCGTTGGAGGGCTGCTGCGCCGCGGCGCGCGTGTACATGCGGACGGCAAAATCCGTCTCGCCTTGCGCCAGCAGGACGGATCCCAGGTCGGCCTCTACTGCCGGATCTTGCCTCTCCAGCGGGGGTAATTGGGAGAGTATTCGATACGCTTCTCGTAGATCCGGCGCGGCGTGTGTACTTGTCGCCAGATCGAAATACGCCAGGCCGAGATCACGGCCGACCAACGCGGGAGCCGGCTCGCGCCAGGCCTTCGGCTCGGGCGGGTCGACGTCTGCGAGGCCGCCTGCAGGCTGTGGCGCGCGCGAGGTGCGCGGAATACTGTGATCCGTGATAGCGGAGTGCGCCACGTTAGTGGGCCGCAGCCGGGGCATGTGACAGCTGACGCATTCGACGGCCGCCTGATGCCGTTTCGCGGCGAAAAGATCGGCATGGCAGGATAGGCACACCTGCCGGACGGCCTGCGCCCGGTCCTGTTCATAGGAGTGCGGGTTGTGGCAAGTGCCGCACCAAAGGCGGCCGCCACTTTGCCTGGCGCACTGACTCTTGGCCAACAGTTCGCTCTGGCTCACCGCCCGCAGCGTGCCCGGAGCGGCAGTTCTCAGGTACGTGACAAAAACGTCTTCGGTAGGCTGGCCGGCCTGGAAATCCCACCAATCGTGGCTGGGATTCAGTATCCTGACTTCGCCTTCCAGGTGGCATTGCTCACATATACTGTCGCGGCTGCTGGGCGCTAACTTGGCCGGATTCACGATGGAGCCCGGACCGGGGCTCCGGAGGTGTGCGGCTGACGAGCCATGGCACCTTTCGCAAGCGATTGGCGTAAAGGGAGGGTCGCCGAACTGATTCGCGGTTCCCCCAACGAGGTTGACGGAGCCGGTGTGGCAGAAGAGGCAGCCGCTGGAGATCTGATGCGTGAAGTCCAGGTTCGGCTCCGTCTCGTAGCCGGGCGTCAGGTCCCAGCTTTTGGTTTGCGTGTAGTAAGAAGCCGGCGATTGAAATAGGTATCGCCCCAGCCGGACCATGTAGCTATATCCCACTATGCCGGCCCCTACGGAATAGGCTACGGGATATTCGGCGGCCACGCCGCGGCGCTGCAACCTATGTTCGAGTAGAGAGCCCGTGCGGCGGATGGCTATGGTGCTGCCCGAAAGCTTGTGGACGATGCGGCCTTCCGTAAAAATCGATGGAGGGCTGACGGACCTGCCCATAGGGGACCGGGCAAACGCGGCAACTTCGGAAGGGTGACAGCGCGCGCAGGGTTGCTCGGCGCGGCTCATCGCAAGGCAACCGAGCAGCAGAGCGGGAACCGCGAGCAGCCGGTGCATGGACGTATTATCGCAAGCCTCGCTCCCAAAATAGAAAAGGCCGGCAGAGCGTGTGCCCTGCCGGCCCAGACAGGCCAGAAGACCTGTCCTACACCTAGAAGCGGATGTTGCCGGAGAACTGAAGCTTGCGCATGCCGATTCCGTTGTTACCGCCGAACGCGATACTGGTGATCTGTCCCACTTGCGGACTCTCGACATCAGTGTTCGGCGTATTCAGGTTGGTATGGTTGAAGAAGTTGGTCGAATCCATTCGGAAACCGAAGCTGACTTTTTCCGTGATACGGAACGTTTTCATGATCGAGAAATCCTGGTCGATGAAATGCGGGCCGTATAAAGTGTCGATCGGGTAGTTCCCGAAAGTATTCGACGCTGGAAACAAGTATGGCCCGCTTGAGCAGTTCTGGTCCGGGCATCCGGTGATCCACTGGTTGCGGTTCGGATTGGCCGCGTATACGGCCCCAGTTCCGACCATTGGTCGATTGTTGGGACCCACATTAGGCTGCGTGCCCGACCCATAGTTGTCGATGGTCGGTTCGATCGGAATACCGCTGTAAAAGGTTGTGATGCCGCTTACCGTCCATCCGCCGAGAACGGCATCAACAGGCCTGCTCACGCTGGACCCATACTTCCGTCCGTGGCCGTATGGTATGTCGTAGTTCTGCGCAATGGTTATCTGGTTGTTCGGCAGCAGGCTGCTATATCCTTGGCCCTCGGCTCTTGTCACGGGCACAGGTCCGATACCGCCATACAGGAAATAGTAATTGGAATCGTACCCCCACCCATCGCCGAACTGCCGCTGGTAAGTGTAGTTGCCCTGCACTGTCCAGCCCTGCATCGCGTTTATTTTAGCGGTCGCCTGGAAGGAATTGTAGTTTTCATTGGAGCAGTTGCAATAGTAGGACAGGCCCTGCGTCCAGCCGTACAGGGAGTAGTAAGGCTGATCGAGATTTGTATTGGTTACGCCGGGGTGGAAGATCGCCTCATTCGGGTTCACGCTCTGGCCTGTCCCGATAAATCCGTGCCGATCTTCATTTCCAACATAGCCTCCGGAAACCACGATTTTGTTGGTCAACTGCCGCTCGATGGTGAGGTTGTATTGATAAATCGTCGGCACCGTGAGTTGGTCCGAGCGGAACTTCGGGTTGATGCCGTTGGGAAGCAGGAAGGTTCCGTTAGATCCCACGGTGATAACCGGCGGGGCGGGAGGGCCGTCAGCCAGCGTGAAGACCGGCAGAAAATTTACACCGCCCGGCGAACTGGGAGTTTGGTTTGTCAGAACGGGCGGATTCTGGGTCACATTATGACCGAAGGTGGAACCGAACGTTCCCAGGTTGTACGACCAGCCATAGCCCGCCCGAACCACGGTCTTCGGATCGACTTGGTAAGCGATGCCGGCTCTGGGCGCGAACAGATGCCAGTTCATGGTCTGAATGCCGTGGGAGGAGACGCCATCCTCGCCGAACACGTACATATTGCCGTTGGCCAGATCGAGCGTAGCGCCATTGCCCGCGGCGTTGACTGATTCTGGGAAGATCATTTCCCAGCGCAAGCCCAGGGTAACAGTCAGTTTCGGGCTGACGCGCCATTCATCCTGGCCATACCAGAAGAAGCGGGGTTGATGTTCCTGCGCGTTGGTGCTGGAGCTGACGTAGCGGCCGAAGCTGGTGGTATTGCCTAACAGGAAGGTGGCCAAGCCCAGTCCATCCACCGCACTACCGCCGGCGGTTTGGACGGTGCCGGTATTCTGGTCGTCAAAAGTGAGTTCGCCAGCGCGGTGGGTGTCACTGGGAACCCGGAGGTTCTGAGCATAGCGCAGATCGGCGCCGAACTTGAAGCTGTGGTTGCCGTGGATTTTGTTCACGTTGTCGACAAACTGAATCTGCCGCTCAGTCTGAGTCAGTGGACAGTTGCACTGGTTGACTCCCAAAGCATAGCCAAGCTCGGCGGTGGGGAGTCCGGACGGCGCGTCGATGTAAAAGGCCGGGAGGCCGGAGGTATACGTCTTATCCAGGTTCAGGCCGGGAATGCCTGCTGTGGTGGCCGGGTCTGTTCCGTAACCATTTGGCACATCGAAAACGTGATACCGCATATAGCCGAGCCGGAACTCGTTGACCAAAGTCGGCGTAATCGTGGACGTCCAGCCGAGAGCCAGACTCTGGTTCAGAGCCTGCGAGTCGCCGGCGTAGTTGCCGATGGTAGGACCACCAGCTTCCAAACCGAAGGCTCCGGGCGCTTGCTCGGTGAAAGCGGCGTAACTATACCGGCCGAAGATGGTGTTCTTCTGGTTCAGGTAATAATCCCAACGGGTATTCCAAAGGTTTCCGGTGATGCCGACGGCGCCGCTAGCGCTGTAGTTGTTTGCGTAAGGGGTACCCTCAATGTTCGTATTCGGCAGTGGAAAATTCGCCATGATCGCCAACGCCTGCGGGCTTAGACGGTTGGAAGGGATGACGTTGCCGGGGAAAGGCGTACGGCCCGTGCCGTCCGCATTTCCGGTGTTTGGATCGTAGATCTGATAGACGGGCCCGGCCGACAGGAAGTCGCCTAAATTGCCCGTGCGCTCGGCTGCCGTGGGCACCGTGGTCAGGACGGAACCGCCCTGGGACTGCCGGTTCAACTGCGCATCGCCGAAGAAAAAGAGCTTATCCTTAATGATGCGTCCGCCGATCGACCCGCCGAACTGGTTGTCGTGGTAGGTGGGAGCCACGCCGGTAAATGGATTCCTGGCGAAATCGGTAAAGCCGGGAGTATTCGATTGGATGTAGTCGAAAGCGCCGCCGTGGAAGTCGTTGGATCCCGACTTCGTGGAATACGTCGCAACTCCACCGCCTACGTACTCGAATTCGGCATCGAAGTTCTGGTTGGCCTGCTTCAACTCGGCCAGTGAATCGAATGTCGGGTTGATGACAATGATTCCGAGGATGGGATCCTGGTTCGTGGTGCCATCCAACTCATAACCCATGGCGCTGAACAACTGGCCGTTGACTTCCATTTGCACACTGCCTTGGGGGTTCTCGTCGGAGGCATGCGCCCAGCCGAGGCGGACGGTTCCGGGATTCAGCAGTTCCATGGCTTGAGCATTGCGGCCGATGCTTGGCAGCTCTTCAATCTGTTGAGCGGTGAAGGTTTGCGCGACGTCGGCGCGGTCGGACTGAAGCAACGGCGCGGCGGCCGTGACCTCTACCTCTTGGGTGACGTTACCGACCTTAAGGGCTACGTCGAAACGGGCCGCGTTGTCCACCGTGACGTCAATGGGGCTCGAGACCGCCTTCTGGAAACCGGACGCCTCAATCGAAACCGTGTACGTGCCGAGAATTAACTGGCCCTTGGTGTAGTTGCCAGACTCATTGCTGGTGACTTCGGAAACTGTACCCTTATTTACGTCGGTAATGGTGACTTTGGCGCCGTTGACGGCCGCACCGGTCGGGTCGGTCACGGTTCCGAAGATGCTACCAAAAACCTGTTGGGCGCTTAGGGTTCCGCTAAAGCAGAACAGCGCCAAAGAAATGCATACGGCGGACGAAGCCATTTTGTGCAGACTGAGCATATCCTCTCCCTCTTGTTGGAAAACAGTCAATATTAAAAAGCAAAACTAACCCTTGCTTGCTACCCACGCTTGTGCGTCCATAGCACATGGATCGACGGTGAGTGAATAATAGATCTTTAGTAGAGCCAGAGCAAGTGCCAAGCGTGTTTGTTACGGTTAAAGCATATAAGCGCTTGTTTTACATATATTTAACATGCGGTTACGTGAGGACGTTAATTGTTACATGTCAGGATGCGTACGTTTAGTGTGCGTCCTGCTCCCGAAGATCCGCGGCGTCCAGCTTTACCATCGCTCTACCATGGCGCATCTGTCGCATATGGATATTGGAAGGCGTGGACCCGAATGCGATCGGGCTCCCCCC
>DATKFU010000259.1:0-41886 GCA_035511215.1 Bryobacteraceae bacterium | reverse complement strand
CCCTGGCGGCCGTGTGTTGGCGGGGCAGACGGGCGCGCTCGTTTCGCCAGACTGTGGATTTGTTTTTCGCTGGCCACGGCCAATGGTTGTTCTGGTTGATCGGCCTGTGCGCCATCTGGTCCTTTGTACCGCCAGGCATCTCCAGCCGGACAATCGCCTTCACTCAGGTTTGGTTGTACGGCGCCGGCGCTATTGTCGTCGTTTGGTCGGCTTACATCGACTTCTGGTTCTTCCGCTTGGTGATGGGCAGAAATCCGGCGCGCGCCGGCCGCGACCTGGTCTTACAGCGTCTGGTTTCGTGGGCCCCGATCATCGCCATCTTCGGCGGTCCAGCGATTCCGCCGGAAGTGGCGGCTCGGCTCGGAGTAAGGTTCGGACTATGACCGCGGTGCGTTGGACCGCGGCCGGGCTGCTTCTGGCGTCACTCTCCACCGGGACCATCGCCGATTCGCGGCCCGAGAATCCGCATCTGATTCTGGGCGGCTACCAGGTGATGGCGGCCGATTTCCACGTCCACAGCTTCCCCTTAAGTTGGGCTACGCTGGCGCCATGGGACACCGCGCTGGAGGCGCAGCGGCAGGGTCTGGATGCGATTGCCATCGTGGGCCACAACCACGTGTGGGTTTCGAAAGTGGGCCGCTGGTTCTCGCGACGCGAGGGAGGTCCGCTGGTTCTCACCGGCGAGGAAATCGTCTCGGAGCATTACCATCTGCTGGCCATCGGGATCGACTCCACTATCGATTGGCGGCAGACCGCGGTGCGCGCCATTGAGCAGATACACCGGCAGGGAGGCGTGGCCATTGCGGCCCATCCCCTTCGTCAATACTGGCCGGCTTACGACGCGCAGGCCACGCAAACGCTGGATGGCGCGGAGGTGCTCCATCCCATTGCGTACGGGAGCGTGGACGTCGCTGCACAGTTGCGGCAGTTCTACGAGCGCGCGCCATTGACGGCGATTGGCGATTCCGACTATCACGGCCTGGGGCCCATGGGCCTCTGCCGCACTTACGTCTTTACGAAAGAGAAATCCCAACCGGGAATCCTGGACGCCATCCGCCACGGCCGCACGGTAGTGTATGGCCGCGCGGGGTGCACGTATGGCGATCCCGACTTGATTCGCCTTGCCGCGGTGGACGGACGCCTACCGCAGCTTGCGTTGAGAACGGCAGCCGGAGCAACGCAAGCTGCTGGATTCCTCGGCTTGTTCAGCCGGATCGCAGGAACCCTCGGTTTGACGGCTGCCGCGATCGCGGGGTTCGCAATTGTGGGGCAGACACCCGCGTCACAAATCGTAACTACTGGGTCAAGGTAGCGGCCAACACAACCAGATTCCGGTTATCAGGTAGCGTAAGGCTTTGGACTGTCTTAGTGTTGTCCAAAGGAATTGGGTAACCGTATAGATTGAATGTGCGGTCGTCCTGCCCCCCGTTGCTTACATTTCTATAAGGCATGGCTACGGCTTCGCTCTCGCCGGGGAAATCACTCGGCGTAAACCAATCGCTGAAGCTTCGGGTGAATTCGGAAGTCGAACCATCGGTATAAGTTACGGTTATGGCCTGGTCCGTCTGGGAGCCGTTGACTCCGGTGGCCAGCAGGCTAAGCCGCGAGAACTTGCCGGCGGGCAGCGCGATGGGCTGTCCGGTGCCGCTAACGGCATCGGCGTGGTTCGCCGGTCCGAAGTTGAACTGGGTGCCGTAGGCAATACGGGACGGCGTCAATAGCTTCTCCGAATACGAATAGCCGTCGCCGTCCATTCCGCCGGTAGTGTAGGTTACGCCATTGTTGTAAATGCCGAACACGTTATACGCCGCCGATAGATCCGCTGGCGTTCCCGAGCCTCCCGTTCCCGTGGCGGCGCTTACCGCCAGGTTGATATTGGCCGATTGCGTGAGGTCACCCGACGTTCCAACCACGGTTAGGTTGGCGTACCCGAGCGCCGCCTGATTGGTTGCGGACAGAAAGAGCTCGGTGGACCCGGTGGAGCTTCCCTGGCTGAACGCGACCTTGACTCCCTGGGGCAAGCCCGACACCGAAAATGTCACGCTGCCGCTGAACCCGTTCACGGCGCTAACTGTGATGGCGCCGGCCGTGCTGCCGCCCTGGTTGAGAAATATGTTTGCCGGCGCCGTAAGTGAGAAACCAGGCAGCGCCAAGGTCACGTAGGCGGTTTGAGTCAAACCTGATGCCGTGCCTGTCACAACGATAGGGAAGTTTCCACCCGGAGTAGCGGTGGTAGTTGCAACACTCAACATCGCCGGGCTGGAGGCAGTCACCGTCGCCGGATTCAGGCTGGGCGTCACGCCGGCCGGTTGGCCTGGCGCCGCCACGGTCAGATTCACCGTACCGGTGAAACCACTCAGCGCTGTGAGCGTGATGCTGCTGGTTCCGGTGTTGCCTTGTGTCACATTCAGGGTACCGGGCGTGGCGGTCAGAGCGAAATTCGGGCCAGTCGGAACCGGGCCCATCACGTTAATCAGATCCTGCCCGTTCGGGCTTCCCCACCCGGTCACCAGGTCATAGCCAGCAACGGCGTTGTAGGTTTCCCCGAGGCCGTTGTTGTTGCTCCCGCTGGTGATGTCGTGGAAGTGGCTGCCGTAGCTGGCCGCCGTGCCGATCGCATAGAAGACCGGGTTCAAGAACCCGATCGGCACGCCGTTGGCCTGCTCGTTGGCTAAAGCGAGGAAACCGGCCCAGCGCGGCGCGGCAAGACTGGTGCCTCCCACGCCTCCCTGGCAGGACCCATCGGCGCAGTACCAATTATCGCAATCCGCCTCCGCGGCGACATCCGGGACATTGCGCAAAGTGGTCGAGCCGTCGTTCGACGAGGTGATCACGCCCTTGAGTTGCTGGTAGCCGGGGATAGGAAAACCGTTGGTGCTATATCCACCGCTGCTACCGCCGGTGGGATAGCCGCAGGCCAGCACAGGATTTCCTCCCCAGGCGATCTCCGATTCCCAGGGTCCGCCCGGTCCATTTGTGGTTATGTGAGTGCCACCCGCGGCAGTGATCAAAGGATCGTCCTCCGGGTAAAACGCCGGGTTGCAATCGTTGCCGCTGCAGCCAGGAAGCGTATACGCGCCGCTGTCGCCGCTGGCCACGAACAAGTTCTGCCCCTGCGCCGCGAATTCCAGGAAGATCGGCTCGTCCGACTTGGGGTCTGGGGGAAGCCAACCCCACGAACAACTCAGTTGTTTGGCAATATTGTCAACGGCCATCTGGTTGAACATGTCGGTGTCATTGGTGCCTTCATAAACGATTACCGCGGACAAACCAGGCGCCATGGAAATCGCCTGTTGGATGTCGATGACCTGTTCGCCATCGTTACAGGTTCCGCAAATCGGGCTAATACCATCCAGCAAAACATTGACGATCGGCACATTGAGCGGCTGATCGATAGAAGTGAAATAGGCCTGCACGTCGCTGAGGTTGTAAGGCGCGAATTCGAACAGGCCGATCGCTTGCCCGGCGCCAGTGAGCGCGGTCCCACCGTAGTAGGCCGCCCTCATATCGCTGCCGAGAAACTGGCCGCCCGGACCGGATCCGGTCTGGTTGGGACGTACGCTGCCGGCCGGAGCGAACTTCAGCATCGGGCGCGGTGGGGCAAAATCGTTGAGGCCGTTGACCCCTTGAATAGGAATACCGGCGTCAATCGAGGGTTCGACGTCCGGGGCATAGAACGTGCGGTTCTCGGTAGGGTGTCGATAGACCTGCATCTTCACCCGAAAAGCCTGTTCGATGTTGGAAGCGGCGCCGCGTACATCCAGCACCAGGCGGTTGGGAGCGGTATTGGCGATGGTCAAGCCGTGCGATTGGGCGAAGGCGATCGCTTTGGCGTAATCGTCAGGCGTGGGACCAAATTGGGCGGCGAACTGTTCCACGGTCAGAAAGTGACGATAGTTGGGACTGGACGGGTCGTAGATCTGCTGCAGCAGGGTATCGAGCTGCGCCTCGTTGCGCAAGATCAGCGTCAGTGCCAGGTTCAATTGCTGCGAGCCAGGTAAGCGGCCGACAACGTGCGCATGGGCGGGCGCGGCCACTGCGGTGCCCAGCGTCTGCCGCTGTTGTGCGCCAACCGGCGGTGCCAGACAAAGCAGCGTGTTGGCGCACGCAAGAACTAAGAATCCGAACGAAGACTTTCGTTTTGTAACCATGGTTCCCCCAGGAAGAGATTATACTGGGAAACCGCCTCGGTTGGTAGCCGCGCCAGCCTACTTTGGCGAACCTCGTCAAGTAGGCAGTCTCTTTTATTACAATCGTCTCAGCCAGCCGGCGATTCCGGCGTGCGGGCGGACTTCACGTGGGCACCGAACGCTATACTATCCGCTGGAAACTCACATGCATCGCGCTGAGATGTACGCCCGCCTCCATGCCCGCGCCGGGCGTTGGGACATGATCGTGGTAGGCGGCGGCGCTACGGGCGTCGGCGTGGCCATTGACGCTGCCGCGCGCGGCTACGGTGTGCTTCTGCTGGAACAACACGACTTCGGCAAGGGCACCTCCAGCCGCAGTACCAAACTCGTGCACGGCGGCGTCCGCTACCTGGAGCAAGGCAACATCTCACTGGTCATGGAAGCGTTACGCGAGCGCGGCCTGCTGCTCGCCAACGCCCCGCACCTGGTCCACGACCGCGGCTTCGTGGTGCCCAGCTACGATTGGTGGGAAGCTCCTTTCTACGGCCTGGGTCTAAAAATTTATAACCTGCTTGCGGGCAAATATGGTTTTGGTTCGTCGCGTATTCTGTCCAAGGAAGAAACGCTGGAACGCTTGCCCACGATTAACACCGAAGGCTTGCGCGGAGGCGTTATCTACTTCGACGGGCAGTTCGACGATTCCCGGCTGCTGATCGGCATGGCTGCCACGGCTTATGAGCTGGGCGCCACCCTGCTCAACTACGTGCGCGTGAAAGGCCTCACGAAGGACGCCGAAGGCTTCATCGACGGCGTGGTCGCGCAGGACGCCGAAAGCGGAGAAGAATTCCATGCGCCGGCCGAGGTAGTGATCAACGCCACGGGGCCTTTCACCGACGACCTGCGCCGGCATGCGGATGCCTCCATCGCGCCGATGATCGCGCCCAGCCAGGGAGTGCACCTGGTCTTCGACCGCTCCTTTCTGCCCGGCGAGAACGCCATCATGGTCCCGCATACCAGCGACGGCCGCGTGATGTTCGCTATTCCATGGCACGGCCACACGCTCATCGGCACCACCGATACTCCTGTGGACGGCGCCACGCTAGAGCCGGTGGCCATGGAGCGGGAGATCGATTTCATCCTCTCGACCGCATCGCTTTATCTGGCACGGAAGCCTACGCGCGGCGATATCCTGAGCGTGTTTGCCGGCATTCGCCCGCTGGTGAAATCGGCGAGCGCCGGCGGCACCGCGGCGCTGTCGCGCGACCACACCATCTACATCGAGAAATCCGGTCTGCTCACGATTTGTGGCGGCAAGTGGACCACGTATCGCCACATGGCGGAAAACTGCGTGAACCAGGCGGCGATGCTGGCGCGCCTGCCGGAGAGGGCCTGCGTTACGGAGCACCTGCACCTGCACGGATTCCACTCGAGCGCGGACGAGTTCGGGCACTTGCGCGTGTACGGGTCGGACGCGCGGCTTATCCAAAACCTCGTACGCGATGAGCCGGCGCTCGCGGAACTGCTCGATCCCGCGCTTCCCTATACCGAGGCCGAAGTGGTGTGGGCAGCCCGCCAGGAGATGGCGCGCACGGTGGAAGACGTCCTGGCGCGCCGCACGCGGGCCTTGTTTCTCAATGCGAAGGCGGCGATTCGCATGGCTCCGCGGGTGGCCGCGCTGATTGGCCCCGAACTGGATCGGGACGCCGCCTGGCAAGCGCAGCAAGTGGAAAGCTTCGGAAAGGTTGCCGGGTACTATTGTCCAAGGCTCAGTACGGAAGAGTTGGTATGATGCCGGCTCAGGTGTTGTACTGCCGATCTCAAGTCCGCTGGCCGGCTAGGGTATCGTCCAGCCAGTTGTAAATGCAATAATCGCGGTAGCCTGGAGCGGCCACCTCGCAGTGCTGCTCTGCGCCTTGCTCGCGCGTGAATTGGATTATCTGCTTCGGGCATTGCAAGGCGTCGTAGGGCTTGCGCGCCTGCCCTGGAAAGAACTGCTCGCCCTCCGGGTCAGTAATCAACATGGGGCACTTGATGCGACCGGCCACCTCCGCGAGGTTGTAATCCCGCACGGCATGAAACGCGTCATAGAAGGACGTCATGCCCAACGGACGCATCCGAAAATGCAGCATCGCCCGCGCCCGCGGATTGGAAGCCGTGCCCATCTGGATCATCTGATCGAACTGGCTCTTCTTCCCGGCGTCCAGCACGTCGCGCACAAACTTAGGCAAACTGCGCAGCCACGGATCGGAGACGTCCCATACGCCCGGATCCGCCACTCCCGCCGCGATGCGGTGTTCGAATGCCAGGGCGCGCGGCACCCAGAAGCCGCCCTGGCTGGCCCCCACCAAGGCAATGCGCTTAGGATCGACCTCGCGATGGCGCAGCATGGCGTCCACCACCGGCGTAATCACCTTTTCCCAATCGGGCCGGAAGTACAGCTTGCGCACCCATAACGAATCGCCTTGCCCCGGACCGTTGAGGATGAGGCAATTGTAACCGCGTGCCAGGGCGCCAGCGCCGCCCAAGACATACATGCTGGTTTCCAGGCCGTCCGCGCCGGTGTTGAGGATCGCCAGCGGCCTGCGGCGGCGCGTCCCGTCGACGCGTAAGAACCACCCCGTTAGACCGCCGCCTTCATACGGTATCTCCAAGCGCTCCACCGGCGGATCGAACAAGGCTCCGGCGGCGGACCAACAGGCGTCATATTCCTGCCAGCAGCCCGGCATCCGCTCGCGGTCTTTAGTGCCATCCAGGAAGCGCAGCGCGTGGCTAAAATAGCCGGCGGCCCACCGGTACGCCTCGCGGGCGCTCACGTTGTGGCGCTTGGCGGCAGCCTGCGCTGCCATGGTCCGCGCGATTCCACGCCAGCATCGTGGTAGGCCTGCCAGGCGGACTCGAAATCTCCCGCCTTGATCCGCGAGACGATGGCCAGCAGCTTGCCGGGATTGCCTCCACCATAGTAAGACGCGCCCAATGCAATCTGGGCAGTGAAGCCAAAGTCGGGGTCGTCGAACGGCGGCGCGGGTTTGGCGGCTTCTTCCGCGGCGGGAGAGGACGGGGCTTGCGCCACGGCGGCAGTCGCGGAAGCTCCGAATGCGAGGAAAGAACGGCGGTCGATCATGATATATCTTTGCTTGACTGATGGGGCGGGCGTAGCGCTTCCACATCGGCCAGATCCTTGGCCCTACCCGCTGCTTGCTTGTTGGCTAGGAGAGCGTCCCGGCCGATGAAGAATACCGGTACGTCCGCACAAAAACCGGGCCGCCTGGAATCCCATGCCGAGTGCCAGTTGACGCCGGAAATGGATGTCATCACGTGGATCTGCACAGGCTGACGCCCCAATTGCAGGATGCGGCGTTGGTGAAGCACATCTCGAGCGGCGGTGAGCCGCGGCGCGCCATGGAAAGCCACAGCATAGCCACCCACGATCATGAAATCAACGCAATTCGCATTCAACAACGAGCAAAGATCTGCAAAGTCGCGGTGAAGGTCCATCGGGTCCGTTCCCTTGAAGGGCCAGGTATTCCCGCCTCAATCGCTCCACTTCCGCGATGCGCTCCTCGGGAGGGCGGCTCAACCAGTATTCGAGCGAGGAGTTATGAGACTGCTCTTCGTCGAAGGTTGTGAGGCTAAGGACTCGATCCATCTTGTCTCCACGCTACCGCGGAGGGCGCGGGAAGTTCGGTC
Source organism: Bryobacteraceae bacterium (assembly GCA_035511215.1). GTDB lineage: Bacteria > Acidobacteriota > Terriglobia > Bryobacterales > Bryobacteraceae > Bog-159. The sequence continues at coordinate 34,069 of DATKFU010000259.1, read as the reverse complement.
GTTGGTTGGCCTTGTCTTAACGCGCCCGTTGCAGTACGAATTCGTGGCCTTCGTCGCAGACGCATTTCGTGGGATCGTCGTCGTGGACCACGGATCAAGTCAGCGACTGGCCATCCGACCGCTATCCGAAATGGTCGTCCAGATTGTCCGGTGGATGTTCGATTCGCCACGTGATTACCCTATGGCTCAGCGGATACCGCTGGCGGCCGTCGAACGCTTGCAGGTTCGTGTAATCCACCGTGCCCTTTGACATAGCTAGGACCTAGCGCTGCGAGCTGTCCACTCGGGCGCGGCCCGACGGGCCCGCACTCCTTGTCAATGCGGCCTCCACCCACGAAAAAGGCTGAAGGCACACTGAACCCCTTTTTCGGTCGCGTGATCGACCGGCAACGATTTCTCAAGTAGATTACTCGTGCGCTCGTGGCCCTCGAGGGCGTTGCCGCCGTGCGAAGGGATCGTTCAGAATCTGGCAATCTAGACGTACAATCTGAAGTGGTATACCCCGGTTCGCATTCAAACGCACAAAATTCTTATCAAGATTTTTTGGAGGTTTCTGGCCGCAAGTAACCAAAATAGGCCCATTGGCTCGAAATCTTTCAGAATTGTCGTCGAATCGAACTGAAAGACGGACGAAAATGATGTCACTTAGCCCCGGCGAGAGTTTCTACAGCGCGGCTAGGGGAAGCTTGAGACTCCAGGCAGCAATCGCCCTCCGGAATCGGGCTGCCATGCGGACACGTGCGCGGATGGCCGAGAAATGTGCAGATCCGATCGGTGACCTCGGGACTCAGAATATGCTCAAATGTGCAGGCGTTCTTCTCGATGGAACCCTCATCGCGGATGGCCAGCACGTCCATGAACAGGCGCTCGGCCAGCCGGTGACGGCGGATTACGCTGCGCGCCCGCTCTTCGCCACGCTGCGTGAAGACCACGTCGCCGCCGCGCAACTCCACCAATCCGATGCGCGCCATCATGGCGCAGACCTTGCGCTGCTGTGCGGCCGTGAAGTGCTCCGGCTCCTCGTGGAAGGTGCGTTCGCGCGCCGCCCATAACTGTTCCAGCACCTCGTCGAAATCCTGATTCACCTCCATGCTGAAATGCGTGGTCTCGACGATGCGTCCGTGTTCCAGGTCGAGGCGGACGTCGGCACAACGGCCCACCTGTTCGTCGTGCGTCACCATCAGGATGGTGCGGCCCTGCTGGTGCAACTCGGCCAGAAGCTCCAGAACGATCTGCTCGTTGGCCGCATCCAGGTTGCCGGTAGGCTCGTCGGCCAGGATGATCTTGGGATCGTTTACCAGGGCCCGCGCGATGGCCACGCGCTGTTGCTCGCCGCCCGAGAGCTGCGAAGGCAGATGGCTCGCGCGGTCGGTCAAGCCCACGCGGTCCAGCGCGCGGCGGGCTTCCGGTTCGTCCGTCATGCTGTGGAAGTATTGCGCCAGCATCACATTTTCGAGCGCGGTCAGATGCGGTATCAGGTGGAATTGCTGGAAGACGAAGCCCACCGTTTCGGCGCGAAAGCGGGCCAACTCGGCGCGCGTCAAAGTGGAAGTGTCCACGGAATCGATGCGCACCGCGCCCTCGGTGGCCTGGTCCAGACAGCCCAGGATATTTAGCAGCGTCGTCTTGCCTGAGCCGGATGGGCCCATGATGGCGATCCACTGGCCGGCCTCCACGGTGAAGCTTACGCGATCGAGCGCCTTTACCGGCGCGGCCCAACCGCTATCGTATGCCTTCGTGACGTTTTCCAGTTCGACGAATGCCATTGCTTCTATTCTCCGCGCAAAGTCACGGCCGGCTTGATGCGCCAGATGCGCGCCGCCGCGGCCAGTGTAGCGGCCGTGGCCATTGCCAGCGTCACCCCGGTTACCGGCAGGAACACGCCATAGTCTACACCTATGCCGGCGGCGGCCGATTCGGGAAAGATCTGGCGCCCGATCCACCAGGCTACAAACAGTCCCACCCCGTACCCCGCGGCTGCGGAGCCTACGCCCAGAATCAGCGACTCCGACAGGAACAATGCGGCGATCTTTTTCTCGGCGGCGCCGATGGCTTTCAGGATTCCGATTTCCTTGCTGCGCTCGAGCACCAGCGCACTGAAGTTCGTGCTAACGCACAGGGTGGTGATGGCCAGGATCAGAGCCGTTAGCAGAAACAGAGTCGAGCGGATCTTCAGCACCACGTTGGCTTCGGTTTCGGCCACGGCGTGCAGCAGGCGCACATCGGCGCCAGGTAGCTGCTTTGCCAGGGCGGCCTGCACGGACGCCAACCGTTCGCCATCGGCGCGCACTTGCACGAGGCTGGCCGCGGCTTTGCCCCCTTCGGGAAAGCCGGCCAAATGCGCCGCGATGTCAAACGGGACGATAACCTGCGCGTCTTCTGCGCCGCCGCTGGAGACTACGCCGCGGATGGTACAGGGCACACCTTCCAGTTCCAGCTTCTGGCCGAGCTTCAGGCGGAAGTGCGCGGCCACGTTGGCGCCCACCAGGCATTCCCCCGGCCCCGCGGCGCGCGAGCCATCCACGCGCCAGTAATTGGTAAGGGGGCCGGCGCGCCGGAAGTCTGTGCCCGCCACCACCACCGGTTCGCTTTCCACGCGCCCCACGCTGTAGATGAACGGCGCAGCCACGGCGCCCTGCCGTTCGGCCAGCGCGACGGCGGTCAACGGGACAGTTTCTTCGCCGCCGGACGGTGCGATGACGATGTTCGCGCCGAAACCGCGGAACTGCACGCGCATCTTCCGCTCGATATCGGAATAAACCGAGAACAGCGCAGTGGCCAGCGTGGCGGACACGGCGAGAGCCGCAAAAGCCAGGGTCAGGCGCCGCTTACGGAACTGCACCGCACGCAGCACGAACGTCCAGAACATTACCAGCCTCCTATATGAGGCAGGCTCCCAGCCTGCGGCGACCTCCCAGGCCGTTCGAACATCGTCACTCGCCTCCCCGCAAGGCGACAGCAGGCTCCAGCAGCAGCGCACGCCGCAAGGGTTGGGCCGCACCGGCGACCGCGGCCAACACCGCAGCGCCCACTACCACCGGGCCCAGCATGGCCGGCGTTTCGAGCGCAGTCTGAAATACCGCACGGCCTACCCATGCGGCCAGCAACAGGCCCACCCACGATCCAATCAGCCCGCCGATCGCGCCCTCCAGCGCTACCTCGGTCGAGAACAACGCCGCCACCAGCCCATTGCCTGCGCCAGTCGCCTGCATGATGGCGATCTCTCCGCGGCGTTCGAGCACCGTGGTGGCCATCACGCTCCAGACCGTCAGGCCGGCCGAGGCCAGTGCCGCCAACGTGATCAGCATCATCAGCCCGCGAATCTTGTCCAGCACCTTGCCTTCGTTATCGGCCACGCGCCAGATGGGACGGGCGGCGGCCATGGGCAGCACTTCCTCGATCTGGTGCGCGATGGAGCTGATATACGGCGTACAATACCAGCGGTCGTATTCCTTAGGCGTCATCTTGGCGGGATCTTTGCGCGCGAAATCGTCCTCGGGCTTGGTGAGCGCGCCCACCTGCACGGCATCCACCTGGTTGCGCCGGTTCACCAGACGCTGCAAGACTTCCAGGCGGATGAAGATGCGGTCCTCTTCTTCACCGCCCGTCGATATGACACCCGACACTGTGAACTGCTGGCCGAAGAGTTGCAGCGTATCGCCAGGTTTTACGCCGAGCCGCCGGGCCACGGCGCCGCCCACCATTGCATCCAGCTTGTCGTCGTTGCGGTCGCGATCGTCGATCCAATAACCGTCGACCTTCCACTTGCCGTTGACGGTGCGCAGGCCGGCTTCCAGCGCGGAACCGTCCGCGCCGCGAAGCCCGCGCCGGAACCATACGCCTTCCACGGGCACGTTCCGTCCACTCAACGAAGCTACGGCTTTAAGCACAGGCTCGAACCCGGTGATGTTCAGTTGCCAGAAGGTGGATTTGATTTTCTGCACCTGATCTTCCGGAATGTAGTCCTGGCTGGACACCGGACGATAACTGATGCCGCCAATCTCGACCGGCAGCGACTGCGCCTTGGGGGTCACCATCAGGTTGGCGCCCAGGCTGCGCATTTCACGATTCACGCGATCGCCGATATCCAGCATCACGCCAAGCATAGCTGTGGCCACCGCCGTGCCCATTGCTACCGCCGCCACGGTCATGGCCTTGCGGCGCGGCGACCGGCGGATCGATTGGCTGACGAAGCGGAGGAACATGCGGCTAACTAGGATTGCGGAAGATTTTCTCGCCCGGAATCAGCTTGTCGCCGGGGATCACCAATTGATCGCCTTGCACCTGCGAGGCGATCGGGATAGGATTGCATCCACCGTGCACCCCGATGCTGGGAATAAAGATAGCGGAAGCGCAATTCTTGCAGATCACGTTGGGGCCTTTCTGATAATAGCCCTGATTGCCGCAAATCTGGCAGGCGTCGAACGCGGCCACCAGCGATTGGTCGGGGCGGCGGATGACGATGAAGCGCACATGCACGCCAGCCTGCTCAATGGCGAAGCGGTGCAGGTTGCCGTCGTTCACCGAGGCCACCGGAATGCGCACCTCGCCGTTCACGACGGAAACCGGAATAGCGGCGGATAACTCCGTCGTGGATTTGGCGTAAATGAATTCCGCGGTGATGCTCAAGATAAATAGCCCTGTGGCCAGGCAGGATGCGGTCATCCATAAGCGCTCGCGCTGCACCGTCCAGCGGGCTTTGCGCAGGGCCGCGCCTTGCAAGCCCTCCAGCGCGGGTGCGCGCCGCTTGCGATATTCCATCAGCAGCATGGTTCCCGCCAGCGCCAGAATAGCCACAAAGAAGAAGACCTCGTTGCTGACGATGGGGCCGATCAAAGCCATCTCCTCGCGGCTGCTGGGCAGCACCTGGCTTTCCGACAGTTCATGTAGCCCAGTGATAACCAGTTGCACCACGATGACCATCAGGATGACGGTGGTCATACGGAAGAAGCTGCGTAGATCGATGCGGATGGTGCCGCGCACGAAACTGACTCCGAACAGGATGGCGAGACCCAATCCGAGCGCTACCCCTGCAATATCCAGTACTCCGGAGGTATCGAACTTGACAGCGGTCAGCATCAAGACGGTCTCGACGCCCTCGCGGAAGACCATCAGAAAAACGAAGAGGAAGATGCCCCAGCGGCTGCCTGCGCTGCTTCGTTGTTGCAACTGAGTTTCAATATCGCCCTTCATGCCGCGCGCGTGGCGGTTCATCCAGAGCACCATCGAGAGCACGAAGACGGCGCTGACCAGGAGCGCCCAACCCTCGTAGGCGTCTTCACCGAGGCCCAGCCGGGAGAGCAGCCAGGCGAACCCAAAGCTAGCAATAACAGCGGTTCCGAAGGCACGGTGCACGGCGGGCAGCAGGTCGCGGCGGCCGATTTTGCGAAGGTAGGCGATGGCGATGGCGACCACCAGGGCGGCCTCGACGCCTTCGCGTAGCGTGATGATCAGTGTCTGCAACATAGTTGCAAGTGGCCCAAGGACATATTGTAATGCATTTCGGGCGGGCTGTCGTGGAGCGTCGTGGGTGAAAGGTACCGCATCGAGATAAGAATTGTTGTATTGCGGCATAATGGATAACGCCGCAGAATGATGTGGTTTGTTCCTCGCCCTTGCAGGCGCAAACCTGGGAACATCTGCGCGCGAAAGGGGGGCCATATGCGGAGATTGTGGTTTTGCGCCGGCGGGTTGATTGTGGCGGGCGTTGCGTTCACGGGGGCCGATATGAATGCGCAGGAACTCGGGAGTATCGCCTTTCCGACGTCCGGCAACGCAGCCGCGCAGCCGAAATTTATCGAGGGAGTCAAAGACCTGCACAGCTTCGAGTTTGACGAAGCGGCAGAAGCATTCCGGCAGGCGCAGCAGCTCGATCCGACGTTCGCGCTGGCTTACTGGGGCGAAGCTATGAGTTACAACCATCCGCTGTGGGCGCAACTCGACCTGTCGGCAGCCAGAAAAGCGTTAGAGCGGTTGGCGCCCGCACTCGATGGCCGCCTCGCGAAAGCGCATACGGAAAAGGAGAAGGCTTATCTGGAAGCCGTGAATCGTCTATTCTACGCTCCCGGAGACAAACTGGCGCGGGACAACGCATACTCCGAGACGATGGCGCGGATGTACGGCCGGTGGCCGGACGATCACGAGATCGCGATCTTTTATGCGCTCTCGCTGCTCGGCGCCGTCCGTCCAACGGATAAAGGGTTCCGGCGGCAGGCGCTTGCGGCTTCCATTGCCCTGAAGGTATTTCAGGAAAACCCGAACCATCCGGGGGCCGCGCACTTCATCATCCACGCGTTCGACGATCCCGATCACGCGATTCTCGCGCTGCCGGCGGCGCGAATGTATGCGAAGATCGCGCCAGCCGCGCCCCACGCCCTGCATATGCCGTCGCACATTTTCGTCCAGCTCGGCATGTGGCAGGACGTGGCCGACTGCAATATCGTAGCTTATAAGGCTGCCGTGGACCTGATCGCGCGCATGCACCTCCCGGAAGGGCGAGAGGATTTTCATACGCTGTCGTGGCTGGAGTACGCGAACTTGATGCTCGGAAAGTTCGAAGAAGCGCGCGGAAACGTGGATCTCGCCAAGCAGGCCGCCGATCGGAATCCCCAGAACAAGAACGTCTCCCAGCAATACCACACCATGCTCGCGCGTTACATCCTTGAGACCGGCAAGTGGGAGAGGATCCCGCTGGAGGGTTCGACGGACGCTCCGGCCGGCCACGAGCCGATGCCCGGCATGCCTGGCGGGGGTATGCGTTACGCGGGACAAGGGGCATGGATCTTCATCGCCGGCCTGAGCGCCGCAAAACTTGCCGACCCGGACCAGGCCGAGCTGGCCCGAGTCAGGCTTAGCGCGATGCGGCAAAGCATGGAATCGTCCGGCGACGCTTACGCCGCGAAGCCCATCGCCATCATGGAGAATGAAGTATCCTCGGCGGTTCAACTGGCGCGTGGACGAAAGCCGGAGGCGGTGCGCCTAGCCAGGCAGGCGGCCGATATCGAATCGACTCTGGCCGCGCCGTCAGGGCCCCCGGAGCCGATCAAACCGGCGTTGGAGTTTTACGGAGAGGTCTTGTTGGACGCAGGCATGCCGGCGGAGGCTGCCACAGCGTTCGAACAGGAGTTGCTCCGAACGGCCAACCGAACTCCCTCAGTGGAAGGACTCGCGAGAGCTACTGCAAAAGGAATTGGTCCGGCTGCCGCCGTGAACCGGTAACAGGGGCAGGCGCGGCCTTGCCCAGTCGACGGATGCTCACACTCTTTGCCTCTACCTGTTTACCCTCCACCTTGACACCCGGCCCGGCATTCTGCATAATTACGGTTAAGGCGAACAAAAAGAGAATATGGCCGCCGTGGCGCTGGGCCGGGATTTCGAATTCAAAGTGGCCGGACAAGAGGTCTGTCCGACCGGTGTGGCCCAAGTGGATGCGGCTGTCGGTGGCCTTCCGCAGGGGTGTTTGACCGAGCTCTACGGTCCGGCATCTTCGGGACGGACCAGCCTAATGCTGGCGGCCATGGCTCAATCCACCAGCCGCGAGAATGTGTGCGCGTTGGTGGATGCGAGCGACGCATTCGATCCGGCATCGGCCGCGGCGGTTGGCGTGCGGCTGGAGCGGCTCCTATGGGTGCGCTGCGGCGGCAATGCCGAGCATGCGTTGAAAGCCGCGGATCTGCTGGTGCAGGGCGGGGGATTCGGCTTGGTGGTGATGGATCTGGCGGATACGCCTGTGATTACCGCGCGGCGCATTTCGATGACCTCCTGGTTCCGTCTGCGCCGCGCCGTGGAGCATACGCCCACAGTGTTGCTGGTGGTGGAGCAGCAGCCGCATGCCAAGACCTGCGCTTCGCTCACGCTGGAGATGCGGCGGGAGCGGGCGGTTTGGTCAGCGGCAGGGGACGAGTTGCACTCGCTGAAGAGCGGGGCAGGGTGCCCTGCGCAGGCTGCGATCCTGCCCCACAATCGCTTGCTGCGCGGCATCCGGGTGCATGCGGACCGGCGCAAGCCCGTGCCGGCGATTGCGGCATCTTTTGAATCGCGCTGGTAGGGATTTATGTTTGCGGCGATCCACGCCACGCCTGGCGATTCAGAAAAGCTGTTGCGGCTGGCGCAGGAATTTTCGCCGCTGGTGGAGCAGACCGCCGCGGACACCGTTGCGCTGGATGCCGACGGGCTGGAGCGCATCCATGGCTTGCCCCAGCAGATCGCGGCGGTCCTGGCGCGCCGCGCCGTGGAACGGGGCTTGCAAGCCAGCGCGGCGATCGCGGCCAATTTGGATACGGCGGTGCATGCGGCGCGCGGGTTTGCGGGCGTGAGCGTGATTCCCTACGGCGATGAGGCCAAGTATCTGGGCAGCCTGCCGCTCACGTTGCTGGGACCTACGCCGGAGATGCAGGAGACGTTGGAACGCTGGGGCATCAGGCGGTTTCGCGATCTGGCCGCGCTGCCGGAATTGGGTCTGGCGGAGCGGCTCGGCCCGGAGGGGTTGCGCTTGCACAAACTGGCGCGCGGCGCGGGCGACCGGCCGCTGGCGCCCGTTCGAGAGCCTTTGCATTTTGAAGAAGAGGTGGAACTGGAATATCCGCTGGAGCTGCTGGAGCCGCTGATGTTCGTGCTGGCGCAACTGCTGAATGGTTTGCGCGCGCGCCTGGCATCGCACGGCCTGGCCACCAATGAATTGCGGTTGCGGTTGCAGCTGGAAAATCGGGGCGAGCATGCGCGCACGCTGCGTTTTCCGGTTCCCATGCTGGACACCAAAGCGTTTTTGAAGCTGCTGGATCTGGATCTGGGCGCGCATCCGCCGCCGTCGCCGGTGGTGAAGGTATGGCTGGAAGCGGAGCCGGCCAAGCCGCGCGCGGCGCAGACTGGCTTATTTATTCCTATCGCGCCCGAGCCGGAAAAATTGGAGCTGACACTGGCGCGGTTGAAAGCGCTGGTAGGCGAGGGGAGCGTGGGATCGCCGGAGTTGCTGGATACGCATCGGCCGGGGGCGTTTGCGATGCGGAGATACGGAGACGCGGAGACCCGCAGACGCGGAGATACGGCGGCGCGGAGACAGATACTGCGGGCGATACGGCCGGCGCGGGCGGCGCGAGTGCAGATGGCTTCCGGGCAGCCGGTGCATGTTCATGCGGATGGCGTGCGCGGGCACGTAGTTGGCTCTGCGGGGCCGTGGCGAACATCCGGAGATTGGTGGACTCACGATCCCTGGGCGCGCGATGAATGGGATATCGGGCTGAGCGATGGCGCGCTTTATCGGATTTATTGCGAGCAAGGGCGATGGTTTGTGGATGGTTGTTATGACTGAGAAGCTGGCCGGACCGTACGTGGAACTGCATGCGCGATCGGCGTTCAGTTTTCTGCAGGGCGCGTCGGTGCCCGAAGACTTGGTATCCGCTTGCAACGATCTGGGCATTCCGGCCATGGCTTTGCTCGATCGGGACGGTGTGTACGGCGCGCCGCGCTTTCACATGGCGGCGAAGAAGACGGGGATGCGCGCGCACATCGGCTCCGAGATTACCTGCACCAACGGCCGGCGCTATCCGCTGTTGTGCGAAAACCGCGAGGGCTATCGGAACCTGTGCCGGCTGGTGACGCGCATGAAATTGCGCGCCAAGAAAAGCGAAGGCGCCGCTACGCTGGATGAGATCGCGGAGTTCGCACAGGGGCTGATCTGCATCACGCCGGATATCGACGAAACGCTGGTGGGGATTTTCGGGAAGCGGAATCTATTTGCCGAATTGCAGCGGCACATGGACCGCCATGAGGAGGCCCGCAACCATGCCATTGTCGAAAAGGCGCGCCGTCTGGGCATTCCGCTGGTGGCCACTAATGGCGTTTGCTACGCCCAACCGCGGCAGCGGGAAGTGCTGGACGTGCTTACCTGCGTGCGCGAAAAAGTGACGCTCAAAACCGCCGGACGGCTGCTCACGCCCAACGCGGAACGATATGTCAAATCGGGCGCGGAGATGGCGCGGCTGTTCGCGGACCTGCCGGAGGCCATCGCGCATACCGCGGAAATTTCGTCGCGCCTCCAATTCACGCTGGCGGATCTGGGCTACGAATTTCCACGCTATCCTGTGCCGGAAGGCGAGACTATGGCGTCGTTCCTGCGCAAACGCGCGGATGAAGGCGCGCGGCGGCGCTACAGGCCGTATCACGAGAAAGCGCGGCTACAGATCGAACGCGAGCTGGCGCTGATCGAAAAGCTGGCGCTGGCGGGCTATTTCCTGATCGTGTGGGACATCGTGAATTTCTGCAGGGACCACGGCATCCTGGCACAGGGACGCGGCTCGGCGGCCAACAGCGCGGTGTGCTATGCGCTGGGGATCACGGCGGTGGACCCGGTGGGCATGGATCTGCTGTTCGAACGTTTCCTCTCGGAAGAGCGCGGCGAATGGCCGGATATCGACCTGGACCTGCCCAGCGGCGATCAACGCGAGCGCGCCATACAGTATGTCTACGAGCGCTACGGCAAGCTGGGCGCGGCTATGACGGCCAACGTGATTACGTATCGCGGGAAATCGGCGGCGCGCGAGGTGGGCAAGGCGCTGGGCTTCGAGATGGTGACGCTGGATCGCCTGTCGAGCCTGGTACGGGCGTGGGAATGGAAGGACCCCAGCGACACGCCCGAGCGGCATTTCAGCGACGCAGGCCTGGACCTGACAAATCCGCGCATACGCAAATTCATGGAGCTGTACCAGGCCGTGCAGGATCTGCCGCGGCACCTGGGGCAGCATTCCGGCGGCATGGTGATCTGCCAGGGACAACTGGATTCGGTGGTGCCGCTGGAGCCGGCCACCATGCCCGGGCGCGTGGTGGTCGAGTGGGACAAAGAAGACTGCGCCGACATGGGCATTGTCAAGGTGGATCTACTGGGGCTGGGGATGCTGGCGGCCATTGAGGAGTGCCTGGAGCGCATCCGCGAATCGTACGGCGAAGAGGTGGACCTGGCGCATTTGCCGGCGGACGATCCGGCGGTGTATGGCGCGCTGCAAAAAGCGGACACCATCGGCATGTTCCAGGTGGAGAGCCGTGCGCAGATGTCCTGTTTGCCGCGGCTGCGGCCGGCGCGTTTCTACGACATCGTGGTGCAGGTGGCCATCATCCGGCCGGGGCCGATCGTGGGCAAGATGGTGCATCCTTATTTACGGCGGCGGCAGGGGCGGGAGATGGCAGACTGTCTGCATCCATCGCTCGAGCCGGTGTTGCAGCGGACGCTGGGCGTGCCGCTGTTCCAGGAGCAGCTACTACGCATGGCCATGATTGTGGCGGGCTTCACGGGCGGCCAGGCGGAGGAGTTGCGGCGCGCCATGGGTTTCAAGCGCTCCGAAAAACGCATGAAGGAAATCGAGGCGAAGCTGCGCGAAGGCATGGGCCGCAACGGCATAAGCGGCGGCATGCAGGATCAGATCGTGCTGGCCATCACTTCGTTCGCGCTATACGGATTTCCGGAATCGCACGCTGCCAGCTTCGCCATGATTGCGTATGCCAGCGCGTATCTCAAGTGTCACTATCTTGCTGCATTCACTGCAGCCTTGCTGAACAATCAGCCGATGGGGTTCTATCACCCATCGATCTTGATCAAAGACGCCCAGCGCCACGGCCTGCGGGTACTTCCAGTCGATGTCACCAAATCCGACTGGCCCTGCACGATAGAACAAGTTGTGGAGCAGGCCCGCAGCTCGCTCCATCTTCGCCTGGGATTTCGCTACGTCCGCGGGATGCGCCAACCCGTAGCCGAAGCCATAGTGCGCGCGCGAACAGCGCACCCCTTCACCAGCGTGGACGATCTGGCGCTACGCGTCCCGGAGTTGCGCAAAGACGAAATGAAAATGCTGGCGGAGGTCGGCGCGCTGAATCCGCTGCAACAAATACACCGGCGCGACGCGCTGTGGACGGCGGAGCGCGCGGTGCGGCCGGTGGGTCCATTGTTGGAGCGGATCGAAGCGGCCGAGGGTGCGTCGCCGCTCGCGCGCATGACTGTCGAAGAGCGGCTGACTTCCGATTTCCGCGGCACGGGAGTAACTATCGGCCGGCATCCCATGGCCTACCGGCGAATGGAGATGCAGGCGCTGGGAGTGACTCCGGCGGCGTATCTGGCACGCGTTCCGCATGGCCGGCTAGTGCGCATTGCGGGATCGGTGATTGTGCGGCAGCGGCCTGGGACGGCGAAAGGATTTGTGTTCCTGAGCATGGAGGACGAAACCGGAGTGATGAACGCTATCATCGAGCCGTCCACTTACGACCGTTATAAGCTGGCGGTGGTCGGAGAGCCGTTTTTGTTGATCGATGGCGTGCTGCAGAATCAGGACGGCGTGATTTCTGTGAAGGTGGGGCGGGTGGAGGCGCTGCCGGCGGGCGCGGCCGCGGAGTCGCACAACTTTCATTGAACAGCTATACGGATGTTGTAATATATAAAGCATATGATCCGTTCCTGCCGGGATAAAGATGTCTCCCGGCTTTTGGGCCGGCAATTTGCCGAAGATTTCAGTCGATTGAAAAGACCGCGCGCATCCGGCTGGAGCTTCTGGATGCAGCGACCTCGCTCGAAGATCTCCGGCTCCCGGGCCTCCGGCTGGAAGCGCTTAAAGGAGATCGCCGGGGTCAGTACAGTATTCGGATCAACGATCAGTTTCGGATTTGTTTCGCATGGCTGGATGGGGATGCTCACGACGTCGAAATTGTGGATTATCACTAGAAAATAAGGAGTACGGACATGGCCCACACTAAAGAGAAACGGCTGCCGCCAATTCATCCGGGCGAGGTCTTGCAGGATTTGTTCAACGAAGCCGGCCTGACGCCAAACGCCGTCGCAATGGCCCTACGGGTTCCCGCGAACCGGATTGGAGGCATCCTGAAAGGACAACGGGGCATTACGGGCGATACGGCCCTACGGCTTGCCCGCTACTTCGGTACCTCTGCCCAGATGTGGATGAATCTTCAGTCGAAGTACGATTTGGCAGTGGCTGAGGATGCCCTCAGGAAGCGGATTGAACGGGAAGTTCTACCGCTTTCGGCCTGAACGCCGGCCATCGGTCATCACGATTAGCGAGCGTCTGAAGATCGATCCCGGAAGAAGCAGGTCGGCTATGCGATCCAGCTTGACTGTGATCTGCTCCAAACGTTCGTCTGCGGATTCCATGCGAATTCTCTGCTCCTCCATCGACCGGGCGTGGTCCATCCGCCGTTCACACTCAGTAGCAACGCGCACGAGATCTTCACGCCATTCTCTGTGATCCTTCAGGCCGACGGTACGAAACCGGAGTGATGAACGCTATCATCGAGCCGTCCACTTACGACCGTTATAAGCTGGTGGTGATAGGAGGACCGTTTTTGTTGATCGATGGCGTGCTGCAGAATCAGGATGGCGTGATTGTGAAGGTGGGGCGGGTGGAGGCGCAGCCGGCGGGCGCGGCCGCGGAGTCGCACATTTTCATTAAGCTCGATTCATGTTGGCCGATGATATGCGCAACTGGCCTCTAAAGCCATGCTGTATCCAGCCGATTTATCCCTGTGAGCACTGGAGGCCATATGGATCAAAGCACGAATAAATATCAACACCATATTATTTCGTTTGAGGCAGGACTCGTGGTTATGCTTATCAAAGTCGCCCTTGAGCAGGCTAACATCCACACTATGTCGATTTCGTGGATCAGCCTGCTGCTCTCAATCCTGTTTTGCGTGGACATTCTCAGGCGAACCAAACGGGCCTCGTATCCCGAGTGTGGGAGACTGCGCTTCACGGTTGGTTTAGGAGTTATTCTGGCAGTGTTTGTATCGTTCGGTGCATCATATGCATATACTGGAGATCGGCCGCCGAGAGTGCGGCTGGAGTGGGAGCGAGCAGGCACACGATTCCTGCCCACGATCTGCAACTGATTGCGGAAACACGCCCGCCCGCAATTAACACTCCTTCGCGCACAAGTAAGTCCAAACGCAAACCACAATTATCGTTAAAAGCGGTCGATCCGACTCGGCCGGAACCGACAATGTCCGAAACTGAGACGCCGGTACATCCATGTCAAACTAACATCGTTATAGGTCCTGCAGCAAGCGACACAACCTTTACCAATAACCTTGTCGTCACCCCATGCACTGCATTCGTCGAGACATCCGGAGTTCGAACCTTGGTGTCGAACAATCGTATTATTCAATATCCGCCGCACTCTCAAAAGTGAGACCTTGACGGCGTGTAGACATCCTGGTCATCGACCATGTGGAGAAGCCGGCCGCTCGGCGCTACTTAAGGGCGGCCTGAACCCGGCTGTGTTTGCGGCCATAGGAGAAGTACACAACTAGCCCAATAAGCAACCATCCTATCAGGCGCGCCCAGTTGACCCATCCAAGTTTGTACATCATGTATCCGTTAAACAGGACGCCGAGAATGGGAACAAGCGGTACCCACGGCGTGCGGAATGGGCGTGGCTGGGCCGGGTTGCTGTGCCGCAGTACCAGCACCGAGACACAGACGATGACGAAAGCCAGCAGCGTACCGATGTTGACCATCTTGCCGATGTCGTCGATGGGGGTCAGGCTGCCGACGACCGCAGCCAGCGAGCCGACCAGTATGGTGTTCTTCCAGGGAGTTCTGAACCTGGGGTGGATTTCGGCGAAGAAACGCTTCGGCAGCAATCCATCGTTGGCCATGGAGTAAAGCACGCGGGTTTGGCCCAGCAGCATCACCAGCATCACGCTGGTAAGACCTGCCAAAGCGCCCAGCGTAATCACGTGCGAGGCGCCGGTCAGCCCGCGGTCGAGAAATGCGCGCGCCACCGGCGCCTCGATATTCACTTCGCGCCAGGGCACCATACCGGTAAGCACCGCCGCCACCGCGATGTACAAGACGGTGCAGATCAGCAGCGAAGCGATAATCCCGATCGGTAAGTCGCGTTGCGGGTTCTTGGCCTCCTGCGCGGTGGTCGAGACGGCGTCGAATCCAATGTAGGCGAAGAATATATAAGCGGCCCCCGCGCCGATACCGGAGAAGCCGAAAGGCGCAAAAGTGGTCCAGTCGGAGCCCCAGTTCGTTTTGTTGATGTAGGTGACGCCGAGGGCGATGACGAACAGTACCACGGACACCTTGATGGTGACGATGACCGCGTTAAACTGCGCACTCTCTTTGATACCGACAGCCAGGATGGCCGTGATCGCGAGCGCGATCAGGAAGGCCGGCAGGTTAAAGCCGATCTCGGCGCCAAAAAGACGGGGTGCGTTCAGCAGATCGTGCGCCCGCTCGATCAGTTCGGGAGAACGCGCGGCGAGGATGGATGAGACTTTCTCCATGAATGCCTGAGTCCCCGGCACGAGGGACGCATCGGCAGCCTGCGCCATCTGGCGGGCAATGGTAACTTGCGCGGTGCGCAGGGCCGTCCAGTGGTCGTACGCCAGCCAGAGCGGCATTTTTAGACGGAAGATATTGAGAAGTTCAATGAAATGGTTCGACCAGCCGGAGGAAACCGTGCTCGCTCCCATGGCATATTCGAGGGTCAGGTCCCAGCCGATGATCCAGGCGAAGATCTCGCCCAGCGTGGCATAAGCATAGGTGTAGGCGCTGCCTGCCAGGGGAATCATGGCCGCGAATTCCGCATAGCAAAGCGCTGCGAAAGCGCACCCCAATCCCGAAAGGACGAAGGACAACATCAGCCCCGGTCCGGCGTAGTGAGCCCCCAACCCGGCCATCACGAAGATGCCGGCGCCGATGACTGCGCCAACCCCCAGGGCGGTCAACTGGAAGACTCCGAGTGTGCGTTTCAGACTGTGTTCGCCTGTGGCGCGGGCTTCCTCCACCAGAAGTGTGAGCGGCTTCCGAGCGAGCAGGTTTGGCATGTGTTCGAATAGACTCCCCTAGTCTAGAGATTTCAGCATTCTAGCGCAACGATGTGCCGCATGGCGAATTTCGGTTGTTGGCCCGTGTCTGGCAGGGACGGCCGGGAGACCAACCGCAGGCCGATGGCCCACCGTCATGGGGTTTTGATCGACACGTAGCCTACCGGAAATGCCGCCGCGCTGGGGCGCAGTGCAGAATCCGCCCCAGGGAGTGCAGGCTTTGCGCCGCCGGCCCAATCGCCAGACCCGCCCGGCACGCCAACTCCCGCCAGATCCTCAGATCCCGCCCGCCCTGCGGTTCAGGTGAACGGTAGCACGCGTGCTCTGACATTCCGGGATCTACAAGGAAATCATGAGGACACGTTCCACTATTGCGATTGCCGGCGCCGTCTTGACGACGCTCGTCTTACCGTTCTCCGCCTTCGGGCGCGATCGCATTGCCTTGAACGGCACCTGGACACTGGTGCCCACCAAGAGCGATTTTGCCGGCCAGCCTGTCGTTCAAACCGGCACCGTTACGATCGACGAGCGGCAGGGCAACATCACCGTGTCCCGCAATTTCACGTACGCAGGCGCCACCGAGACCTACTTCTACAAGGACATGACCGACAGCGAGAACAATGCCACGATTCACACCGGCAAAGACCTCAAAAGCAAAGCCCGGTGGGATCACGATGTCCTGAAGGTGACGACCACCCAATCCGGCGCGGTTACCCTCGAAAGCTACAGTCTTGCCGCGGATGGCAGCATGATGGTAAATGTTGTAAGGCCGGACCACGCCACGATCACTCTCGTCTTCCAGCGCAAATAGGGCAACCGCCGACGCCGAATCCGATCCATTCCCGGTGTCGCTTGCAGCCAGCGCACGGCAGCATCCGGCAAGGAGAACCACAGAATGGACCCAGCAAAAGGAAGCGCGACTGACGCGGCGCAACTAGACCAACTGGCGATCAACACAATTCGTTTCCTGTCCGTGGACGCCGTTCAAAAGGCCAACAGCGGCCACCCTGGGCTGCCCTTGGACGCTGCGCCGATGGCGTATGTGTTATGGACCCGGTTTCTGCGGCACAATCCAGCCAATCCGCATTGGTTCAATCGGGACCGGTTCGTCCTGTCGGCCGGCCATGGGTCGATGTTGCTGTATAGCCTGTTGCACCTGACGGGCTACGATTTACCTCTGGAACAAATCAAACAATTCCGGCAGTGGGGCAGCATTACTCCCGGTCATCCCGAGCGCGACATCGCCCCCGGGGTAGAAGTCACCACTGGCCCGCTCGGGCAGGGATTCGGCAACGGAGTGGGCATGGCTATCGCCGAGGCTTATCTGGCGGCTCGCTGCAATCGCCCCGGGTTCGAGATCGTCAATCATTTCACTTATGGACTGGTCAGCGATGGCGACCTCATGGAAGGCGTGGCATCCGAAGCGGCTTCGCTCGCGGGCCACCTGAAGCTCGGAAAGCTTATTTATTTGTATGACGACAACCGCATCACACTGGCGGCGTCCACGCAGCTCACCTTCACCGAAGATCGCGCCGGGCGGTTCGCGGCGTATGGCTGGCACACCCAATCGGTGGAAGACGGCAACGACCTGGAAGCCATCGACCGCGCTATCCGCGCAGCCCGCGAGGAAACCGGACGTCCTTCGCTTATCCTGGTTCGGACGCATCTTGGTTACGGTTCGCCCCATAAGCACGACACCTTTGCCGCGCACGGCTCGCCCCTAGGCGTGGAAGAAGTGAAGCTGACGAAACAGAATCTCGGGTGGCCGGCGGAGCCGCCGTTTCTGGTACCAATCGAGGCCGCGGAGCACTTTCGCCGCGCCATCGGCCGCGGATGCGAGGCGGAAGCGGAATGGAACGCGCAGTTTTCCGATTACGAGAAGCAATTCCCGGAACGCGCCCTTGAACTACGACAGCTGATAAACAAGGAATTGCCGCAAGGCTGGGATGCGAACATTCCGCAATTTCCCGGTGACGCCAAGGGTATGGCTACGCGCGTCGCTTCGGGAAAAGTGCTGAATGTCCTCAAATCGAAACTGACCGGCCTAATCGGCGGCTCCGCGGATTTGAATCCGTCCACCGAGACCGAACTGCAAGATGAAGGTAACTTCGAAAACCCGGAAATGGCGGTCGGCGACATACAAGGTTCGGCTGGCGGCGGCTGGACTTATGCCGGCCGCAATGTGCAATTCGGGGTGCGTGAACACGGCATGGGGGCGATCCTGAATGGTTTGGCTGTCCATGGCGGTATCCGGCCGTTCGGCGCGACCTTTCTGACCTTCTCGGATTACTTCCGGCCAGCGATCCGGCTCGCGGCCATGATGGAAAAGCCAGTCGTCTATGTTTTCACGCACGATAGCATCGGCATGGGTGAGGATGGTCCAACCCATCAACCCGTGGAGCAGCTTGCGAGTTTGCGGGCGGTCCCCCGGCTGACCGTCATCCGCCCCGCGGACGCAAACGAGACGGCCGTGGCGTGGCGCGTGGCGATCGAAACGCGAGACAGGCCGGTGGCCCTGATACTGACGCGGCAGAATGTGCCGACACTCGACCGGAAAACGTATGCTTCGGCGGAAGGCCTTCGTTACGGAGCATACATTCTGGCTGACGCTCCTCAGGCGAAACCGCGATTGATCATGATAGCGAGCGGATCGGAAGTCGGCCTGATTGTGGCAGCGGGACAGAAATTGCAGGATCAGGGAGTTCCGGTTCGCCTCATTTCCATGGCGAGCTGGGAATTGTTCGATGCCCAATCCGAGGCGTATCGCGATTCGGTATTGCCGCCATTACTCCACGCACGGCTCGCGGTCGAAGCAGGGGTGACGCAGGGATGGCATCGGTACGTAGGCGACCGGGGTGACGTCATTGGGCTCGATCGGTTTGGCGCTTCGGCTCCGGGTCCGGTGGTGATGCGTGAACTCGGATTCAGTGTGGAGAATGTGTGCAAACGGGCACTGGCCCTGCTGGATCGAGAACGTATTTAATCTCCCGCTATCATCCGCAACTTGGCCCCCGGCGTGCCGTTGTAAACAGCGCCGGAGGAATCCCGTTAAGTGGCGGACATCAGCAGCATTTTAAATCCAGAGATCCATCCGGAGCCGGAAGAACCGCCGCATAGCCCGGCAGCGCAACAGCCCAAACCAAAGCCTCCGGCCTGGTATACGGGCCGGATAGCCAGGGTCGCGCTCATCGCCGCCGGCATTTTTGCAGCGGCGGCCCTGACGGTCTTCGTTTGCTTCTATGTCAAATTTGCTCGGCTGACCGAACAAAACCTTAGGACTGGAGTATTCGCCGGAACTCTGAACATCTTTGCCGGACCGCGCGTCGTTTCAGTCGGCGACCGCCTTTCCCTCGACGACGCCATCAGGTATCTTCGCGAGAACGGCTACAGCGAGTCGCGCAGCAATCCGGTAGGCTCGTTTGGCATACAGCCGAACGCGGTCGCGATCTACCCAGGGCGTGAATCCTATGCGGACCGGGAACCCGCGGTGATCCGGTTTTCCGGCGGCGTTGCCGATAGCAAGGTTGCGCGCATCGTTTTCCTGAACGATAATACCGACCGCCGGGAATACGAATTCCCGCCGCAGCTCATCGCCAACCAGTCGGATCGTAACCGCGAGAAGCGCCGGCTAGTCAGGTTCTCCGAAATCCCTCCCGCGCTAGTTGGCGCGGTGGTGTCCGTGGAAGATAAGCACTTCTTCTCCCACGGCGGCTTCGATCCGTTCCGCATTCTGAGAGCCGCGTACGTCGATCTCAAGGCCGGACGCAAGGAGCAGGGCGCCTCCACCCTGAGCATGCAGCTGGCGCGCATCCTGTGGCTTGCGCCAGACAAGAACTGGAAACGCAAAGCCGAGGAATTGCTCATCACCATGCACCTGGAGCATATGCTGACTAAGCAGCAGATCTTCGAATACTACGCAAACCAGGTCTATCTGGGGCGCCGCGGCACATTCAGCATCAACGGATTCGGTGAGGCCGCCCGCGCCTACTTCGGTAAAGACATCTCGCAGTTGACGCTACCTGAGGCAGCCACGCTGGCTGGTATGGTGCAGCGGCCCAGCTACTACAATCCGTTCCGCTATCCGGATCGAGTTCAGGAACGCCGCAACCGCGTACTAAACCTGATGCGCGAGAACAAGCTTCTAACCGATCGCGAATACCTCGGCGCGATCGATGCACCCCTCCAGGTGCACACCGGCGGCATGGACTCGCTCAGTTCGCAGTACTTTCTGGACCTGGTCAACGATGAACTGCAAGCCCGCCTGGGGGACCACGATCCGCAGGACGATTACGTTTATACGACGCTCGACATGGATCTGCAACGCGCGGCGGTGGAGGCAGTCCGGATCGGGATGCAGAATGTGGACGAGCAACTCCGCAAGCGCAAACATTTCGACCCCATCCCACCCGGCCAGCCGCAAGTGGCGCTGATCGCGCTCGATCCGCATACGGGCGAAATCAAGGCGCTGGTAGGCGGGCGGGACTACGGGTCGAGCCAGTTGAACCACACCGCCGCGCAACGTCAACCTGGTTCCGCATTCAAACCGTTCGTGTACGCCGCCGCGCTGAATACCGCGATCGATGGCGCCTCGACGATCTTCACTCCCGCAACCACCATATTGGACGAGCCCACGACATTTCACTTCGACAATCTGCAATACCAGCCGGGCAACTTCAAGCAGGATTTCATGGGAACCGTTACGCTGCGGCAAGCGCTGGCGCACTCGTTGAACGTAGCGACGGTGAAACTGGCGCAGATGGTGGGATATCAGGCTGTAGTGGACATGGCGCGGCGCGCCGGCCTGAACGATAACATCAAGCCCACGCCGTCGGTAGCGCTGGGAGCCTACGAAGCTACGCCGCTCGAAATCGCCGCCGCTTACACCATGTTCGCCGATGGCGGCAACTATGTGAAACCCGCGATGCTGGCCGCGGTGCGCTCGCCGGACGGCCAGGTGCTTTACCGGCACTCGCCGGAGACGCGTCCGGCCCTGGATCCACGAGTGGCGTACCTGATGGTCAACCTGCTGGAAGAAGTACTGCGCAGCGGAACGGGGGCCGGAGCGCGGGCGCGCGGATTTAAGGTTCCGGCTGCGGGCAAGACTGGCACCTCGCACGACGGATGGTTCGCCGGATTCACTTCCCAACTGCTCTGCGTGGTTTGGGTAGGATTCGACGACGGGCGTCAGTTGAACCTGGAAGGGGCTAAATCGGCATTGCCTATCTGGACGGAATTCATGAAACGCGCGCTCGAATACCGCGCCTACCGGGATGCCAAGAAGTTTCCGGTCCCCTCGGGGATCGCGAGTGTGGACCTCTGTACGGCGTCGCGGCAACTGGCGACGCCGGGATGCTTGTCGACATACCAGGAGTATTTCGTGGACGGGAGCCAGCCCGCGGAGGAGTGCCCACTACACGCAGCGCCTCAACCCAATCCGGTTACAGGCGAGCCTTCGGCGGGCTTGACCGGCAATCCCGGTCTCGAGCCATTGTCGGCTTCGCCACCCCATCGGAGCGCGCCGGCTTCCAGCCAGCCGTAACTACCCGGCTTTCACTCCTTCAATTCGACGATGGTGGCTCCGGTACCGCCTTCCTGGGGCGGCGCCTGGTAATGCTTCTCCACGTGGGGATGGCGTTCCAGAAGCTCCCACAGCACCTTGCGCAGAATCCCCATGCCGTGGCCGTGTACAATGCGCACGCGGCTGGCGGTAGCCATCACGGCGCGGTCCAGGAATTGATCGACATTGTCGCGAGCTTCTTCGGCGCGCTGGCCGATTACGTTGATCTCCTGGTGGACCGGCGCCAGTTCAGGCGCACGCTTGAAGGTGACGTTCTGCGGCAACCTGGCAGCGCCGCCCGCGCCTCCAAGATCGGGCAGGACTTCCAGAACGTCATCCACGGAAACCTGCATCTTCATGAATCCGGCTTCCACTTCCAGACGGTCGCCGGCGAGAATGCGGCGCACGCGCGCAGGTTCGCGGATGCCTTGCAGACGCACGCGCGCGCCTTCCTCGATCTTGGGGCGGCTCAGATCGCCGTGGCGGGATTCGTCCTGCGTCGAGAGCACGGTGGTCTGGAACTCCTCGCGCAGCTCGCGTTTGGTCTTGGCCACGCGCCGCTGGGCCTGTTCCGCGAGTTTGCGCTGCTCTGCGCCCTGCACGATCTGGCCAATGGTTTGCTGCGCCTGCTCTTCGAATTTGGCCAGCATTTGTTCCGTGCGGCGCTCCAGCTCCTTGAGCTTGGAGGATTCGCGCTTTTCCCATTCGCGCGCCACTTCCTTTTCGCGCGCCACCAGATCCGCCTGCTTTTGCCGCAGGTCCGCCTCCAATGTTTGTACGTCTTTGAGGCGCTGGTGCAGTTCGCTGATGAAGCGCCCGAGGTCGCGCTCGCGATCGCTCAGGGCCGCGCGCGCGCGGTTCATAATGTCTTCCGGCATGCCCAGGCGCGTGGCGATTTCGAGGCCGGCGGATTTGCCCGGCATACCCGTGTGCAGCACGTAAGTGGGCTCCAGCGTCTGCTCGTCGAAGCCCATGGAGGCGTTCAGCACGCCCTGGGTGTTGGCGCCGTAAATCTTCAGGGCGAGAAGATGCGTGGACGCCAGAGTATACGCTCCGGCGGCGCGGAAATGTTCCACGATGGCTACGCCGAGCGCGCCGCCTTCCTCTGGATCCGTTGCGGCGCCCAGTTCGTCCAGCAGGACCAGGGAATCGGGCGTCACGTCGAGCGCCATCTCGCGGATGTGGGAGATGTGCGCGGAAAACGTGCTGAGGCTTTCCTGTATCGATTGATTATCGCCGATGTCGGCCAGCACCTGGCCAAAGATAGGGAATTCGGCTTTGGCGGCCGGCACGGGCAGGCCGGACTGCGCCATCAGAGTGAGCAGGCCGACCGTTTTTAGCGTGACCGTTTTGCCGCCTGTATTCGGACCACTGATGAGCAGGGTTTTGGAGCGCTCGTCGAGTTCGAGCGAGATGGGCACGACGGGCTTGCGTTGGCGGCGGAGCACGTCCTGCAGGAGAGGGTGGCGGGCATCGCGCAGCAGCAGGCGGGCGCCGAAGCG
Organism: Bryobacteraceae bacterium; assembly: GCA_035511215.1. Lineage (GTDB taxonomy): Bacteria > Acidobacteriota > Terriglobia > Bryobacterales > Bryobacteraceae > Bog-159. Next base: position 11,182 of record DATKFU010000259.1, on the reverse strand, counting down.
GGGGATGGCGCAATCGAAATCCACCGCGAAGCGCGCCTTGGCGAATAGCATTTCCAACTCGCCGAGCGTGGCCATGGTCTGGCGGATAGATTCGGCGTAGCCGCGGAGCCGCGCGGTCAGCTCGCGCAGGATGCGATGCACTTCCTGGGATTCTTCCTCCGTGAGGCGGACGAGTTCGTTATTCAGGTCAATGGTTTCGAGCGGCTCGACGAAGAGTGTGTGCCCGCTGGCGCTGGCGGCGTGGATGACGCCGTCGATCCTGCGGCGCTGGCCTGCGACGATGGGGACGACGAAGCGCTCGTTGCGGATGGTGACGAACTCCTCCTGCAGGACACCTTCTTCCTGATGGGATTTCAGGAAGCGCTCGAGGGATCCCTGAATGGACTTGCGCTGGCGCTCGATGTCACGGCGCAGGCGCGCGAGGGCCACGCTGGCATGGTCTGCGACGGAGCCATCGGGCAGGATCTTCCCCTCGAGATCCTTGAGCAGCGCGCGGAAGTCACCGATCGACTGCGCGCGTGCGCCGAGGCGGGGGAAGCGTTCGGCGACGGCATTGAGCAGGCTCTTGGCGTCGGCGGCGCGATCGAGCACGCCGAACAGGTCGAAGATTTCCTTGCCTTCCAGGCTGGCGCCTTCGATGCGCAGCTTGTGGACAGCCTCGGTGAGGTCGGGAAAGCCCCCGAATTCGATGCGGATGGCAGCGCCCCGCGCGGCGGTTTGCGGGCGCGAGGCGGAACGGAGATACTCAATGGCCTCGCCGGCGTCGGCAAGGTCGGCGGCCAGGCGGGCGGCATCGGTATGCGGCGCGATGCGCGCAAGCTCCGCCTTGCCGGGCGGGCTCGACACATAGCGGCCGAGCAGGGCGCGGAGCGATTCGTATTCGAGGGTAGCGGCGCTGGTGGCCTTCATCTGTTTCTATTGTCGGACTTGTTGAGCGAGAATAGGAGAAGAACAATGGCGACATTCGCGGAGTCGATTGCAGAGTCGTTCCATTCCGAGGTCGATATGAATTGGAACTTGAAATCCACCACGCATGTTATGGCTACGTTTACGGTCAAAACGGTGGCGGTGGAGGTGGATTTCGAGCAGCGGGAACTCCGCGGGCCGTGGCATGTCGGATTCAACACTCTGCGCGCCGACATGGCGGACCGAAGCAATGTGACGTTGGCCTTCCGCATCTTCAACGGCGTGTTCCAGGCGGTGAAGGAATTCACGGAGACGCGCGAACCGGAGATCCTTGTGTTTATCGCCAAGGACGAAGATCTCGCGTCGATCTACCAGACGTATCTGCGCCGCGAAGCGGCGGGGCTGGAACAACTGGGGTATCGGTTGGAAGGACCACATAACGTCGAGCCGTATACGGAATGGACTTTGCGCCGGATCGTACCTACGGCATGGCGCGAGTAGGCCGGGGCTTATCTCGCTGTCGCCGCCGTTCGCGAAAGCCTTTCTCGATGACGGGCAGCGTGCCGGTAGTGATCTGGTAAGTCGCGAGTAAGCGGCGGGGCACCCATGCGGCGCGGCTGGCATCGTCGGCGGCGCGGAGTGATCCGCCGGTGATGCGGCAGACATAGTCGATCAGGACGTAGTGATATTCGGCGTCCCCATTGACGTCGCGCATGATGCGCTCGAAGATCTCGAGCACCTTGAGGGGCTTGACTTCGAGGCCAGTCTCTTCGCGCACCTCGCGGATGACTCCTTGTTCCAGCGTTTCGCCGGTTTCGAGTACCCCGCCCGGGAGTGACCAGTAACCTTTGAGCGGTTCTTTGCCACGCTCTACCAGAAGGATCTTGTCCCTGTTGAAGATTAGTGCGCCGATTCCCAGAATCGGGCGTTTCGGGTAGCGGCGGTTATTGGGCATAGTTGGCCAAGCGTCGAGACAAGTCTCTACGCGGCACGCACGAGAGCGTGCGCCATATCATTTAAGGCGGACGCGATAGAGCGACGTTCTGGCGGTGATGTAGAGAGTCTGCATGTCGGAGTCTCCGAAGGCGCAGTTGGAAGGCGTCTCTGCCACTGGAATCGTCGACTGAAGTTTGCCTTCCGGGCTGTAAACCGCTATGCCTCTCGCGGCGATGTACAGGTTGCCCTTGTCGTCGGTGCGAATGCCATCCGGAATGCCGTCGATGTTGGATACGGCCACGCGCTCGTTGGATACTTCGCCATCGCGATCCACGTCGTAGGCGCGGATGTTGCGTTCGTCGGAATTCGCTACATAAAGAATGCGGCCGTTGGGCGACAGCGCGATGCCGTTGGGCCGGCCGGCGGGCTTGGCAACGACGGACAACTGGCCCTTGGGCGCGATGTGGTAAACGCCGTAGAAATCCAGCTCGCGCGTATCTTGCTGGCCGCCGAATGCCGGATCGGTAAAGTACGCGTGGCCCGACTTACTCACGACAATGTCATTGGGCGCGTTGAGCCGCTTGCCGTCCCACTTGTCGGCCAGCACTTCGATGCGGCCCTTCTTATCGGTGCGGGTCACCCGCCGGGCGTGCGTTTCGCAGGTGTACAGCCGGCCTTGCGCGTCGAAGGCGTTGCCGGCGGCGCCATTGGAGCCTTCCCGGTATACTTCGGTGTCTCCATCCGGCGTGTGCTTCATGATCTTGCCGCCGGGAATGTCGCTGAACAGCAGATAGCCATCGCGCGACCAGACAGGACCCTCCGTGAAGCGGAAGCCGTGGGCTACCTTCTCAACTTGTAACTCGCCCTGCGCGGCCTGTGCATCGGGGAGCTCCTGGGCGGCCAGCGGCAGTACCAGCAGCGCCAGGCCCCACCCGGTCATCGCGGATTGCCCTTGCCAACCACGACCAACTGGTTATCGACCTGCTTGACGCCGGAGACTTTGCGCGTCAGTTTCTCAGCCTTGATCTTTTGCTCGCCGTACTCTACTTTGCCCTTCAAAGTAACGACGCCGTCCTTGACTTCGACATCCATCGCGCCGCCCTTCACCACCTGGTCGTCAGCCAGTTTGCGCCTGACCAGGTCGTAAATCTGATCGTCGGAAACGTGCTTATCCGCCGCCCAAACGCCGGCGGCGAGGGCGAAAATCGCGAGTAAGGAGACTAGCGTTTTAATTTTCATCTACACCGGCCATTGTACGCCAGTCGAGGGCCGCCAGGAAGCCCGGCTTCTCGCGCCAGCGAGGCTGTACCTTGATATGAAGGTCCAGATACACATGCCGGCCGAAGAGCCGCTCCATCTCCCGGCGGGCGAGTGTGCCGATATTCTTCAGCATGGCGCCGCCGGCGCCGATGATAATGCCCTTCTGGCCATTGCGCTCGACATAGATCGTGGCGTAGATGCGAATGAGTGCCGGAGTATCTTCCCAGGAGTCCACAGAGACAGCCACGGAGTGAGGCACTTCTTCGCGCGTAGCCTGCAGGATTTTTTCGCGGATCAGCTCGGCGGCCAGGAAACGGTCGGGCTGGTCGGTGATGTGGTCCGGCGGAAAATAGGCCGGGCCTTCGGGCAGGCGCTCGATAATAGCCTGGCGCAACTCGGCGAGGCCGTCGCCGGAGCGCGCCGAGATCGGGATGTAAGCGGCGAATTCGTGCAGCACGCGGTATTGCTCGATCAGCGGCAGCACGGCGCCCTTATCCTTGTGTAGCAAGTCGGTCTTGTTCAGGAGCAGCAAGGTGGGGGTTTCGGCCTTGCGGATCAGCTCGATGGCGCGGCGGTCCTCGACGCCGAACTTGCGCGAGACATCCACGACCAGCAGCAGCAGGTCGCGCTCGCCGAGTGCTGCGCGGACCGTGTCCATCATGCGCTTGGTCAACAGCGAATCGGCCCTGTGGATGCCGGGAGTATCGAGAAACACCATTTGCGCATCGGGAAGGGTGAGCACGCCCTGGATGGAGGTGCGCGTGGTTTGGGGCTTGTTGGCCACGATAGCGATCTTGGCGCCGATCAACTGGTTCAGCAGCGTGGACTTGCCCGCGTTGGGGCGGCCCAAAATGGAAACGAAACCGGATTTCATGCGTGCTCCATATCAGGCTCGTCCGCCGCTGGACACCGGCTGGGAGCGGCGCACGCGGACCTGAGCTACACGTAACTCATCGCTGGCCAGCACGTCGATGTGGATGCCTTCGCGGTCGACGGATTCGCCGGACTGCGGCACGCGCCCGAGCCATTCGGTCACCAGCCCGCCGACGGTGGTGGATTCGAGATCTTCCTCGGGGTGAAATTCAATCAGATCGCCGAGGCGCGCGACGTCGAAACTGCCCGAGACGATGTAGCCGCCCTGCCCGTCTTCCTGCACGTCGGAATCGGGCTCGTGCTCGTCGCGGATTTCACCCAGGATGACTTCGACCAGGTCTTCCATGCTGGCGAGGCCGGCGGTGTTGCCGTACTCGTCGACCACGATCACCATGTGGGTGTTGTCCTGCTGCATTTCGCGCATCAGGTCGTTGACCGGCTTGGTCTCGGGCACCGCCCGTATGGGGCGGATCAGCTCGCGGACCGTGCGGTTGGCGCGCTGGTCTTCATCCAGCTCGAACATATCGCGCACATGCACGAAGCCGATGATCTGATCGATAGTCCCTTCGTAGACCGGGATGCGCGAATACTGCTCGTTGATCACCAGTTGCCGTAATTCTTCGAGCGTAGCGTCCGCGGAAATGGCCACGATATTGGGACGCGGCGTCATCACCTCGCGCACCACTTTGTCCCCGAACTCGACCACGGACTGGATGAGCTTGCGATCCTCCTCTTCGATCAGGCCTTCCTCGGTGCCGGCGGAAATCAGTGCTTCGATATTTTCGGCCTGCGTGGGCGGCTCTTCCGTGCCGTTGCCGTCGTCGGTCAATTCGACCAGCGATTGGAAGAAGCCAAGCACCGCGACAAAAGGCTTGGCGAACAGGCCTACGTAGCGGATCAGGCGCGCGAGCGGGGCCAACCAACGCGCATCGGTGCTGCGGTAGAGCACTTGCGGCAGCACATAAGCCATCACGATCATAGTGAGCCAGGAGGCTACCATGGTTTCCAGCACTTCCGGCCAGGTCCAGGCCTGACCGTCGGCGAAAACCAGGAAATAGAGGACTCCGAGCAGGAGAAGGGCGGTGTGTTTGATGAGAGTGAAGGAGCCGGCGCCGTCTTCGGTTTGGAAACCGATTTTGTCTTCCAGAGTTTCCTTGAAGAACTTGATAGCAGGCAAATCGCGGGTGCGCAGGCGGAGGCTTTCGAGATAAAGCAACTGCACGAAAGTGACCAACCCCAAGAGGAGGGACGAGACGATGATGAGCACGACCAGGGCTGGGGTCATGCGTGGGCCTCGTGGCGCGCCTTGCGCGGCGAAGATCCGGACTGAAAGTCTCGCGCAAACCTGGAGGCCCGTTCCACAAGGCCTTCCGGAAGGGAGAGGCGCTGACGCCAGAGGGCTTCGGCGCGCGCCATCTGGCCGCGGTCGGTTTCGTGATCCAAGCCCAGCAAGTGGAGCAGGCCGTGCAGCATCAGGATGCAAATCTCATTTTCGAGGGAGTGGCTGAACACCGCGGCTTGTTTGCGGGCCCGGGCGGCGGATATGGCTATTTCACCGATCGTCTGGGGTGACGATGAGTCGGGGAATGACAGAACATCGGTGGGGTAGTCCTTGCCGAGGAAGTCCCGGTTAAGGCGGCGGAGTTCGCTGTCGCCCGCGATGAGGCAGGTGAAGCCGGCGCCCCCGGCGACTTCGCCGCGCAGAGTCCTTGCGAAGCGTTCCAGGTTGCGGCGGCTCAGTTCCGCCGGAGCTCGGCGGAACAAAACTATGTTGTCGTCTGAGGCAGACATGTATCGGGAGCCGCTTCGGTGGGTGGTTCGGTTAGTTTTAAGCTGAGCTGGCGGCCGGCGCCCACAGCTTCGTTATAGCGCTCGTAAGCCTTCACGATGCGCTGCACCAGGTTGTGACGAACGACATCGCGCTCGTCGAACTGCACCATGCTGATGCCTTCGACCCCGCGCAAAACCTCCAGCGCGTCGATCAGCCCGCTGCGCTTCCCGGGGGGCAGATCGATTTGGGTAATGTCACCGTTGACCACCATCTTGGAGTTGAAGCCGGTGCGCGTCAACACCATCTTCATCTGCTCGGTGGTGCTGTTCTGGGCTTCGTCGAGGATGATGAAACTGTCGTTCAGCGTGCGGCCGCGCATAAACGCGATAGGCGCGACCTCGATGGTGTTGCGCTCGAGCAATTTGTCGACTTTCTCGGATTCCATCATGTCGAACAAGGCGTCGTAGAGCGGGCGCAGGTAGGGATCGACCTTTTCCTGCAAAGTGCCGGGGAGGAAGCCGAGACGTTCGCCGGCTTCCACGGCGGGGCGCGTGAGAATGATGCGCGACACGCGCTTCGAGAGCAGCGCGGACACCGCCATGGCCACGGCCAGATAGGTTTTGCCGGTGCCGGCCGGCCCCACGCCGAGCACCAGGTCGTTGCGTTCGATGGCTTCCAGGTAGCGGCGCTGGTTCACCGTTTTGGGCGCCAGCATTTTCTTGCCGAAATTGCGCTGGCGGCCGCTCTGCACCAGCGCGCGGAAATTCACTTGGGGGTCTTCGGTGACCACGCGGAGATAGCTGTTCAGGTCGCCGTCGTTGAAGACGTGCCCTTCGCGCACCAGCGCCACGTAGTCTTCAAGAATGCTTTCGGCGCGGGCCACGGCTTCAGCTTCCCCTTCGATTTCCAACAGGCTGTCGATGAGTTGCGTGTTCACTTTGAGGCCCGATTCGATCAAGCGGATGTTCTCATCGCGGGTGCCGAACAGGCTCTCAACGCCTCGGCTGATTTGCACGCTGGCTTTCATTTAGTTGGTGTGTGGTACCTCCAGGGGATGCGAAACGCAAACAAGGGATGGCGGCCGGTGCTTCGCGGCCGGTTGGTGAAATAAGATGTCCGCCGTGCGGGGTGGTTAAGAACCATCCTTCACCAGTATAGCAGGTGCCGGTGAGACGGGTGCCGCGCCATGCGGTTTGCCAAAGGCCTTAATAACGGTGGGGCGGCGGCAACAAGCGCAGACGCCGCCCAGCCTGCCGCACTGGTACAATCTTCTTCGATGCGACCTTCTTCGATGCCACGATTTGGTATTGCGGCTCTGGCCTGTGCCGTGGCCCTCGGCGCGGCGCCCCCGGACAAGCCCCTCGATCAGCTCGATAAGAAGGATGTAGAATACGCCCGTCCGGGCGGCCAGCCCTTACTGCTGGATCTGCACGTGCCCGAAGGGCGAGGGCCGTTTGCCGCCGCGATTTTGATCCACGGCGGAGGATTCGACGAGGGAAGCAAGAGCACCAATGTCCGGCCATTGTTCGATCCGCTAACCGATGCTGGCTTTGCCTGGTTCAGTATCGATTACCGGCTGGCGCCGGCGGTCCATTTCCCGGAGGCGATGGAAGACGTCAACACCGCGATCCGGTGGGTGAAGGCGCATGCCGCGGAGTACCGCGTGGATATCTCCAGACTCGCGATTATCGGTGAATCGGCCGGCGGCTTCTTTGTGAATTATGCCGGTACCCACGAGACGCCGGCCACCAAAGTAGCGGCCGTTGTGGATTTCTATGGTCCCTCCGATTACGGAAAGCTTGCGCTGCTGCGGCGCGACCATCCGGAGCGCTTCAACATGGCGACCATCAACCGTCACGCGGCCAACGGCGGCGGCATTCAGTTTTTCGGCGTAGAACAACTGGATGCGGCCGGAATGGCTAAGCTGCACGCTGTTGCGCCCATCGCCGCCGTTCACCAGGGCATGCCGCCATTCCTGGCGATTCACGGCACCAAAGACGATCAAGTGAGCTTCGAGCAATCGACCGAGTTTTGCGATGCGATTCGGCAGGTAGGCACGGCCTGCGAGCTGATTACGATCAAAGGCGGCGGGCATGGCATGGGCGGCTGGCGCGCGCCAGAGATGCAGCATTGGAAGCCGGAAATGATCGCCTGGCTCAAGAGAACACTGAATACAAGGTGAGCGGAATTGCCGCGGCGCTTTGGAGTGTGTTGTACTGTTGCCATGAAGCGAGTCCTGTGGGCGATCCTGCTGGCTGCGCCGCTGGCCGCCCAGGTGCGTATCGCGCAACACGGTATCGAGTATATCTCGGTCGAGATCAAGGGAAAGCCTTTCACCCAGTTCTTCTGCGGGCCGGAAACCAACAAGCCCTATCTGCATCCGCTGCGCTCGGCCAGCGGCAAAATCGTGACGCGCGGCTACCCGATGGAAGAAATACCCGGCGAAGCGCACGATCATCCCCACCATCGCGGCCTGTGGTTCGCGCATGGCGACGTGAATGGGTTCGACTTCTGGGGTAACGAGACGCGCGGAGGCAAGTTCGGGCGCATTGTACTGGTGAAAATTAACAACCTGTCGGGAGGCAAAGATTCAGGGCTGATCGACGCCACCTTTGAATGGCGCGATCCTGCCGGTGACATATTTTTGACCGAAGCGCGCCAAATGACGTTCTACGGTCAGGCGAAGAATCGCGTGATCGACTTCGATATCACCCTGACGGCACGCGGAAAGGTCGTCTTTGGCGACACCAAGGAAGGCACATTCGCCTTGCGCGTGGCATCCGCCCTGGAGGAACCGCGTTCCGGCACACCCGCGCAGCCTCCGCGCACCGGTCACATCCTGGACTCCCAGGGACGCGAGGGCGAAAAGCAGATCTGGGGCAAGCGCGCAGATTGGGTGGATTTCTATGGTGTCGTGGATGGCGAAGCTCTCGGCATCGCCATGTTCGACCATCCGTCGAATCCGCGGCATCCAACTTATTGGCACGCACGCGGTTACGGCTTGTTTGCAGCGAATATCTTCGGCGTGCACGACTTTGAAAACGATAACAGCAAAGACGGGAGCCTAACGCTGGCTCCGGGCGAAACCCTACGTTTCCGTTATCGCCTAGTTATCCATCCCGGAGACGTTCGCAGCGCGCAGATCGCCCGGCTCTATCAGGACTATTCTACTGGACGATAGCTTGACGATAGACTGTGCGTGAAACCAGCACAGTCGTGGTTCTTGTGGGGGAAAATGCGCGGCAGGACCAGCAGTGCCTTAGCCAACTCCGCCCAATGCGGAAGTCCCAAGACACCGCTTCCGGACGTGCGCGGCTCAGTGCATTACAGAGCCGCGACCGTCAGAAGCCTGAACACTAGGCAGCAGCAAGCAGATCGTCGATCGACTCAGCGGCCTCGAATTCATTCCGATCCCGCGCTTCCTGGCAGCGGATGCAGTAGGCAGCCCACGGCACGGCGTCCAGGCGCTTGGGTTTGATGTCCTCTTCGCAGTGTAGGCAAACACCATAACTGCCATCGTTTATGCGGGATAGAGCAGTGCGCACGTTGCGCAGCAAGCTCGCCTCGCGGTCGAGATTGCGTATCGCAAGCTCCCTCTCTCCTGCAAGTTGCACCTCATCCAGTGCATCCGGCGACTTCTCGATCAGGATCTCGTCGCGATTGCGTAGTCCACTAGATAGTTCGCCCTGTTTAGCTACCAGGATCGCCTTGTATTTTTCGAGTTCGGTTCTGTTCATGATCATTCTCCTATCTTTTTTCGTTCTAGCCTGTCAGGTTCGTTTGCCCGACAGAGAATAGACGAAATTTCGCTCCAAAAGTTTCAAAAAATCTCAGCCTGTTCGGCTCAAGTACGGGCGCTTGCTTCCAACACGCCCCCTTACGGGAAACCACTGTAGCAATTGCCATGCCAAATTGCAAAAAGCACCAAAGACGCCTAGGCACACCCCAGATTCACATGCAAGCCGCCACCCGACGACTGTTGGCCATCTTCCCGCCCAATCGCCTGCTACAGTAGTGTCGAATCGGTCCATTTGTATCACCAGACGCCAACGCATTCGATGCGTTACGTACCGAATTACGAAAGCAGTTCTATTACCAAGGTGTCGAATATTTGAACACTCTGCTGCACACAAGCGCAGGAATTTCTGTTTTCCCCCTCGACGCTGCCATCCGCGCTCGGCAGTCGTCTTGACGACGCAGCGCTGTAGTCCCGAGGGAACACTTCCCATCTGGCTATTCACTCCGATGGTCGCTCGGGCAAATGCCGACCGCTGATAATAAGCGGCTTATGGTGCGGGTACGCAATTGCACATCGCAGTGAAGAGCCAGCAGCACGCACGCTTCGGCTCCGCAGACTCAGGTGTGGTTCGAGCGGCATTCAGGATGCCGGAATCGATGCCTCGCGAGGCGACACTGTTCCAGGCCATCTGCATCGATCCTGAGTATGCGCATCTCGACCCAGCATACCCCTCGCGTCCGAACCCGCCCCATCGCTTCGCGGGGACGGAATGGGTCCAGCGCGAACGGAAAAGCGTCCAGTCTCTCGGTTGAAGCTGGCCTTCTGATCGCAGCGCTCCAGTCGCTGCCAATCGCCGTTGCAACTGCGGATGGCCGCGGGATCGTCCGCTCGGTTAATGCTGCATTCACGTCTCTCACCCGATATACGGCCGAGGAAGCGGTGGGGCAACCCATCACGCTGGTCTCGTGCGGCGTTGCGCAGCAGGGCTTCTATGAGGTCCTTCAAGAGGCATTTCGGTCCGGTGACCCCTGGCGGGGCGAATGGGTGTGCCGCAGAAAAACTGGGGATCGCTTTACCGCTGAACAGATCGTCACCGCTATCAAGAGTCCAAGCGGCAAGATCCTGCGCGTGGTCGTGACCATCCAGGACATCACTGCCCGCAATCAAGCCGCCGAGGAGCTTCAACTGGCCCGGGAATGCCTGCAAGTCATAGAGCACGCGGCTGAAGCCGGAACATGGTCTTGGAATTGCATCACTTGCCGGATCGGAGGTTCGTGTGAGTGGTTGAAACTTCATGGCATCGGTCGGGAGAGAACCGCTCTAACCTGGGAAGCCTTCGCCGCCACTCTGCACTCCGAAGATCGCGCGCGCATCGCCTCGCTGTTCGAAAAGAGCCTCAAGGAGCGGGCGCCGCATGTTTCCACCGAATACAGGATCTTGCTTCCCGATGGCCGGCTGCGTTGGATCGGCGCGTCGGGAGGGGCCACATACGATGCCTTCGGTCTCCCGCTCCGGATGGCCGGCGTCTGTTTTGACCTCACCGAACGCAAGCGCGCAGCCGTACTGGCTGCCGAGGCGCATCGTGACTTTGAACGATTCTTCAACCTGATACCCGATTTGGCCTGTATTGTCTCCACTGATGGCTACTTCAAGAAGGTAAATCCGGCTTGGGAAGTCAAACTCGGCTTCACTACCCC
>DATKFU010000258.1:0-25449 GCA_035511215.1 Bryobacteraceae bacterium | reverse complement strand
GCGGCGGCCGGCGGCGCTGGTATCGTAGCCGCCCAGACCTTCCAGTTCGCGGCGGAAGCTGGCCCGATTCAGCGTGTCGAGCAACGCCGCGACCGGCGGGTGGTCCCGGTGCTGGCGGCGGATCGCGAGGTCGTAGCGCTCGCTCGCCAGCGGGATAAAGTCCAGGCCGAAGACGCGAGCCGCGGCGCGCGTGGCGATGCAGCAATCCACAGCGCCGGCGCGGACCTGCCAGGCAGCCGGAAGATGCCCCCCGGCCAGGCGATCGTATCCGCGCACTTTCGGGCCGGCCAAGCCGAGACGGTCGAGATGCGCATCGAGCAGAAGCCGGCTGCCGGCGCCGGTTTCGCGATTCACGATGCCGACATCCCGCCGCGCGAAGTCGGCTACCGAACGAATGGATTTGGGATTGCCTGGGGCCAGCACCAAACCCTCCTCCCAGACCGCCAGCGTGACGACCGCGACGGTGTTGCGCGCGAAGATACGATGGATGGCCGGCAGGTTCGATTCGCCGCTAGCCTCGTCGCGCAGGTGCGTGCCGGCTACGTGGACGGCCCCTTGCTTTAGCAGCATGAGGGCTTGGGAGCTATTGCGCGGGGCGACCACCAGTTCGACTCCGGCGCGAAGCACGTGGCGGGCGAGCACGGAAATGCCTGGGTCGCAGCCGGCGACGAGGATGCGGTTGGCCAGATCGTATTCGCCATGAAAAAGCTGTACCGTCCCTTTCCCAGCCTTGGCGGCGCCAGCGGGAACGCCGATGCCGTCAAGCAGCACCGCATCGGCAGTAGGCAGACACCAAGGAACCGGTGAAGGCCACGACGCGATGGTGCGGCGGTCCACGCGGCAAAGCTGCATGGGATCGCCCGCGCACGGGGTGTCCGGATGGGGCAGCAGCGTGACCTGCTTGGTAAGGAGCGGAGCGGCGGGTGCGTCCGCTGGGAGCGCGAAGAGATCTTCCACGGTGACTTCGAGCGTCCGCGCCAGGCGCAGGGCCACAGCGGTGTTCGGCACGTAGCTGCCGGATTCGATAGCGTAGACTGTCTGGCGGGTGATACCGGCGCGCCGGGCCAGATCGGCCGCCGAGAAGCCGCGCTTTTGGCGGTACGCCGTCAGGTGGTTGGCGATGTTGCGATTGTCTTTCATGCGCGAGAGTCACTTTGACGGTACAACAGGCGGGTGAGGATTGCCAAGTTGCTACCATCATATCCAGTAGGCATCCAGGGACAACGGCCGCCGGTACGAATGCCGGCACGGCACGCCGAGAGCGTGCGCCACATCGAAAATGACCGGCGCAGAGAAAGAGCGGTATTCGCGGCAGATCCTGTTCGCAGGCCTGGGCGAGGAAGGCCAGGAGCGTCTGCTGCGGGCGCACGCCGCCATCGTGGGTTGCGGCGCGCTGGGCAGCTTTCAGGCTGCCGCCCTGGCCCGCGCGGGCGTCGGCCGGCTTACCATCGTCGACCGGGATTACGTGGAGATCGGCAACCTGCAGCGGCAATGGTTGTTCGAAGAATCCGATGCCGCAGAAGCCCTGCCCAAGGCGGTGGCGGCGGAGAGGCGTTTGGCGCGCATCAATTCATCGGTCCAGGTGCGCGGTATGGTGGCCGATCTAACGCCCGCGAATATCGACGAACTGTTGGGTCAGGCGGAAGTGATCCTGGACGGGACGGATAACTTCGAAACGCGCTACCTGTTGAACGATTTCGCACTCAGCCGCGGGATTCCCTGGATCTATGGCGCGGCCGTGGGGAGCTACGGCCTAACCATGCCCGTTATTCCGGGACGCACGGCGTGCCTGCGCTGCGTGTATCCCGATCCGCCCGCGGGCGCGCAGCCCACCTGCGAGACGGCCGGCGTGTTGAACTCGATTACGGCGGCGGTCGCGGCCCTGCAAACGGCCGATGCGTTGAAGATTCTGGCCGGGCGGACGGAATCCGTGCGGGCGCGGCTGACCACGCTGGACGTGTGGAACGGCGGCGGCGTCCGGCAGATCGACCAGCCGGCGCCGGACCCGGACTGCCCGGCCTGCGGCGCCCGCGATTTCGTGTATCTGGAAGGCCTGCGCCGGGCGCCGGTGAGCCTGTGTGGGCGCAACGCGGTGCAGATCCACGAGCGCGCGCGGCCTCTCGACCTGGCGCAACTTAAGGCGGCGCTGCTGCCGCTGGGCGAGGTGCGCGCCAACGAGTTCGCGCTGCGGTTTCTGACAGGGCCGTATGAAATGACGATCTTTCCGGATGGACGGGCGATCGTCAAAGGCACCACGGACGTCGGCGTGGCGCGGAGCCTGTATGCGCGATACGTGGGCGCCTGAGGGCCGTGCTTCGCCCGCGGCGAGCCCCACTCATTTTCGTACGATCACTTCCCGCAAGCTATCGCGCGCCAGAAAAAACTTGACCGACTCGAACTTCTGAAACAGCTTCTCCAAGCTCCGGTTATTGAACAATTGCTGCGAACCGGCGCGCTCCCCGTGCCGGCTCACCCGCAGCGTACGGGCGTCCTGAATGCGGAAGCTGTAACAGGGCACAATGCGCTGGCGCTCGGCCGAATGAAAGAGGGCCAGCAGGTAGCCCTTGGGTTTCACAATGCGCCACAACCGGTCGGCGGTGGCCAGCAGCAGCGCCGGTTCCATGTATTCGAGCGCGTCCCAAGCCAATACGCCGTCGAAGTGTTCGTCCGGATATTCCAGGCTGCGGCGCAGGAAGTAATCGATTCGCCCAGGATTGGATTGGTCGGCGATATCTTCTCCGAAAGTCTCCTGAAAAATGCGCAGGAAATCTTCAGAGTAGAACTTGTGTCCCAGGCTGGTAATGAAGTTGATATTCTCCTGGCTGGCTCCCCCCAGATCCAGGATGGACAGGCCGGTCTGATCGCGGAAAGAACCGAAGAACTGATCGAGGCCCCGGCTTTGTCGGGTTTCGACCGATTCTCCCCGGCCCGGGCGGGAGGCAAGCTGCGGCGCACTCCCGCCATAGGCCGGCGAACCGGTCTCGCCAGACGAGCTAGGGCCGCGCAGAAAACTCTTCAGCCGGTCGCTCAACAACCCCACATCCCCGCCGGTTGGCTAACGCTTGGCGTCCGTCGCGCTCGCCGCGGCCGCTATGGGAACCGGGGGCGCAGCGGCTGCGGGCTGCGGGCGCGGCTGGCTGGGAGCCGCCTTCGGCTCAGTCTTGACGATATCGATGCTGCCCTTGAAATAGGCCCCGTCTTCAATGATGATACGGGCAGTCTTGATATCTCCCACCAGCTTGGCATCCTTGCGAATCTCTATCCGCTCGCTGGCTTCCACGTTGCCTTGAACAACCCCCAACGCCACTACTTCGCGAGCCTTCACGCCTGCGTGGACCTTGCCGTTGGGGCCTATGGTGAGCTTGTGATCCATCAATTCGATGGTGCCCTCCACATCGCCATCCACGTAAAGGTCCTCACGGCTATAAATCTGGCCGTTGATTTTGACGGCCTTTCCGATGGTGGCCGACCCGCCGCGCGACGTGTCGGGCTCCATCCTCCCTGTTTGCATACTGGACATGCTGGACAAAGTGATTGCCTCCTTCTTGGCTTCCACAGGCGGCGCGGACGGCGTCGGCCTGACTATATTCGTATTCAAGGGTCCGGCAGGTTCTTCCTCCCGGCGTTGCTTATTCCAAACGCTCACGACAGCGGTCCCCCTTTCTGGAGTATAAGTGCGATCATGATGCTGATACCTGCTTTAAGCTCCGTCTAAAATGGGCTCGACGCGAACCGGCCAAACCCTCACACGATTATAAACTGGTTTACAACCCCGTGACGAGCGATAACTACACTCAGCGAGGCGGATGTACGTTGAAGTCCGAGAAGGAACGCCGGATGTAGGCGGCCGGGTGGTAGCGCAGGAAGAGAACGCCGGCCTGGTTGCCCGACGCCGTATTTGCCCATAGTGGATTCATGCCGAAGTCGGCCGGAAGCGGTGAATCCCAGACGGACAGCAAACGGGTGGGCAGGAGGGCGGCGCGTGACAGCGCCGTATCCGGCTGGTTTTCCGGCTTGTTAAATGGCATGTGGAACGGCGCCAAACAGTTTACCGATCGATATGCTGTCCGGAATGACATCGAGCACCGCCCATCGCCGGGAACCCGTGTCGCGCCGTCGTCTTCGAGCCGTACTTCGCTGCGGCCGAACAGCATCACATAAACGTCCCCGCGAAGGGCTAGCGGACCGGAGCGCGCTTGCTGCCAAAATGAGCGGTCCACCACTACGAGTTGTTTCCAGGTGAAGGCGCCATCGGCCGACGGATCGACCTGAAAGACGTCGCCTTCCGTGGAGGCAGCCGAAATCCAGCCGGATGACCAACGCCTTCCCGCGGGCGTTTCGAAGGTCAGCTCGACGAGCTCGGGCCCGGCCGTTTCCCCCGCCGGGATGTTGACTACGCGCAGGGGCACGGCGAGTGTCACGCCGTCGGGGGCGGGATGTTTCGGATCCGGCTGGATGCCTCCCGCGCTGATGACGGCGGCCTGCGACGCGGCGGCGTTGTGCCCGAACATGCGCGACTGAACGGCGATTGCGAACTGCCGGCTGAGGGCGGTGCCGGTACACAGCATCACGACAGCCAGGCAGATGCCGGCGCCCGCTGAGACCAGACGGTTTCGCGTGCGAAGCTGCAGAATGAACACCATCAGCGCCGCCGTGGCGCACAACAGCGGCAAAAATATGCCGCCTGCCCAGACAAGCACGGTAAAAACGTGGAAGCCTTGCGTGAGCGCGGCAAAGACCGCATTAAGAACCGTCAGGCCGAGGCAAAGTCCCAGCATGGCGAGCACAAACTGCGCCAGAGTGCGGGTAAGAGCCGCCACCGCGACGGGTACAAAGAGAACTACGGCAGTAAAGGTGAGCTGCATCCACAGGAAGTTGGGCAAATAGACGAGCGGCTGGTAGCCGGCGGCGGCCAGGATAGCGAATCCGGCCAGCAACAGCGGCAGGTTGAAGAATGCCAGAACGAATAGCAACTTGGCGGTGGCCAGACTGCGGCGCGAGTAAGGCCGCGTGATCCAGAACTGGCGATCGCCGGTTAGCGGCTCTTCGTGAATCAGCAGCGAGACCAGATACCACCAGCCCATAATCAGAACAGCGGCGGCGAATCCGGCGTAGTGGTTCACTGGTATGTCCCCGCGCTTTTGGGCGATGTTTATCCAGGCCCACACCAGCGTGAGGATGATCAGCGCGTAGATCTGGTACGCGAACCGCCGCGCGTCTTTGCGGAAGATGTGCAAGGCCTGTCGCATCGCTCAGCGCACCCCGGGTATGCGGACGCTACCGGCGAAGCCGCGCGTGATCCAGGCGCTCGGATAGTCTCGGACCAGCGAGATTTCGGCGTCGATGGGTGACGTCGCTTGTCCCGTGAACACCGGGCTCAGCGCGAAATCCGGGAAGGGCGAATCCCACGTTGATAGAAGGCGGGTCCAGCTATGCCTTTCGATCCCAGCGCTGCCATGGTCAATGTCCATACCTCCACCGGAAGGCACGTCGTAGGGCGGCCGGAAGGGCGACCTGCAAAAGATCTCCCATTGGTTTACGCCAGGAGAAACCTCACAGAAGCCGTCGCCGGGAATACGGGTGGCCTGGCCGTACGAGAGCGGCACGATGGTTTGCTGCGGCAAGCTCAGGCGCAGAGACCCATGCACGCTTACTGTCGCACCTTGAATACTTCGATAGAAGCCGCGCGGAATGGCGAGGTTGCGCTCCCAGCCGGATGACCAGCGCTGGCCGGAAGGGCCTTCGATCGTGACATCCATCATTTCGGGCTGCGCGATCTCCCCTTTGGGAAGGCCGGTGTACGCGAAAGGAAGGCCGATAACCAATCGGTCGGATACCGAACCCTGGCTGTAACTGGCGTTGGAAAGAGGAGGGATGTAGACGCATACACCCTTCGGTTCCGGCTCGTGGACCACTCCCAACCGCATGGCGTTCTGGACCGGCATGGGGAGGCTGTAGTACACCACTCCGGCGAGCAGCAGGGTAATCAGCCCGGCGCCGATGCAGGCCATCGTGGAGCGGCGCGAGAACTGCCAAATAATCATGAGCGTCGCGCCCGCACAGGCGACCCACGCCGTGACGGCTCGGTTGGGCCACGGCGCGACGATGGCTTCGCTGGGAACTACCACAACCAGGGTGATGTACAATGAGAGCAGTCCACACAGAATAGTCAGCACAAACTGCGCGAGATTCCGAGTTACCGTTCCTAGCGCAAAAGCCGGTACAAGCAGGAAGGCGGCGACCCCGAACTGCATCCATAAGAGCTTGGGAATGCCGGCCAGCGGCTGGTAGCCGGCCGCCGCGAGAATCGCAAGCTGCGCGGCCAGCAGGGGGACGTTGACGAAGGCGGTGACGAACAGGATCTTCGCGGCCAGCAAATGCCGCCACGAATATGGGCGCGTGACCCAGAACTGGCGATCGCCGGCGAGCGACTCCGCGTGAATCAACTGCGTAATCAGAAACCACCAGGCGAGGACCAGGAAGAAGCCACTGAAGCCAGCGAGTATCGCGGCACGGCTGAACTGCGGCTGCCCAGGCATGTCGGCGGCGGCACGCGACCAGGCGAATGCGCCGGTAAGCGCAATCGTCACGCACAGCTCATAGCGAAAGCGCCGGATGTCTTTGCGCAGGATGTGCAGGGTCTGGTTCATATGCGAGCCTTTCAGGCCGCCACACCGCGCGTCGATTTCGCCACCGTGACGAAGATGGCGCGCAGTGGCATGGGCGTCGCGGAGATGTCGCGAATGCCGGGGAAGCGGGCGCGGATTTCGGCGATGGTGCGCTCGGCGTCGTAATGGCTGTCGGTGAACCGAATCAAGGCGGCTGAAGATTCCGGCTGCAGCCATGATGCGGGCCATGACGCGGGCAATGACGCGGGCCAGCCGGCAGGCAGCGGCGGCGCGGCGTCGAAGGTGATTTCGATTTCACGAAAGCGGTCCGAGAGCGCGCTCAATTCTTCGGCGAACTGGATGCGTCCGTGTTCCAGATAGGCGATATGGCTGGCGAAGGTCTCGATATCGGCCAGATCGTGAGAAGAGATGAGAATCGTGGTGTTCTGGCTGCGTTCCAGCAGTCCTTCGATGAACTCATCGCGCGCCAGCGGATCGAGGCCGGTAAAAGGCTCGTCGAGCACGATCACTTCGGGCCGATAAGGGAGCGACGAGGCCAGCGCCGCCTTCATGCGCATGCCACGGGAAAGATGTTTCAGCTGGCGGTCGCCGGGCAGGTTGAAGCGGCGCAGGAGATCCCCGGCCAGCTCATCGTCCCAGGCCGGATAAAACGGCCGTAGGTAGCGCATGAAATAGTCCACCGTCATCCAGTCGGGCAGCTCCTGGTTTTCCGATACGTAGCCGATGCGGGTGAAGTCGCGGCCGGCCAGGCGGCGCGAGTCCATGCCCAGGATCTCGGCGCATCCCGAAGTGGGGCGCAGGATATTCATCAGGATCTTGATGGTGGTGGTCTTCCCCGCTCCGTTGGGGCCGATGAGGGCGAACACGGCATCCCGCGGCACCGCGAGATCGATGCCCTGCAGCACCTGGGTTCGGCGGAACTTTCTGGTAAGTCCGGCGATGCGGATCGGATTGCTCATTTGTTGCGCACTCCCTTCGAGGTTTCGTTCGGGCCGGAGTCTCCGGCGGGTTCCAACCGGCTCCAGTGGGCGGCCAGCGCGGCAGCGACATCGTCGATTTTCAGCCCCAGCTTGCGCGCCTCCACCACCAGGCGCTCGAGTTCATGGTCCAGCAGCCGGGTGCGCTCGGCCGCGGTGGATCGGGCCGGCTGGGCCACTACGGTGCCGGTGCCGGGATGCACCTCCAGCAAGCCTTCGCCGATCAGGTGCGTGATGACTTTGTGCGCGGTGTTGGGGTTGATCTTGAGCGCGGCGCTAAGCGCGCGCACGGAGGGAAAGGCATCGCCGGGCCGCATCTGGCCGGAGATCACGGCCTTGCGGGCGGCATAGACCACCTGTTCGTACAGCGCCACGCCGGGCTGGAAGGACAGGCGGAACGGGATCACAGGCGTACTATAACAGATAGTACAGTGAGAGATCAACGGCCAATTCAGTCGACCCTTAGAAAAATACCTGGCGACGGCGGTTGAAATAGCCGGCATCCCCACCTCACTATCAATAGCGTTGTAGACAAGCCGGTTCTTTCCGCGGACCGCAGCCTAAATATAGGGCTTATCCGGTGAGGGCCCGGGAGCGGTTCGACGTAATAACGACGAAATCTGCACCGGGGTTTCCAGAACCGCCACCAGTGGCAAGACCAGGAGCCGAACCGGAAATCCTGGACAAAAAGAGGCAAATCGCATGGCAGGCACTCCTAAAGCAAATCGGGCAATAGCGAACAGTGAGAGGAAACCGGCGGCCGGGGCCGCCAAAATTGGCGATGCGGATCCGAAAGAGAAGCTTTCGGTGAGCGTGCGGGTGCGGCGGCGGACGGATGGGCCGCCGATCGACCTGAATAAATTGGCGGTAACGCCTTACCGCGAACGCAAGCATCTATCGCGCGAGGAATATGCGTCCAGCTATGGCGCCGCGCAAGCGGACCTGGACCAGGTTGCCGCGTTCGCGCGCAGCCAGGGCCTGGCCGTGGTGGAAAGCAGCATCCAGCGGCGCACCGTCGTCTTGTCGGGAACGGTAGCGCAGGTAAGCCTCGCCTTCGGGGTGCAGATGAACGCTACCAGACTTCGAAGGAAACCTACCGCGGCTTCGAGGGCGCAGTAAACGTTCCGGAGAACCTGGCGGATATCGTGGAAGGCGACCCTGTGGTGGCTCAGAACAACGATGGCAGGCTGGAAGTCTTCGCCCGCGGGACGGACAATGCCGTCTGGCACATCTGGCAGACGGCGCCCAACCGCGGATGGTCGGGTTGGGCTTCGCTGGCCGGAGTGATCACCAGCATTCCGTTTGCCAGCCGGAACGCCGATGGGAGGCTGGAGGTCTTCGCCCGTGGCACCGACGATGCTCTGTGGCACATCTGGCAAGTGACGGCGGGCGGCGGGTGGTCCGGCTGGTCGTCGCTTGCTGGAGTCATTACCAGCGACCCGTTCGTGGCCGTGAACCAGGACGGCAGGCTGGAAGCCTTCGCCCGCGGAACGGACAATGCCCTGTGGCACATCTGGCAGGTAACGGCGGGCGGCGGGTGGTCCGGCTGGTCGTCGCTGGCCGGAGTCATCACCAGCGACCCGGACGTAGCCCGGAACGCCGACGGCAGGCTGGAATCTTTCGCCCGCGGCACGGACAACGCCCTGTGGCATATCTGGCAAGTCACGGCCGACGGCGGGTGGTCGGGTTGGGCCTCCCTCGGTGGCGTAATCGTCGCCGATCTGGCTTCCACCGCAGGCGCTTAGCCGATTAGCAGAATGGCTGGCGGAACCGCCTGCGCCACCAAAGCAAATTCGATGTTTGCAGCGGTGGAGCAGCGGTTCCGCCCGCCTGTTCCGCTAGTGTGCATTCCGCACCGGACGCCATAATCGAAAAAAGATGAAACATTTCGGCGATATACTGCACAATTCAGAGGGGTAGTCTAGTAATATGCCATTGCAGGTCACGCCGAAGAACATATCGCTGCGTGCGCGAGAAACCCAGGTGTTCCAGGCCGCCGGGGCTAACGGGACCGTCACCTGGTCGATCGAGCCCCAAAGCGGGCGGATCGATCGGAATGGAGTGTACACTGCACCGTTCCTGGTGCCGCGAAATGCCAACGTGACCGTGCAAGCGCGCGATGAAACCCAATTCGACGCCGCCAATGTCACGCTGGATGCGGGCTGGTTCTGGCTTCACATTCTGGGCATCTACTGGGTGGTCTGGGCCGCGACCCTGATCGTCGTTCTGCTTTTGGGTTGGGAGCGGCTCTGCCCCAATTGCAGGCCGGCGGAGCTGCTGATCAGTCCCCCGCTGGCCACCGTTACGGCTTCCCAACCGGTGCGGTTCACAGCCAGCGCGCCCGTCACCTGGCAGGACAACTTGAACTCCAGCGGCCTGTACAACACCCCGTCGACTCCACCCCCTAATCCCAGCATCAATATCACCGGCACGGCTGTCGCGGACCCCAAGAAGACGGCCAGCGCCAGCCTGATCTGGTCCCATGACATCGGCATTACCCTGCAACCGCAGCAGACCGTGGTCTTCGGCGAAGGCAAGGTGACATTAAACCCTATCGTCACGGTCGCTCCGGACCAGGAGGGCAAGCTCGATCTTTCGAAGCTTGTCTGGGAGTACCTGCAGCCGTCCATTGGGAGCATCTCGGCGCCGACCAGTTCTACGGGAATCGCGGTCTACAGCCCTGGCGAGATCAAGCGCGCCAGCACGATTATGATTATGGTCAACGTCCGTATCCCTCCAGGCCCGCCCAGGACCGCGGGAACCTGGGTGACGCTGCTGCCGAAGTCGCCGGCCCATGCGTGCGAGGAAGACGGCACACCCAGCACGCGCAGCCTGATTGCGCTGATTGCGCTGGCGGGGGCGCTGGGCGGCTTGATCCATGGCGCATCATCCTTCGCCATTTTCGCGGGAAACCGCCAGTTCAAATCCAGCTGGACCTGGTGGTACGTGCTCAGGCCGGTGCTGGGCGCGGCCGTGGCGCTAGTCTTCTACCTGGTGGTACGCAGCGGCATGGGAACCGGCGACATATCTCTCTCGGGGGCTGATTGCCTCAAGACCGCCGGGTTCGCCGGCCTCATCGGCATGTTCGCCGAGCCGGCCATGCTGAAGCTCAAGGATATCTTCAATACCATCTTTACTCCGAGAGACGATCCCAGGAAGGATGAGCTCAACCCCGAGAAGTCTCCTCCCCGCATCAACTCAATCGATCCTCCAACCGTGTCCGGCGCCGAGCCTCCGCCGGTACTCAAAATCACGGGCGCCAACTTCCTGCCGGGGTGCATGGTGAAGGTCGGCACGAGTGGGCGCACGCCGCAGTCAGTCACTCCTACGCTGCTGGAAGTGGCGTTGCAACCTGTGGATCTGGCCGCTGCAGGTGACGTTCCGATCCGGGTGTGCAATACTCCGAACGAATCGGATTGTTCCAATACGGTGAATCTGAAGGTCACTTAAGGTGGGGCAGGGCCGTGCGCTCTAAGACGGTCCCCGACGCAATGTGTTGGTGGCATGAGGCCGACGGCAGGGGTTATCAGACGCGAATCTTGCGGAATGAGCCCCTCTTCTTCGACAATTTCCATGCCCACCACGTAGTCGCCGGCGTCCAGGTCTATAGCGCGCACGCCGCGCGTGTCCCGTCCGATGAAACGCACCTGGCTCTTCTCCAATGCACCGCATGCGGTCAGGCTTTGCTGATGGTGAACCAGGAGCCGCGCACGTCACGAATCCTCGATCACCGCAAAGACGCGTTTGTCTATAACTAGAGTTATAGTACTGGATGAGATACGAATGGGATTAGGCGAAGAACCGCAGGAACTTCGCCAAGCATGGCCTGAGCTTTGAAGACGCCGAACAGGTGTTTGCCGGACCGTGTGTCACCTTCGAGGACAGCCGCTTCGATTATGGAGAGCAGCGGCTCATCACCTTGGGATTGCTTAACGGGCGCGTGCTGGTCATAGCCCATGTACCGCGCGGCCCGGCAACGCGAATCATCTCCATGAGGAAGGCGAACCGACGTGAGCAAGAGATCTATCACAAGCGACTTGACGAGAGTTGACCGTATGAAGGACACCGATATCGACTATTCGGATATCCCGCCTCTCGACAGGTCTTTCTTTACGAAGGCCACTGTGGCTTGGCCTCCGGTCAAAAAGCAACTTACGATTCGACTGGATGCCGACGTGTTGGAATGGCTCAAGGCCGAGTGGAGGGGTTATCAGACTCGCATCAATCACATCTTGCGGATCGCCATGGAGAGCCGGCCCACGCGGGCTCGGGTAGCCTCGACCGCCGCTAACCGGTCGTCTTCCATGCGCACCGGAACGCACAAGCCACGTTGACCACGCTGGATCATACAGAATTCTCAGACCCCTAACTCTGGGGTCTGCCCGGAGGCCCGTCCTACTGCAGCGGCAGCTCCGGCTGGCCGTCATCGCCGTTCTTGCCGTCGCCGGGCTCCGCCGCTTCAGGAATTACTGAGGCTGCCGCCACCTGGTCGTCGTCCTCCATCCGCACCAACCGCACGCCCTGCGTCGAGCGGCCCGCTTGCCGGATCTCGGCCGATTCCAGACGAATAATCTTGCCGTTCTTCGTCACGATCATCAGGTCGGTATCTTCCTTCACCGACAGGATGGCGACCACCTTGCCGTTGCGCGTGGAGGTCTTCATATTAATGACGCCCTTGCCGCCGCGCGATTGCAAACGGTAATCCGCCAGCTTGGTGCGCTTGCCGAAGCCATTCTCGGAGATGGATAGGATGAGCCCCTCTTCTTCGACAATTTCCATGCCCACCAGGTAGTCGCCGGCGTCCAGGTCCATAGCGCGCACGCCGCGCGTGTCCCGTCCGATGGAACGCACATGGCTCTCGGCGAAGCGGATGGCTTGCCCGTCGTGAGATCCGAGGAAGATGAAGTTCTTGCCATTGGTCAGGTGCACCGAGATCAGCTCGTCGCCTTCATCCAGTTTCACCGCGATGATGCCGCGCGACACGGGGTGATCGTACTCGGTCAGTTCGGACTTCTTGATCACGCCATGCTTGGTGGCCATCACGATAAATTGATCGGGCACGAATTCGCGCACGGCCATGAATGCCTTCACCGTGTCGTCCGGCTGCAGGTTGATCAGGTTCGAAACATGCTTGCCCTTGCCCACGGTAGCGGCATCGGGAATCTCGTAGATCTTGAGCCAATACACGCGGCCTTTGTCGGTGAAGAACAGCAGGTAACTGTGCGTGGAGGCCACGATCAGGTGCTCCAGGAAGTCCTCTGTGCGCGTACCCATGCCGATGCGGCCCTTGCCGCCGCGCGATTGCCGGCGGTACGTATCCACCGACGTGCGCTTCAGATAGCCGCCGTGGGTGACGGTGACGGCCACGTCCTCGACGGCGACCAGGTCTTCCAGGCGGATTTCGCCGGTGTCTTCGATGATCTGCGTGCGGCGCTCGTCGCCATACGCCTTCCGGACTTCTTTCAACTCTTCGACCACGGCCTCGCGCACCAGTTTCTCCGACCCCAGCAGTTCCAGGTACCCGGCGATGCGCCGCTGGATTTCAGCCAGTTCGTCGGCGATCTTCTGCTGCTCCATCCCGGTGAGGCGCTGCAATTGCAGCTCGATGATGGCCTGCGCCTGGCGCTCGGTGAACTGGAAAGCGCCGATCAGCGAATCGCGGGCTTCGCGGGGGGCGCGCGCCGCGCGGATCATGCGGATCACCTCGTCGAGGTTGTCCAGCGCCTTCTTGAATCCAAGCAGCAGATGCTCGCGTTCGCGGGCCTTGCGCAGTTCAAAGTCTGTGCGGCGGCGGACCACCTCCACGCGGTGCTCGATGAAGAACTTGATGCAATCGATGAGGCCCAGTTCGCGCGGCTGTCCATTGACGATGGAGAGCATGATCACGCCGAAGCCGATTTGCAGCTGCGTGTGTTTGTAGAGGTTGTTGAGGACCACTTCGGCCTGCTCGCCGCGCTTCAGCTCGAAGACGATGCGGGTGCCGTCGCGATCGCTTTCGTCGCGGATCTCGGAAATGCCTTCGATCTTCTTTTCGTTCACCAGGGCGGCGGCGTTCTCGATAAGCCGCGACTTGTTCACCTGGTACGGAATTTCGGTGACCACGATGTGCTCGCGATCCTTGCCGCGGCTCTCGATGGCGGCTTTGGCGCGCAGCTTCAGCTGGCCGCGGCCTTTGGTGAAGGCATCGATAATGCCCTGGCGGCCCAGGATGAAGCCGCCGGTGGGGAAATCGGGGCCCGGCACCATCTCCAGTATCTTGGCCAGCGGCGTTTGCGGATTCTGGATGAGCGCGATGGTGGCGTTGACGATTTCGGTGAGGTTGTGCGGTGGAATGTTGGTGGCCATGCCCACGGCGATGCCGGCCGAACCGTTCACCAGCAGGTTCGGAACGCGCGTGGGCAGCACCTCGGGCTCCTGCTCGCTCTCATCGTAGTTGGGGCGGAAATCGACTGTTTCCTTGTCGATATCCTCCAGCAGCGCGGTGGTGATGCGCGCCAGTCGCGCTTCGGTGTACCGCATGGCCGCGGGTGGGTCGCCATCGATGGAGCCGAAATTCCCCTGGCCCTCCACCAGCGGATAGCGCATGGTGAAAGGCTGCGCCATGCGCACCAGGGCGTCGTAAATGGGCGCGTCGCCGTGCGGGTGATACTTGCCCATCACCTCGCCGATGATCTTGGCGCACTTGCGGGTGGGCCGGTTAGGCGTAAGGCCCATTTCGTGCATCCCGAACAGAATGCGGCGATGCACCGGCTTCAGGCCGTCGCGGACGTCGGGCAGGGCACGGCCCACGATCACGCTCATGGCGTAATCCAGGTATGACCGCTTCATCTCGTCTTCGATATTGATAGGGACGAGGTTGTGGTCGCCTCCGCTGAGCGGCATCTGGGGGCCGGACGGAGGCGTAGGCGGACCTTGCGGCGGATTTTCCTGATCGGGCAAGTGATCTCCTTGGATGGTTTGTAAGTTCTATTTTACCAAGTGGGACACCGTCGAAAGCATCGCGTGGGGCAGACCATCGTTTTTCGTGGTCTGCCGGCTTTCATCGGATTTGGTGGCCCGCAGGGCCATGACGACAGGCTCCTAGCCTGCGAGCGGCCTCGCAGGCCGCCAAGCGCGCCAGCGCGTCTTTTTCGTCCCCAGTCGTAGGCCGGACCGTGAGTCACACGCCGAGCTCCGCCTCGGTGGGTTGAAAACAAACGCCCCACGCCAACCAGTCAGTCGAACTCCCGCCACCGGCATGCTATGCTCAGTCCGGGATACGATATTTCACGCCGTAGTGTCACGGAATGTCACAAGAAAATCAAGAAAGTCCGCCCTGTTACAATCCGGCGAACTCGGTCGAAGCCAAACCAAAAAAACCGAACGAACCCAATCCGACCCTTGTTTTCAACAAACCGCGAAACGGAAGCAAGATCCCACGAGCCGGAGGCGAGGCGCAGTCCAAGATCCCGAAAGCGACAAAAGTCGACGAAATGCAACCCCTTCCAGCTTTTTCAACGCTCCGCCCGCCGGCTGGCGTACTGCTGCAAGGGTTCGGGCAAAGAGGGTCAGGCCGGCACCGCCCAGCAGCATCAGCTTGATGGGCCGGGCGATTTTGCGCACAGCCCGCTCTGTGCCAGCGCTGGCCGCCTGGAACGCCTGGCCGCCGATTAGCGAGCCTCGGGGAAAACCGTTGCAGGCATGTCACCAAGTAAGTAACTTGTCGGATGGATTTGAGTCACACGCTGAGATCTGCCTCCGATGATTGAAAACAAACGCCCAACTCCAATCAGTCAGTCGAACTCCCGCCGGCATGTTATGCTCACTTCGGGATAGTCACTTCACCGGACGTAATATCACGGAATGTTACACAAAGGATCGGCCTTGGTACAATGCGCCAACCTCCGTCGAAGCCAAATCGAAAAAACCGAACGAACCCAATCCGACCCTTGTTTTCAACAAACATCGAAACGGAAGCCAAATCCCACGAGCCGGAGGCGGGACCCACTCCAAGATCCCGAAAGCGACAAAAGTCCACGAAATGCAACTCCCTCCAGCTTTTTCAACGCGCCATCCGTCGCCGGGTGCCCGAAACTCGCTCGACAGATCGACGGACAGATCCACGCACGGATCGAGATCGGCGTAGGGGTTCGGGCGTGCGGCGGCATCCTGCGGATTCGGTTCGTCAGGCCGGCGCGGGCGCGCAGCATCAGGCGGAAGAGGCGCATTCCTCCAGTGCACTGGCATGGGGCAGGCTCGTAGTGCCAGCGGCCTCGTAGGCCGCCCTCTTTCCGTGTCAGACTGAATAATCGAGGCCCACGTCACTTTGTCTGACAATCGTGTAACCGTCGCCGTAGTGCAAGCCGGATCGATCCTGTTCGACCACGAAAGAACGCTGCAGAAGGCTGCCGATCTGACGCTGGATGCTGCGCATCGCGGGGCTAAGTTAGTCCTTTTTCCGGAAGCATTTGTGGGCGGCTATCCGAAAGGATTGGACTTCGGGGCGCGCGTGGGTTCCCGCACTCCCGCCGGGCGTGAGCAGTTTCGGGTCTACTACGAAAGCGCCGTGGAAGTTCCCGGCCCGTGCTGCGATTCTCTCGGCGGCCTGGCGCGGGAGCATTCCGTGGACCTGGTGATCGGCGTGGTGGAGCGCGATGGCGGAACGCTCTACTGCACGGCGTTATTCTTCGCGCCGGATGGCAGCCTGCGCGGCAAGCACCGCAAGCTGATGCCCACGGCTGCCGAGAGACTGGTGTGGGGCTTCGGCGATGGCTCCACGATTCCCGTGTTCGACACGCCCGTGGGACGCGTGGGCGCGGTGATCTGCTGGGAGAACTATATGCCGCTGCTGCGCATGGCAATGTACGGCAAGGGAATCGAACTGTACTGTGCACCGACCGTGGACGACCGGGAAACATGGCTTCCCACGATGCGGCACATCGCGCTCGAAGGGCGATGTTTCGTACTTTCCGCGTGCCAGTATTTGCGGCGCGCCGATTGTCCACCGGCTTACGGCCTGCCGCAACCCGTAGAGCCGGATGCCGTGCTGATCGGCGGCGGCAGCGTGATCGTCAACCCGCTGGGGCAGGTGCTGGCTGGGCCGCATCGTGAGGGCGAAGCGATTCTGACAGCGGAGTTGGACCTGGGCGATCTGGCGCGCGGTAAGTACGATCTGGACGTGACCGGCCATTATGCGCGGCCGGACGTTTTCCGATTGCTTGTGGATGAGCGCTGCAAAACGGCGGTCGCCACAATGGCCGAAGACGGAGGTTAGAGCGCGTTAGTGCGACGGCTGGCGGCTCAGGTGGACCTTGCCGGCGATCGGGGAGCCATCCACCGATCCGCTCATGTCGCCGTCCAGATGGTCGCCATCTAGCGTGAGCACGAACTTGACCAGGCCATTGGTCTCCGCCGACGAAACCTCAAAGGTGAGGCGCTTGCCATCCAGCTTCGCGTTCTGAATGGATTCGGATTCCTGGTCCTCTTGCCGCCCGATGGCGCCCGTGATCGCGTCAGCGTTCTGCCGCAGTTCGGCGCGCACCTGGGTGTCGATGACGGAGCCGCCCGTTGGGTCGTCCACTACGACGTTTCCCGTCCATTTGCCGGATACATCCGCCGCCATCAGCGCCGCGGCGAGGCAGGGCAGAAGCCAGAGTTTTTTAATGGCAACCTCCACGCAATCGATAATACCTTCGATAGCTTATCACGTCCCGAAACAGGATAGAATAAGGGGCTTATGTCCTGTCATATGAAAACAACGATTGGCTTGCTCGCTATGGTGGCCGGGGCATTTGCCCAAACGCCCCCCGCTGCGGCGCCCGCCGCGACGCCCGCCCGCGAGCCGGGCCTGTACGCGACGATCAAGACATCCATGGGCGATATCACGGTGAAGCTCTTCGAGAAGGAAGCGCCGATTACGGTGCGGAACTTCAGGGGGTTGGCCACCGGCACCAAAGAATGGAAAGACCCCAAGACGGGCGCCATGGTAAAGCGCCCGCTATACCCCGGCACGATTTTCCACCGGGTGATCCCGGGGTTCATGATCCAGGGCGGAGATCCGCTGGGTACCGGAATGGGCGATCCGGGGTTTACGATTCCCGATGAGTTCGTGCCCAGCCTGAAATTCGATGTGCCGGGGCGCCTGGCCATGGCGAACATCGGGCAGCCGCACACGGGCGGGAGTCAGTTCTTTATCACCGAGGTGCCCACGCCGCACTTGAACGGGAAGCATACGATTTTCGGTCAGGTGATTGAAGGGCAGGACCTTGTGACGAAAATCACGCACGTCCCGACGAAGGCGGACAAACCGCTGACGCCCATCAAGATCGTCAGTATCGTGTTCAAGCGGGAAGGTCCCCCGCCGGTGGCGCCCGCGGCCAAGAAAGCCGCTCCCAAGAAGAGTAGTTAAGGGCTAGCGGCATTAGCGTCGACGCCTGCTGTCACCGGGCGGCTAACTTCCTGCCGGCATCCAAGCTATCGAAATTCATGATGGCATTGAAGACCAGGAAGTAACTGCCCTTTGTCTCCGCGCGCCAGAACGGGTTATTGGAAAACAGCACCACATGGCCCTGGCCGTAGGGCGCGTCGATAATCGCGGCGTGCTGCGCCAGCTCCGCGCCATTGTCGAGCAGCCCGGAAACCAGCAGCTCTTTCGCGTCGGCATAGCGCAGCACCACGCGCGGCCGCGCGGCCGGAGGGAGCACGCTTACCGGATTGCGAAGCTGCTCATCGGTCAACGGCAGCGCTTCCCACGCTTCGGCATGCGGCTCTTCCGGGATGTCGGCCGGCGTGCGCCCCTGCGGCACGTCGGGATCGTCGGCCGTGCCGCGGCCGGTGGGACGTTGGCGCTCTTCCGGGTTGTTGCGCCGCCCGCCGCCACCCCCGCCCGCCATGCTCGACAGGGTGAAGACCGGCGGGTTCGACGCAAAGATCGCCAGATTGTCGGCATAGCCGTACACGATGGGGCTGGCCGCGTCCACCGTTTTGGACCGTAGCGCCGAACCGGTCACCTTCAGCCGCTGCGCCGGCGCGATGCCCACGCCTGGCGTCAATCCGAACGTCACGGCGAAAGTGGTGCTGTCGCTGGCCGTGATCAGCAAGCCGCCCTGGCGCACGAACTCCTGCAAGCGCTCGAGACCCGCCCAGCCAAGCCCGGGGCGCATATCGTCGGTTTCGTCCGTCTTCCCCAGATTTGGCGTGAGCGGTGTCACTTTCCACGGCAGCGGATTTCCGAATATGGGCAGCCCGCTGACCACCGCCTGCGCGTTGCGAATGCCTGGCGGAAAAACGATCGCATCGTATTTGGAGCGCAGGCCGCCCGGCCCGGAAGGCGCCGCCGCAACCGTCTGGGTGCTGATGTAATCGAACGGAATCTTCAGCCGATCGAACTCCAGGCGCCACCAGCCGTCGCTTTGCGCGGTGATCCAGGTATGCATGACCGCGATCCGCGCGGCCCGCAACGGATGGGTTTTCACTGCCGGTGCGGCGGTTACGGCGTATGCCTGCACGCCCAGTTCGGCGTCCGCGCTGGCCAGATCCGCTGCGGGGACGTTGCGCACGATGAACGATCCGCGGTGGAATTTGCGGCCGACCGCCTCAAACGGTTCCTCTGCGGCTTCAAATGAAGCGGCCGGGAAACGATACCGCAGTGTCGCCAGCGCGTTGTCTGCATTGTGATCGATCAGAAAAACATCGCCCGTGCCCCCCACGCCTCCAGGCGCCGCAACCGGCCGTGAGACCGCGGTCATGCCGGCATCCAGAACCTTTGCGTCCGTCACCCGCGCCACCTGCACGTTGCCCAGTTCGCCGAAGGTCCAGCCGGTATCGTCGTAGATGTCCTTCTGCGGATCGTTCGGCGCCCAGTATTGATAATCGAGCAGCGCATCCGCGATGCGGCTATACGGCTGATCCATGCGCAGAACGTAACTGCCGGCCGGGAAGGTGCGCGGCTCCGGTTTAGGTTTCGGCTTGGGCTTGTCGTCTGACTTGTGCTCGCCGGCTTCTTCCGCGGTGTCGCCGCTGCCTTTATCCTGCCCGCGCTTCAGCGGCGTCTTCGCGGGTGGCATCAGCACGGTGAACGCCGCGCTGGCGCGGGAGATCTCGCAGCCTTGCTCCTGCATCATACGCAGCAGATCCGCCTGCGCGCCGGGGCGCGGATCGTCCGCCGGAAATACGTAGGCCGCCGGCCCCTCCGTGCGCGCTTTCTGGATCGATCGTTTGGACTTCAAGTAAAAATTGCGCAGGAACAGCTTGTTGTTGGCGCTGAAATAGGCGAGGCCGGTCAGCAGGCCGGTCTCTTCGTAGTTGTTGTTGTTGCGCTGCGACCATTTGGCTTTCGGCAGCGGCGGGTTCTGCTTGTACCACGTGCGCGCGAATTCGGCCGGCTGCAGGGTGCGCTCTTCGGTATCCGCGCCGCCGTTGCCGAAGGTCTCGTACAGGCGGCTGATGCCGTTGTGCATCGCTGCGATAAACATCAGGTAGCTCGGAGACCAGGTGTCGAAGGTGCCATGCGTGAATACGCCGGGCATGCCGAAAGTGGTCATCTCCGCGACGTTGTTCCAGCCCATCATCTGCCACTCCCCAGCCAGGATGGGATCGATCCAGGCGTTATAGGGGCCGTCCCCTACCGTGTTGTCGTAAAGATACGGCACGGATTCATGCAGGTCGTGCAGCACCTGCGCCTTCCATTCGACGAAGGTATGCAGCACGTTGCGGGTTAGCGCCAGGGTCAGTCCCATGGCGTCGCGATTGTTATCGTGGCCCACGTAGTGGCCCCAGTAGATCAGCGACGGCCACTGTTTACCGGGGTTGGCGAGGTGCCAGCGATAAATATCCACCATGCGGTCGCGGCCGTCCACCTCCACCACGGGCGTGATCAGGGTAATGGTGTTTTCGCGGATGAACTTGATGTAAGCGCTATCGTCCACCGCCAGTCGGTACGCCAGCTCCATCAGCGCCGTGGGCGCCCCGGTTTCGGGCGAATGGATGGTGCCCGTAATGTAATAAATGGGCGTCGATGCGGCCACCAGCTTTTCGGCTGCGGCGTCATCTAGATGGATGGTGCGCGGGTCCGCCAGTTTCGCCAGCCGCGCGCGGTTCTCGTCGAGTTTGGCCAGCAGGCGTTCGTCCGCTACGGCCACCGCGATCATCTCGCGGCCCTCTTCGGTTTTGCCGATGCTGAAGACCTTCACGCGCGGGCTGGCCGCCTCCAGCATGCGCATGTAGCGGTACACTTCTTGCGCATACGGCAGGATACCGGGCGCGCCGGCGATGTCGCCGAGTACGGCCTTGGGAGTCGGCACGGTCTTCGACGCGGGCAAATAATCGGTGAGCGGCGAATTGAAGAATGGCTCGGTGGTGTATTCCCGGATCTTCCTGGTGTACTCTTCGTCGACGGCCTGGGTGGCGTCGCGCACCGGCCTGGGCTGAGACAGAAGGGAAGGGGCCAGGGGCACGATAATCAGGGAAACCGCGAGCAGGGTCTTCATTGAAAAGACTATACCGCAAGACCATGGTGCGAATTAGGTGCGAATCTCACGTACCATTTCGTCCATCCAAATCGGTATGCCGGGTTTTGGCCGCCCGATTGCCTTAACCTCTCGCGAGACGTATCGCACGATTGTATGGCTACGTCGCGTACAGGAGCCAGGCTATGAGATTCGTGACGTTGCCTTTTGCACTGGCAATGTTGGCAGTCGGTTTGCCCAGGCTGTCGATCGCTATTGAGCTGCAGCCCAGCACACTGCAAGCTTGGAATGACTACGTTCGAACCGCCGACTCTCGCATGCGGGAGCGGGTGGATGGTCCGCGGCCCTTCCTGTGGGCTGACGAAGCGGGTGACCGGCGCTCTCGTCTAAGGCAAGGCGAGATCCTGGTTGTGCCGGTTTCGGGGCGGGGAACGCATATCGTGCCAAATGGTTTGATTCATGACTGGGTGGGGGCCATCTTCATCCCTAACGCCTCAGTCGAACGGTTTCTGGCCGTGGCCCATGACTACGACAGATACAAGGATTACTATAGACCCCTCGTCGCCGATTCGAAGGTACTGGCCTGCACTGACCAGGATCGCAGTTACTCGATGGTTTGGCAGCGCCGGGTGCTTTTCGTCAACGCCGCCATCGAGGGCGAATACCAGGCTCACGATTTCGCAGTGGACGGGCAGCGCGGATACAGCATCACGACGACCACGCGGATGCAGGAGATCGAGGGCTACGGCCACAGCGATGCGCGCCTGGTTCCGCCCGGCCAAGGTGATGGTTTCATCTGGAGGCTGCACAGCATCGTCAGATATGAGGAGCGGGATGGAGGCTTGTATCTTGAAATGGAAGCCATCGCCCTCACCCGCGACATCCCAGCTTCGCTCCGGTGGATGGTGAAACCGGTCGTGAATCGTCTATCGATGGATTCTCTGCTCACTTCCCTGCGCGAGACCCGCGATGCGGTCAATCGAGCGGCCGGACTAGCGGGCCGGCTCGTCTCGTGTGCCGGCGTCAGCCGCAACTCCGGCAAGGCGAAGGGCAGCGCCGCGAATTGAGCACACAGGCACGATATAATCGGGTGCATGTGTCACACCCAGATCCACCACATCGCTCGACTTGCCTCGCTCCTGCCGCTGCTTCTGCTCTTCGTCCCGATCGCCGGCGCGGCTGACCCGACCCCTCCCGTGGCTCCCACCGTCGATCATCGTGAAGAGCGCCAGGGCGCCACCGTGATCGACAACTACTACTGGCTGCGCGAAAAGTCCAATCCCAAGGTCGTTGAGTATCTGGAAGCCGAGAATGCCTATACCAAGGCCATGACCGCGGATCTGGCACCTTTCCAGGACGCGCTGTACAAAGAGATGCTGGGCCGCGTGAAACAGACGGATCTTTCCGTCCCCGTACGGCGCGGCGGCTACCTGTACTATTCACGCACCGAGGAGGGCAAACAGTACCCGATTCAATGCCGCCGTAAATTCAACATGGAAGCGCCGGAAGAGGTGCTGCTGGATTTGAACGAGCTCGCGAAGTCGCACAAGTTCGTCGGTCTGGGCGGCTTTGTGGTTAGCGACGATGACAACCTGCTCGCCTATAGTGTCGATTTTACGGGCTTCCGTCAGTATGGATTGCAAGTGAAGGATCTGCGCTCCGGCGTGACGCTACCCGATACCATCGAGCGCGTCGATTCCGTGGTATGGGCGGCAGACAACAAGACTCTTTTTCTGACCACGGAGGACGCCGTCACCAAGCGCTCCGACAAAGTGTGGCGGCACGTGCTGGGATCTACCGGGTTCGAGCCGGTCTACGAGGAGAAGGACGAGCTGTACGGTGTCGCCGTGCAGAAAACGCGCGATAAAAAGTACATCTTCGCCTGGAGCGCCGCCAAGGACACCACCGAGTTCCGTTGGCTCCGCGCCGACCATCCGCAGGGCAATTTCGCCGTGTTTCTGCCGCGCGAAAAGAAACACCGCTACTACGTCGACCACCGCGACAATCTCTTCTACATTCGCACCAACAAGGATGGCCGCAATTTTGCCGTCATGACCGCGCCGGAAAGCGATCCGGCCCCGGGGAACTGGAAGCCTTTCATCCCCCAGCAGGACGATGTGCTGATCGAGCACTTGGACCTTTTCCAGAATTTCGCAGTGTCCGTGGAAAGGTCCGGCGCCCTCGACCACTTGCGCGTGTACGACTTCCACAGCGGCAAATGGACGGCCATCGGGTTCCCCGAGCCGGTCTACGCCGCTTCGTCCGGCGGCACGCCGGAGTTCACGTCGCAGACCTATCGCTACAACTACCAGAGCTTCATCACCCCTCCCAGCGTTTTCGATTACGACGTGCGCAGCGGCCAGTCCACGCTGCTGAAGCGCCAGGAAGTGCTGGGCGGCTACGATCCAACCCAGTATGTATGCGAACGCCAGTGGGCCACCGCGCGCGATGGCGTGAAGGTGCCGGTTTCGATCTTGTACCGCAAGGGTTTCGTGCGCGACGGCCGCGCGCCGCTGTTCCTATACGGTTACGGATCCTACGGGATTGGCACGCCCCCGACCTTCTCCAGCAACCGCTTGAGCCTGCTCGACCGCGGGATGGCCTATGCCATCGCGCATATCCGTGGCGGCAACGAGATGGGCGAGAAATGGCGCGAGGACGGCATGCTAATGAAGAAGAAAAATACGTTTTGGGACTTCATCGACTGCGCCGAGTATCTGATCGCGGAGAAGTGGACTTCGAAGGAACGCCTGGTAATCGAGGGTGGCAGCGCCGGCGGCTTGCTGATGGGCGCGGTGGTCAACATGCGCCCGGACCTGTTCCACGCCGTACACGCCGCGGTGCCCTTCGTGGATGTGATGAATACCATGATGGATGCGTCGCTGCCGCTAACGGTCGGCGAGTATCTGGAGTGGGGCAATCCCAACGAGAAGGAGGCGTACGATTATATGAAGACGTACAGCCCCTATGACAACCTGGAAAAGCGGGCGTATCCGGCCATTCTGGTTACCACCAGTTTCAACGACAGCCAAGTGATGTATTGGGAGCCGGCCAAGTATGTGGCCCGCCTGCGCGCGTTGAAGACCAATGACACGCCGCTGCTGCTGAAAATCAAGATGGAGCCGGCCGGGCATGGCGGCGCGTCGGGCCGCTACGACCGGATGAAGGATCAGGCGTTTGAATACGCCTGGCTGCTGACACAAGTCGGAATTACGAAGTAACGAACCTGCTTCTACGAGCCGGAACGAGCCGGAGGAGATCGTGGACTGCAAGAGAGTCATCTGGCCCACTTACGCGGCTGCGGCGCCCATGCTCTTAGTGGGGATTGTGATCCTGGGGTGGAGCGCGCTGTTCATTTTTCGAGTTGGTGCGCCGGCGGCGCAGGCGGCGCAGCCGAAGGCGGCACAATCGCCGCCAGTGCGTGTAGCGCCCGGACCGGCTTCCAGCGCTCCGTCGCCTGCCGACATGGAAACTTTGCGGAAGCTGGCGGCCGAAGTGGATCTGAAGTCCGCCGATCTCAAGGCCCAGCTCGATTACAACGCCAGGAACGCTGAGAATCTCGGCCGACTGCTGGCATTCCTGACCTTCGCCACCAGCCTTTTCGTCATTGCATTAGGCGCGAATTCTTATTTCGGCTTCCGGCAGATCCTGCAGAGCGCCAAAGACGACTTGAACCTGGCGCATAAGGGAGTCGAGGATATGCCTAAGAAGATTGACGCCATGAAGGCGGAAATCTACGCGGCCTATCCGCTGTTACAGAACGTGGATGCCGCGCTTCGGGAGTTGGTGACGACGCTGCGCGATGTGCTGCCGGTGGATGTAAACTGGCGCGAGGACGTTCGGCTGACCGAAGCGGATCGGCAGCGCGGGCTGAACGCGGAATTGACAGTAGCCGGGCTGGAGGTTTTCCAATTGGGCCGATTCGAGCGATATCGGCGATCCGCGTCCGAGATCTACCAGGGTTTAGCGTTGTTCTATGGCAATCAAGCCGTTCGGCGGACCACCCCCGGCGGCGCTGTCGATGGGGACGCTCCCGAGATCCAGCGCGCACTGCTGTATATCGACAAAGCATGCCGCACCGATGAGAGGAATGCGGCCGCCTTCCGGGATTTTGGCGCGCTGCACGCGGTGCGCCAGGATTTCGCAAACGCCAAGAGGGGGTACGAAGCGAGCCTCGCTATCGATCCGGAGGAGCCTGGCGCACTATTCGGCGTTGCGTACATTCAAGCCTCGGCTGCCAATCCCGAACTTTCCGAAGCGATTGAGCGCATGAACGCTCTCATCCAGAAGGGGCGGTGGGAACCCGGCCAGAAGAAGAAGTACCTTGCGGAAGCTTATACCAACCGGGCCTGCTACCACGCGCGGCTGGCTATTACCCTGGCTCCGGCCGATCGGGAT
>DATKFU010000257.1:0-2053 GCA_035511215.1 Bryobacteraceae bacterium | reverse complement strand
GGGGAGGAAACGGCACCGCGCAGCGGTTGGTGGCCACAGCGACTGCCACCGGGCTTCCGGTGCGAGGTGTCCTGCATGCGGCGGCGGTGATCGAGGACGCCACGCTGACCAATATCACCGATGAGCTCATCGAGCATGACTGGGCGCCAAAGGTTTACGGTGCGTGGAACGTGCATACTGCCACCGCTGATCAGCCGTTGGACTGGTTCTGCTCGTTCTCCTCGGCGGCCGCGCTGGTGGGCTCGCCCGGGCAAGGTGCCTACGCCGCGGCCAACAGCTGGCTGGACGCCTTCACCCTGTGGCGCCGGACTCAGGGCCTGCCGGCAACCGCGATCGCCTGGGGCGCTTGGGCCCAGATCGGGCGCGGCACCGCCTTGGCGGAGGGCGCCGACATTGCTATCGCTCCCGACGAGGGCGCTTACGCGTTCGAGGCGCTGCTGCGCCACGACCGCGCCTACACCGGCTATGCGCCGATCACGGACGCACCGTGGTTGGCCGCCTTCGCCGAGCACACCCCCTTCGCCGAAGCGTTCCGTACTACCGGACAAAACTCAACGGGCACAAGCAAACTGCGTGCCGAGCTCGACGAGCTGCCCTTGGACGAGTGGCCTACCCGGCTGCGGCGTCTGGTCTCCGAGCAGGTCAGCCTGATCCTGCGTCGCAGCATCGATCCCGACCGGCCGCTCTCCGAGTACGGCATGGACTCGCTGAGCGCCCTCGAACTACGTACCCGCATCGAGACCGAAACGGGAATACGCATCAATCCCGCCGACCTCGCCAACATTGGCACCGTTCGCGGTTTGGGGGGACTGCTGTGCGAGAAGCTGGCGCCCGCGGAAGCCGCCTGACAGCGACGTGTCGGCTTAGCCTGAATCCGTGGATGGGCCGGTGATTTGATCGGGTGAAAGGCTGGATCCTCGATGAAATTTGTGCTGGCAAGCTATGGAAGTCGCGGCGATATCGAGCCCTGCGCCGCTGTCGGGCGTGAACTGCTGCGCCGCGGGCACGAAGTGCGCATGGCAGTCCCGCCCAACCTGGTTGACTTCGTCGAGTCGGCTGGGCTTACGGCGGTCACTTACGGACCGGATTCGCAGACGGCGCTGGACAAGGCTTTCGTCCGGAACCTCTTGAAGGATTTCCCTCGCAATCTCTGGAACATCCCAAATCTGATCAGGTTCTGGCGCGAAACTCGGGAGGTCGTTAACCGGTGCTGGGAGGACATGACCACGACGCTGACATCGCTGGCAGACGGGGCCGACCTGCTTTTCACCGGCTTGATTTTCGAGAAGCTGGCTGCCAACGTCGCGGAGTATTACGACATTCCGTTGGCCACGCTGCATTACTTCCCGGTTCGGGCCAACGGCCACCTCGTTCCGATCCTGCCGTCGCCGTTGATCCGCTCCGCAACGACGGTGTTCTTTTGGCTGTATTGGCGCCGGTCGAAGAAGGCCGAGGACGCCCAGCGCCGTGAACTGGCCCTACCGAAGGCGACAGGCTCTTGGCAGCGCCGGATCGCGGACCGCGGATCGCTGGAAATCCAGGCCTACGACGCGGTTTCGTTCCCCGGGCTGGCAGCCGAATGGGCGAAATGGGGCGGTCGGCGGCCCTTTGTCGGCACACTGACGATGGAGTTGACGACGGATGCCGATGATGAGGTCGCGTCCTGGATTGCCGCGGGAACACCGCCGATTTACTTCGGCTTTGGCAGCATACCGGTCGAATCTGCTGCCGACACGGTCGCCATGATCAGCGCGGCCTGCGCGCAGTTAGGCGAGCGGGCGTTGGTTTGCTCCGGCTGGAGTGACTTCAGCCACGTCCCCCGTTTCGACCACGTCAAGGTCGTGGGCGCGGTGAATTTCGCGGCCGTCTTTCCCGCCTGCCGCGCGGTCGTCCATCACGGTGCCGCGGGCACCACAGCCGCAGGCCTGCGCGCCGGAGTCCCCACGTTAATCCTCTGGACAATGCCCGAGCAGCAGATCTGGGCGGCTCAGCTTAAACGGCTGAAAATTGGCTCTGGGCGCCGCTTTTCGATTACCACCCAGAAATCGCTGGT
>DATKFU010000256.1:0-4176 GCA_035511215.1 Bryobacteraceae bacterium | reverse complement strand
GGGAAGGGAGGAAGTCGCTGGGAACCGGTGTGCTTGCCCTCATCGGGGGCGCCACCGTGATCACGGCGTTTCTACTGGGAAATGTCGGCATTGTCGTCGGCTTCCAAGGTAAAGCGGACTTGGACAAGATCGGCGTGTTCGCACTGGCGGGATTCTTCACGGCCTACATCGTCCCCCGCGTCGGCGTGCCGCTGATCACGGCCTTTGGTCTGATCGCTACTGTCGGCGCCGGCAGCACCGCGCAACTCGGCGCAATGCGGGTGGCCGAGGAGATCGATGCGCTTGAGGTCATGGGCATCGATTCGATCAGTTACCTCGTGTCCACTCGTGTGCTGGCTGGTGTGGTCATTGCGATTCCGGTCGGTTGCCTGGCCGAGTCAGCCGGAATCATTGTCTCCCGGTTTATGTTCACCACCAACTTCGGCCAGTCCAGTGGCGGCTACGAGCACTACTTCAGAACCTTTTTGAGCCCAGTCGATACGGTCTACGCGATAATTCAGGTCGGCATCGAGGCATTGATCATCATGCTGATCCACACCTACTACGGTTTCACCGCTTCCGGCGGTCCTGCTGGGGTCGGCGAGGCGACCGGGCGCGCGGTCCGCGCCTCGCTGGTCGTAGCAACCTTTGCCACGCTGTTTGTAGTTCTGATTCTTTTCGGGCGTTCCGGCAATTTCCACCTGTCCGGGTAGTGGCGATGGAAACCAAACGACGCGCGGCCGGCCTGCATCCCGGATGGTGGGCCCTCGTCTTCGTCGTAGCAATGATCAGCATCATCCCGTTCACCTCGCTCGCCTTCAACCGTGACTTCACGTCATACGCGCGGGTGACCGTGGTGTCGGACCGGGCCGGACTGGTCATGGAACCCTACGCAATGGTGAAGTTCCGCGGCGTCGTGGTCGGCCGAGTGGCGTCCATCCAATTCGACGATCCGGTGAAACTGCGGCTGGAAGTCAATTCGGACCAGCTACCTTTTATTCCCGCCAACGTCGGCGCGCAAATCAGCGCCTCCACCGTCTTTGGCGGCAAGTTCGTTGAGCTGGTCGCCCCTGACCAGCCGAGCCGTAAGCGGCTGGCGGCTGGCGCAGTGGTGAACTCGAGCAATGTGAGCATCGAAGCCAACACAGTCTTCCAAAATGTGGTCGGTGTACTGAATCAGATCGACACCGCGAAACTCAACGCGGTGCTGTCGGCGTTGGCGGAGGGTTTCCGCGGCAAAGGCGAGGCAATCGGCGAGGCCATCACCGATTTCAACCAGGTGCTATTGGCGGTCAATCCCCGCAGCGAGACCATCCGGGCCGATTACCGCGCGCTCAAGGGGTTCGCCGACACCTACAGTGCCGCGGCGAGCAACCTGCTGACCGTGCTGGACTCCGCGACTACCACTAGCTCCACACTCAGCGAAAATGCAAAAGCACTTAACTCGCTGCTACTAAATGCTGTCGGCCTCTCTAACAGCGGTATCAACCTGATCGGCCCGAATCGAGACAACCTGATCCACGGTATTAACGTGCTTGAGCCCACCACCCGGTTGTTGATGAAATACAACCCGGAACTGACGTGCACGCTGCTCGGCGGAAAAAAGGTCCTAGACATGGGCTTG
Source organism: Bryobacteraceae bacterium (assembly GCA_035511215.1). GTDB lineage: Bacteria > Acidobacteriota > Terriglobia > Bryobacterales > Bryobacteraceae > Bog-159. The sequence goes on along the minus strand of DATKFU010000256.1, from coordinate 2,573 downwards.
CTGGACGCCGCCGGCGGCCGCGACGGAAAGTCTGCGATCCTCGACACCAGCTTGTTGTGGGGCGCGGATCAGTACCGCTATCCGGATAACCTGCCTATTAACGGCCAGAAGGGCGGCCCGGGGGGAGCGCCCGGCTGTGGTTCGCTGCCTGACGTCAGCAAAAACTGGCCGGTGCGTTATGTGGTCACCAATTCCGGATGGGGCACCGGGCTCGACGTCCGGCCCAACCTGGGTATCGGTTTCCCGGGCTACACCGACTATTTGCCGGCTACCCGCGGCATACCCCAACCGCCGAGTTTGCGGCATCCGGGGGGCCCCGCGCCGGGGCCAATGCCGTGTCTTCGCCTTCGTCCGGGATGTACCTACCCGGGTGCGCCGCCCTACGGGGCACCCAGGTACGCCCCGGACGGGACGCCACTGTATCCGGGCTTGCCGCCGGCGCCTCCGCCCGGCAGGCCGCGTGAACCCGGCCCGCCGCCCGCAGGCTCAGAGCCATTCGTGCCCCCGCGCCCGGGCATGCAACCTACCTGCGGGATCCTCACTCAGGTATGCGGACCGCCAGCGCCGGCGCCGCTCCCATTGCCGCCCCAGTCCGCACCAGCACCCTGACCGCCGAAACACTACCGAGAGAGGCAAACACATGCCGGAAAGTTCGCGAGGCGAATCCTGGCGCCTCGCTGTCTTTGCCATCGTGTGCCTGTTAGGGACGGCGCTGATCTTCGTCACCTTTGCCCAGCTGCGTTTCGAAAAAACGACGACCTACACCGCCGTGTTCGCGAACGTCTCCGGGTTGCAAAACGGAAATTTTGTGCGCATCGGCGGTGTGGAAGTTGGCAAGATCAAGGACATTTCGGTCCAGCCCGACGCCACGGTGCGCGTCAAGTTCTCCGCCGACGACTCGGTAGTGCTTACCGAGGGCAACAGGGCGGTGATCCGCTACGACGACCTCATCGGCGGCAGATTCATGGCATTGGAAGAGGGTGCCGGGGGCGCCAAGAAGCTCAATCCGGGCGCTACCATTCCGCTGGCCCAAACCCATCCGGCGCTAGATCTGGACGCGTTAATCGGAGGCTTTCGACCGCTGTTCCGCGCCCTGAATCCTGACCAGATCAACGCGCTGAGCGGACAAATCATCGCCGCCTTCCAGGGCCAGGGCACCACGATCGGCTCGCTGCTGACCCAGACCGCCGACCTGACCAACACGCTGGCCGACCGGGATCAGCTGATCGGCCAGGTCATCGTCAACTTGAATACCCTGCTCGGCTCGGTTGGGGACCAAAGCGGCCAGTTCGCCAAAGCCGTCGATTCACTGTCCGAACTCGTCGCGGGCCTGCAAGCTCGCAAAGAAGACATCAGCAACGGCGTGGCATACGCCAACGCTGCGGCCGGGTCGATCGCCGACCTGCTTGCACAGGCGCGCCCGCCGCTCCAAAAGGTCGTGCACGAGACCGATCGGACCGCCGGGCTGGTCGTGGCCGATCACGATTTCGTGGACAACCTGCTCAACACGCTTCCAGACACGTATCAAGTCATTAGCAGGCTCGGCCTGCACGGAGACTTTTTCGATTTCTACCTGTGCGACCTGTTGATAAGGCTGAACGGCAAGGGCGGCCAGTCGGTGCTTGTCAAGGTGGCTGGCCAGAGCACAGGAAGGTGCACGCCGAAGTGAGATTATTTACCGAACGCAGCCCCTTCGCCATCGGCGCCATCGCCATCGGCGCGATACTTGTTGGCACCTATGCGGGCGTGAATTACGACAAGCTGCTGTCGATCGTTACGACCAAAAGCTACTCGGCGTATTTCGCCGAGGCTGGTGGGCTCGCAGCCGGAAACCTCGTTCAGGTTTCAGGTTTCAAGGTTGGGGAAGTCTCGAGCGTCGCGCTGGACGGAGCGCGGGTGGTGGTGAAGTTCAACGTCCCCAACAACATTCGGCTCGGCGACCGCACCGAGGCGGCAGTCAAGCTGAGGAGCGCACTGGGCAGCAAGCTGCTGGAGGTCACGCCCCGCGGAGAAGGACAGCTCACAGGGCCGATCCCGCTCGCCCGAACAACGCCCGCCTATCAGCTGCCGGACGCACTGGGCGATCTCAGCGGAACCATCAGCGGGCTGAATACCGATCAGCTGTCGAACTCGCTGGCCGTGCTTGCAAACGAGTTTTCCGGCACACCACCGGCTTTCAAGGTCGCGGTGCAGGGTGTGGCGCGCCTGTCGCAGACGCTGGACGAGCGCGACAAGCAACTTCGCACCTTGTTGGCCAACGCAAACAAAGTGACAAAAGTGTTGGCGGAGCGAAGCGATGAGGTGGTTGACCTCGTTGCCAACAGCAACTCGCTTCTAGCCCAGCTGAACACACAGAGCAAGGCACTGGATCAGATCGCCACCAATCTCTCTGCAGCGGCCCAGCAATTGAAGGGTTTCATCGGCGAAAACCGCGCAACGCTCAAGCCCGCGCTGGACAAGCTCAACGGGGCGTTGACGATCGTCGACAACCGAAAAGAACGCTTGCAGAAGGCGATTAAGGGACTCGACAACTACGGGTTGGCGTTGGGTGAATCGATATCAGCCGGACCATT
>DATKFU010000255.1:0-4874 GCA_035511215.1 Bryobacteraceae bacterium | reverse complement strand
AAGGCAGCAGGTAGAGCGACTCGGGCGTGGTGATCAGAATCTCCGCCGGGTGGCGCGCAAACTTTGCCCGCTCCCGCTGCGGTGTGTCCCCGGTGCGCACGCTGATGGTGGGCTCGCGAAACTCCACGCCCCTGCGGCGCGCCATGTTGGCCATACCGGCAAGTGGCGATCGTAGGTTCCGCTCCACGTCCACGGCCAGGGCCTTCAATGGCGAGACGTAAACGATCCTGCAGCCCCTCGGGTGCCCAATCCTCGCGACGTCTTTGTCTTTGTCGCTAGGGTGGGAATCTTGCAGCATAAGCCGGTCGAGACACCAGAGGAAAGCGGTCAGCGTCTTGCCCGTCCCTGTCGGCGCCAGGATAAGCGCACTTTCGCCGCGCGCAATGACCGGCCAACCCATGCGCTGCGGAGCGGTTGGAGCGTCGAAAACGGCTTTGAACCACTCCGCCGTTACGGGATGGAAACAGGCGAACGGATCGTCGTCCGGGGCCGGATTGGTGCAGGGATCGTGTTCTGGGAGTTTATTGGCGGGCTGGGCCGGTTTGGGGAGTTCACGGAGCACAGTGTTTTGAGAATAGCGCATCCGGCAGCGAAGAGGAAGCGAAGGCAACAGAGGTCAGGGGTTAAGGGTCAGGAGTTAGAGGTACCGCAGAAGCAACTACAACCCAACCGCCTGCTCCCGCATCCATCCCCCACATAGCGCCTCGTCGAGTTCGTTCCGTGAATCCCAAGGCCTGTGTCAGCCCAAAATAGTGTCACAACCCGTCTAAATCCATGAGGAGGTTGTGTTTTTATCAGGAACGAATCTCCTGGTTCCGCATCGAATAGGCCTGGACCCGGGTTACGTCTGCCCACGTTGAGCTTGTATGGAGTGCCCCATGCGAGACCATTTGGCTACACTCCTCGACGACTTTCGCCGCTGCGATAGCGAGATCGCCGTGGTGCGCTTCCATGGCAATCGCCGCCGGGTAACCACGTACGGCGAGATTGCGCGATTGGCAGGGCGCTTTGCGGCTTTGCTGGTGCAGCGCGGAATCAACCAAGGCGACCGTGTGCTTATCTGGGCGGAAAACAGCGCGGAGTGGATCGCCGCTTTCCATGGTTGTCTGCTGCGCGGGGTGCTTGCTGTTCCGCTTGACGCCAACGGCACCGCCGAGTTTGCAGCGCGTGTGGCCGCGGACGTCAACCCCAGCCTGGCGATTGGCGACACGGCGCTGATCAGCCAATTGCCGGTCGGCATCCCGCGCATGGTCTTTGACGATTGGGCCGCGGCCCTGCCCGCCCAAGAAGCCGGCCCGATCCCCGGCCTCGCCGCAGAAACGCCACTTGAAATCCTCTTCACCTCCGGCACCACCGGCGATCCCAAAGGCATTGTGCTCACCCACGGCAATGTGCTGGCCAGTTTCCGGCCCATTGAGCAGGGCGCGCAACCCTACCTGCGCTACGAACGGCTCATCCATCCCTTGCGCATTCTCCACACGCTGCCGTTGAGCCACGTATTCGGGCAGACTATGGGCCTGTGGGTTCCATCTATCTTCCGCGCCGAACTGCACTTCGAAAACCGCCTGGTGGCGCCGCGCCTGGTTGAAACCATCCGCCGCGAGCGAATCTCCGTGCTGGCCGCGGTGCCGCGGGTGCATGCGCTGCTCAAGACGCACCTCGAGTCGACGGTGCCAGGCTTGGCCGAGCGCGTGGCGGAAATGGGAGCGAATGCCAAGAGCGCCAACGTCTTGAAACGCTGGTGGCGCTTTCGCGATGTGCACCATGTCCTGGGATTCAAGTTCTGGGCGCTCATCTCCGGCGGGGGCGCGCTTCCTGGAACGCTGGAAGCCTTCTGGAATTCGGTCGGCCTGGTGGTGGTGCAAGGCTACGGCATGACCGAGACCACTGCGCTCATCACCCTCAACCATCCCTTCCACGTGGCTCAGGGAACCATCGGCAAGCCGCTGCCGGGACGCGAGGTGAAACTTGGCCCCGACGGCGAAGTGCTGGTGCGCGGCGACGCCATCTCGCATGCAACATGGTCGGGCGGCGCGCTGCACCCGCGCACCAACGAGTGGCTGGCCACCGGCGATCTGGCCCAGACCGAACCTACCGGCGAACTGCGCTTCCTGGGTCGAAAGAGCGAAGTCATCGTCACAGCCGCCGGCCTCAACCTGCACCCCGAGGATCTGGAAGCGGCCATCGAGCAGGAACCCGGCGTAGCGGCCTGCGCGGTGGTCCCCATGGAGACAATCGACGGGCCGGAACCGATCGCCGTGCTGGCCATGCGCGGCCAAGGCGGCCAGAATGGCCACGCAGCAGCCGCGGTGATTGAGCACGCCAACACCCGCCTGGCGGAGTTCCAGCGCCTGCGCCGCTGGGTGGTGTGGCCGGAGCCCGACCTGCCGCGCACTTCGACGGGGAAGATCCGCCGCAAGGTTGTCGCCGCCGGGCTGGCCAGGCTGCAGGCGGCGGCCGGGTCCAACGGCTACCATCGCAATGGCAACGGCGATGGCAATGGAAATGGCGCGAAGGCGGTTTCTTCAGACTGGCTGTTGACGCTGATTGCGCAGATCGCCGGTGAGACGCCGCTGGGAGGCGGCGATGAACTGCACCTGACCGAAGACCTGCATCTCGATAGCCTGGGACGCGTGCAATTGGCCGCCGCAATTGAAGAGCGGACCGGCATCTCCGCGGAGAACAGGTTGTGGGACCAGGTGCAGACCGTGGGAGATTTGCGGCGCCTGCTGGCTTCGGACCCGGAACCTGCACAGAGCGTGACAACTCCCCGTGCCCCATCCTTTCCGCGCCCGTCCGGGGAAAGAGCGGGAGACCGCGAACCGCAACCAGGTCTCGCCCGGCAAGCGACGGATGCCGCATCTTCCGCGCCGAAATTCCGGGGAGAGAAGACGGAGAAGGCTGCGGAAAACTACGCAGACTTCGTTCTTCCGGCACCGCCGCCGCAAGGCAGCTATGTCTATCCTCATTGGCCGTGGTGGCTCCCGTTCCGGTGGCTGCGCGCCGCGTTTATCGAATCGATCATGCGCCCGCTGGTGTGGCTGCTAGGCAACCCGCGGGTGGTCGCCACCGCGCCTCTTATAGCAGCCGAGCCCATGCTGATCGTCGCCAATCACGTCACCAGCTTCGATGGGCCGCTCCTCGAATACGCCCTGCCGGGGCCGGTTCGCCGCCGCATCGCGGTGGCCATGTCGGGAGAGATGTTGGAGGATTATCGCCATTTTCGCGACGCCGACCGACTGACCGTGGAGGCCAGGTTCTATCCGCCCGGACCGTTGATCTATCTTCTTCTGACGGCGCTGTTCAATGTGTTCCCTTTGCCCAAGCAACGCGATTTTCAGCGCAGCTTTGCACACGCCGGCGAGGCGCTGGACCGGGGAATGCATGTGATGCTGTTTCCGGAAGGGACGCGTTCCGAGGGCGCCCTGGCCCGTTTCCGGCCGGGCATAGGACTGCTGGTCAAGCAATCCTCTTCGCCGGTGCTGCCCATGGCCATCCGCGGCCTGGGCGAGTTGAAAAAAGCCGACAGGGGCTGGTTCCGCTCCGGCACGGTGGAAGTCCGAATCGGCGAACCGATGCGGTTTTCGCCAACGGAGAGCGAAGCGTCCATTACCGCGAGGTTGCGGGCCGCGGTGGAAAAGCTGCTGACTGCGTGAATAGCTTGTTCAAGGCCTCGACGCGTGATGAACCGTGAGTGTGTCAGGGCTTCGAAGCCGAGTTCTTCCGCAGCCAGCCTTGTTCGTGCGCCGTTCCTTTGTCTAGGCTACGTTCCGCTGCTGCTCGAGCGCAGTGTTTGCCCCCAGGAGCGCATCGAACAGCGTGCGGTACTGGATCATGGCGCTGCGCAGTTCTTCGGTTGTGGCCTCGTTCCGGCCCGCACGCGTAGTAATGGCGTTGGCCAGCCGGTAGGGTCCCACCAGATCTGAATGGCTCACGGAAATGTCGGCTGCGCGCTGCTCGAATCCGCCCACCGGATAGCCGCGCGCGACCAGCAGAGAATTCACCAGCTCATCTGCTTCCGTCACTGCTCCCCGGGGATGATCGAGGAAGCGCGATTGCACCGTTTCCCACTCCACCAGGTAGCGCTGCCGTTCGGCAACGGTCAAGTCGCGGATCTTCAAATGTTCGATCCGTTTGCAGCGTGAGTGCAGCGCTTCTTCCGCCTTTTTCCGCGACCCGGCTTCGCGCACAGCCAGATCGTATTCCGGTCCAAAACGGCTGCGGAGCTTCGCCGTCTTTTGCTTTTGCAGGTTCACAACAACAGCAATGGCCGCGGCGATGAGGATCACCACCACAACCGCGCCAATAATTATCGCCGGACTCGACCAGTCGATGTTATTCAGTGAGTTCATTGAGAATTTCTCCCGTGCCTTTTGGTGGGATGAGATTCAGGCGTCCACTGTTGCTTGACTTCACAGACACGCAGCCCTGCGCCACGATAAGTCGCCGCGCATTCGAGTTTTGCCGGCCCGGCAATCGGCGCACGCGCCGGTTCCACTGCCACGGGCGGAAGTAGCAGGTGCAAACGGCGAGGACCGAAGCTCAGATTGCCGGATTGGCGGATCGGTAAGAACTTGCGCAACTTGAAGATGGGGGTACGGACCTGGATTTCCATCGGCGGCTGCGAATCTGCCAGGGCGGCTCAGGGACCTCAGTTTTCCGAAGGCATCGCGATGCTGTCGATGATGAGAACCTGCACAGGTCCTTTTTGCGATTCGAGCTTCAGTCCCAACTGCTCCTGAATCGCGGTAAAGATCGACGGTCCTGCGTCGCTCGCGGAAGAATTTCCCCCGGCGCCGCTGAAACCGGAACCCGCCGCGTCGTCCGGCGTCCAGGTGAGGGTAATGTCATATCGGCCCTGGATTCCCCTCCCC
>DATKFU010000254.1:0-29766 GCA_035511215.1 Bryobacteraceae bacterium | reverse complement strand
TGCGTTCCCGAACTGCCGCCGCGCCGCTGCCTGCGCCGCATCCGGCGCCAGACCCTTCGCCTGTTTATCCGCCGCGCGCAGGTCCACATGCAGCCGCATCTCTTCCGCCAGATCGTCGTCGAAACGCGCGCCCGAAAGCCTGTATCTCACTTGCCGCCATAGCTCACCGATCCACTGCATTCGCCGTCACCTCATTCCGTCTGCAAAATCTTATGAATGGCCCCGTTCACCCGCTGGTATTGCGCCACCTCGGCCATCAGTTGTTTGCGGCCCGCCGGCATGAGCCGGTAGTAGCGCGCGCGCCGGTTGCCCGCGGTCACGCCCCATTCCGCCGTCACCCAGCCCTTCAGCAGCATGCGTTGCAGGGCCGGGTAGAGCGACCCCTCTTCCACCTGTAGAACATCGTCCGAAACTTCCTGAATCGCATTGGCGATCTCGTACCCGTGAAGCTGGCCGTGGCGCGCCAGCATCTTCAGGATCAACATGTAGAGCGTGCCGGGCGGAATTTCGTCGCGTCTCGCGTTCTCTGCCATAGTTAAACTATGCCAGTCTCCCACGCGCGCGGATCGGATGTCAAGCCCGTCGAAAATCAGGGATGATTTCGAGCGCCCTTAGGCCGGCCGGAAGAGCCGTTCCGAACCTTGCGAGAGCAGCACCCAAAGGCCATAGATGCCCAGCGCGGTCCCAAACGGCACGTGGATCAGGTCCAGTACCGAAAGCACGATCGTCAAAGTACGCGCCCACGGCCGGAATTGCAGCAATCCGATTCCGGCAATTACGCCGGGCAGCGAAATCACCAGCAGAACGAAGAAGATGAAGGCGCCGATGCCGCCCAGTATGGGGATCGAGATGTGCGCATCGCTCGAATAATCCGTCGCGCCGATAATGCCGGCAATGCCGCCGAACAGCAGTAACATGCCCACTGCGAGCAATATTCCCAACGATCCGAAAACGATGTGCAGGACGCCGAGTATCTTGACGTGTTGTTCCATGGCTGCCGCTTATTGTAGGCGCACGCGCGGCCATTCGCAACGCCTGTTCTTTGGTGGGGCAGACCATCGCGTTTCGTGGTCTGCCGCCTTCGCCTCCGCCGTTCTCAAGACCGGCGCGAGGGTCTGGGTGCGCGACGCCTGCCGGAAGACCGAAATCCCGCGCCATCAATATTGACAGTGGAAGCGAAGTCTACAACCTGCTATGAAACCTACGCGGCGTCGGCAAGAGAATCTACCTTCGCGCCAGCCACTCCCATTACGTAATGGACGATGCCAGACCCGCTCCTCGATCGCGCGCACGTATGTCTACGGCTACCTGTTGGCCACAGTTTTTAGCGACGGGTCGATCCGATTTCCCCCTGCCGGCCCCATGTCGTGCTTTCCTACAGGGCCGTTGATAAATCCAACAATAACCATGCGCGTTGAAGAATAAGGTAGTTAGTTGGCCTCGCCCGCATCGTGGTGTTGAAAAAAGCAACGCCGCGGGTACTGTGGCATTTTTCAACGCTCGCAACTGTATGCAAATACAACAGATAATACGGCCTAAAACTACTCAAGACGGCCCGGGACGTGCCCTACACAGCATTGGAAAAGGGAGGCACGTCATGACAGTCATTCTGGTTCTGGTAATGTTCTCGATGTTCATCCTGCTGGATTGGGTCATCAACCGGCGGAAAGCGCCCCAGGCCGTTGCGGCACGCGCGCAAGTCGCACTGCAGTTGGATCAATCGTATGTAGAAGGGTTCCGGGTCCCCGAGGAATTGTCCTATCACCCCGGGCACAGTTGGGCCATGCGGGAACGCCGCAATCTGGTGCGGATCGGCCTGGACGATTTTGCCGCCGCCCTGGCGGGCCGCGTGGAGCGCGTCGACTTGCCGAAGCCGGGACAATGGATCCGGCAGGGACAAAAGGTCTGGTCTCTGTTCCGCGACGGCCAAAAAACCGAGATGGTATCGCCCACCGAAGGCGAAGTCATTGAAATCAATCCCGAAGTGGCCGCCCATCCGGAGTTGCTGCGGAAAGATCCGTACGGCAAGGGCTGGCTGGCACTGATCCACGTTCCCGACGAAGAGAGCACCGCGCGCAATCTGGTTCCTAAGGGTTTGGTGCGGAGTTGGATGCGGGAATCCGTGGGCCGTCTGTATGCCCGGCAGCCGCAGCTTGCGGGCGAGGTGGCGGCCGATGGCGGCCTGCCCACCGAAGACCTGTTGGCGGGCCTGCCGGACGCCGATTGGCACCAGGTGACCGGCGAGTTCTTCCTGACTGCGTAAATTTTCAACACTTCCTACGGGAAGTGCGGTATAACATAGTTAGAGACCTTTATGTCTCAAACTATCCTCTATGACAGCACTATGTGCATCGGCTGCAAGGCGTGCGAAGGCGCCTGCGCCGAGCGCTGGCATCTGCCATATGACGATAAGGTGGCGGCCGAGCCGCGGCTCTCGGCCCATAAGCTCACCGCCATTCAGACATACGGCGACCACTATATCCGGCGGCTGTGCATGCATTGCGCCGAGCCCACCTGCGTCTCGGTCTGCCTGGTGGGCGCCTTGCAAAAAACGACCCTCGGTCCAGTGGTCTACGACGAGGACAAGTGTATCGGGTGCCGTTACTGCATGCTGGCCTGTCCCTTCCAGGTGCCGGTCTACGAATGGTCGAGCCGGCTGCCCCGCGTGCGGAAGTGCGACATGTGTTACGCGCGCTTGCGGGCCGGCAAACCGACCGCCTGCGCCGAGGCTTGCCCCACCGGCGCTACCATCTCAGGCGACCGCGATGGGCTGATAGCCGAAGCGCGGCGGCGCCTGGCTGAGAAGCCGGGCGCTTACTATCAACGGATCTATGGGCTGGAGGAAGTGGGCGGCACGTGTACGTTGTTCCTCTCCGCCGTGCCCTTCGAGCAGTTGGGATTGCGCGCCAATCTGCCGAGCACGCCGCTGCCGCAACTGACCTGGCGGATCCTGTCGCACACGCCCCATATCGCCTCGCTCGCGGCGGTCGCCTTGGGTGGAATTTACTGGATCACGCACCGGCGCGAGGAAGTGGCGGCCGCCGAAGGCAGTCCCCGCAGGAGGAGCGACAATTGAGGCCGACCTTGGATTTCTTCAGGATCTCGATCTGGCGCGTTATCTTCGTAGCTATTCTCCTGAGCGGGCTGGCGGGCCTATATGTGCGTTTCGTTTATGGTCTGGGCGCCGCGACCAATCTTAGCGACAGCTTTCCATGGGGATTGTGGAAGGGCTTCAACGTGGTGGCGGGCATTGGGTTGGGGGCCGGCGGCTTCACCGTGGCAGCCACCGTTCACGTCTTCAACCTGAAACGGTATCGCCCGATCCTGCGCATTGCCCTGTTGACTGCGCTGCTGGGCTATTCGTTCATGGCATTGGCCCTGATCGTCGATATCGGACGCCCCTATCGCATCTGGCACCCCGTAGTGATGTGGGGCGAACATTCCGTGTTGTTTGAAGTGGCCTGGTGCGTCATCCTCTACCTCAACGTGCTCGCCCTGGAGCTGGCGCCGGCCGTCTGCGAACGCTTTGGCTGGCGAAAACTATTGCGCGCGGTGAAGGCCATCTCCGCTCCCGTGGTGATCTTCGGCGTCATCCTTTCCACCCTGCACCAATCTTCGCTGGGCAGCCTGTTCCTGATCCTCCCCGAGAAACTTTACCCCCTGTGGTATACGCCGCTGCTGCCCGTTTTCTTTTTCGTGTCGGCGATCTGCGCCGGCCTGTCTATGGTGATTATCGCTTCCTGGCAGGGCAACCGGGCGCTGGGCAAACAACTGGAACTGCCGGTGCTCGAAGGCCTCGGGCGGGCGCTGGCAGTGGTGCTGGCCATCTACCTGCTCGGGCGCTATCTGGACCTGGAAGATCGCGGCGCGCTTACCCTGCTGCTGCGCAACCGCATGGAAACGTGGCTGTTCGCGCTGGAGATCTCCCTGTTGCTGGCGCCCATGCTGCTGCTGTTCCTGCATCGCGTGCGGAGCCACCCCGGCCGGTTATACGCCTGTGCCCTGATGGTCATTCTCGGTTTCGTCGCCAACCGCTTGAACGTCACTGTCACCGGCCTGGAGGCCAGCTCCGGCACGCACTACGTGCCCAAGTGGAGCGAAGTCTCGGTGACGCTCTCCATGGTGGCTCTGGGGTTCGCCCTTTTCCGGTTCTTCGCGCAACACTTCCCGATCTTCGACGAGCGCCGCCCGCAACCGGCGGCCCGCGAGGCGCATGCCGAACAGGGCGTGCCCGCGGGCGTTGGATAGGAGACGGATGCGATTGCCGCATAAACCCCGCGTTGGGCTGGCCGCCAAGCTCGCTATATCCCTGATAGCCAGCACGGCGGCTTTGTTCGCTCTGTTCGGCTACTTCAACCTGCGGGATCAGCGGCGCCACTCCGAGGAGATGGTGCTGCAATCGGCCGAGCGCATTACCGATGTGATTCAGCGCAGCACGCGCTTCGAGATGCTGCGTAACGACCGGCAGGCGCTCTACAACGTCATACAGGAGCTGGGCAGCGAGCCGGGTATCCGGCGGATCCGCATCTTCAATAAGGAGGGCCGCATCAGCTTTTCCACCGACGCCGCGGAGGTCGACCGGGTGGTCGACAAGCGGGCCGAAGCATGCTACGGATGCCACGCCCAAAGCGCGCCGCTGGCCAAGCTGAACCGGCCGGACCGGGCGCGCATCTTCGCCGGCCATGGGGAACGTCTGCTGGGCATGATCCGGCCCATCGAAAACGCGCCGGCCTGCGTTGGCTGCCATCCCGCGGGGCAGCGCGTGTTGGGGGTGATCGATGCCGACCTGTCGCTGGCCGCCGTGGATGCGCAGACGGCGCAACACGGGGCGCACCTGATCGTTTTCATGGGGATCACCTTTGCCATGATTTGGCTGGTGAGCATGATCTTCATTTGGGGCGTGGTGTACCGGCCCATCAAAGAACTCACGGCGGGCACCCACCGGGTGGCGGATGGCGACCTGAATTACCGCCTGCCGGTGCGTTCCAACGACGAAATCGGCGACCTGGCGGCGTCCTTCAACAAGATGACCGCCGAGGTGGAAGGAATGCACGCCGAGATCGAGGAGCGCGTACGGCGCAAGACGGCGGAACTGGACCAGGCGCACCGCTCGTTGCTCTCGAGCGAGAAGATGGCGTCGATCGGCAAACTCGCCGCTACGGTGGCGCATGAGGTGAACAACCCCCTGTTCGGAATCCTCACCTACGCCCGGCTGACGCTCAAAGAAGTGGAGAAGGGCCCCGCCGGATCGCGCGCGGAAATGGTGGAACAGCTTCACATCATCGAGCGGGAAAGCAAGCGCTGCGGCGACATCATGCGCAATCTGCTGACGTTCGCGCGGCAGGCCCCCAGCCACCGCGAACTCAACGATCTGAACACGCTGATCGGCCGCGCGCTGGTGCTGGTGCGGCATCAGGCCGAACTGCTGGGAATCGACCTGCGGAGCCATTTGGCGGACGATCTGCCGGCGGTCTCCTGCGATGCGGGGCAGATCCAGCAGGCGGTGCTGGTGCTGCTGGTGAACGCCACCGAAGCGATGCCGCAGGGCGGCGTACTGGAAGTGGCCACGGAGATGGATTCCGCGGCCGGAACAGCGCGCATCCGGGTACGCGACACCGGGCCGGGCATCCCCCCCGATGTGATCTCGCAGATCTTCGACCCATTTTTCACGACCAAGGAAGACCAACACCGCACCGGCCTGGGACTGGCCGTGGCGCGCAGCATCATTGAACAGCATGGCGGCGAGATCGCCGTGGAGTCTACGCCGGGCAAAGGCACCGAGTTCGCGGTAGCCCTACCGGCGGTCAGGCCTTCCGCGATGGAAGCAGTCATCGCGGGCGGTAACTTCACCGCGGCCCGCGCGCCCCGACCAATAGCGTTGCCGCTCTGACACGGAGGAAATATGGTGACAGCAGTGGAAGAACCGGTAGAAACGAAAACCAAGGGCAAGATCCTGATTGTGGACGACGAAACGGTCGTGCGCGATTCCCTCGGGAAGTGGTTCTCGAGCGAGGGCTATCAGGCCCGGCCCGTAGCCAGCGCGCGCGATGCGCTCGAATCCATCGCGAATACGGAGTACGACGTCGCGCTCCTCGATATCAAGATGCCGGGTATGGACGGTATGGAGCTCCAATCCCGCTTGAAGGAAGCCGACCCGGAGTTGACGGTCGTTGTCATGACGGGTTATGCGTCGGTGGAAACCGCGGTCCAGGCGCTGAAGCAGGGCGCCTACGACTACATCACCAAGCCCATCGATCCCGACGAACTGTCGCACCTGGTGTCGAACGCGCTGGAGCACCGGCGCGCGCGCCGCGAAGTCGTGCGGCTGCGCGAGAATCTGCAGGAAGTCTCTCCCTCGACCGAGCTCATCGGCAAAGCTCCGGGGATGAAGAAAGTGTGCGAACTGATCGAGATGGTGGCGCCCACCGAGGCCACCGTGCTGATCACCGGCGAAAGCGGGACGGGCAAAGAAGTAGTGGCGCGGGCGATCCATGCGGCCGGTCCGCGCCGGTATATGCCCATGGTCACCATTCACTGCGGGGCGCTCACCGAGACGCTGCTCGAAAGCGAGTTGTTCGGGCACGAGAAGGGCGCGTTTACCGGCGCCCAATACCGCAAGAAGGGGAAGTTCGAAGTGGCCGATGGCGGCACCGTTTTTCTGGACGAGATCAGCGACATCAGCCTGAAGACCCAAACCGATTTGTTGCGCGTGCTGCAGGAGAAGGAGATCGTCCGGGTGGGCGGGAACCAGCCCGTCAAGGTGGATTTCCGGTGCGTGGCGGCCACCAACAAGAACCTGGAAGAGTTGGTAAAAGCCGGTACGTTCCGCCCCGACCTGTATTACAGGCTGCACGTCTTCTGCATCGATTTGCCGCCATTGCGCGATCGGCGCGAGGACATTCCCCTGCTGGTGGCGCACTTCCTGAACAAGTTCTGCATGTTGACCAGCCGGCCCGTGCCGCAGATCTCGGCGGAGGCGCTGCAGGTACTGATGAATCACGAATGGCCCGGCAACGTGCGCGAGCTGGAGAACGCCGTCGAGCGCGCCCTGGTGGTATGCCGCGGTCCGGAAATCAGGCCCGCGGACTTCTCCTTCCAGTTCCAGACCGAAGGCGCGCCCAGCGGGCGTACGCTGGACGACGTGGAGCGCGTGCACATCGAGCGGGTGCTGCGGGAGACGGATCACAACCTGTCCCGCGCGGCGCGCATCCTGGATATCGATCGCACCACGCTTTACAACAAACTGAAGCGCTACGGCTTGAAGTAACGTGATTCACCTGCTGGGCATCGAGGTTCGGGCGGACGTGCTGGCCGAGCTGGCCGTGCAGGTGGCGCCCATTCTCCGCATGCCGTGCCAGGTACGGCCGGAGCGCCTGGATGTGGCCTTTGCGTACGACCGTAACCGCAATCAGTATCACTCGACCGCCATTCTGCAGGCCATGCAGCCGCTGGTGGAAGCGGGCGCGCGGCTGCTGGCGGTGACTTCGCACGACCTGTATGTTCCGGTGTTGACCTTTGTGTTCGGCGAGGCGCAGTTGACCGGCAGTTGCGCGGTGGTGTCGCTGCACCGGCTGCGCGAGGAGATCTACGGCCTGCCCCCGCGCGAAGATCTCATGCGCGAGCGGTTGGTGAAGGAGGCCATCCACGAGCTGGGCCACACCTACGGCCTCCGGCACTGCGACGACTGGCGCTGCGTGATGACGTCGAGCCACGCGGTGGAGCGGTTGGACGTCAAGGGCGCGCAGTTCTGCATTCTGTGCGGGCGGGCGGTGGCGCGGGCTCGCACGCCGGTGGTGGTGTAGCGGCCAAATAAGAACATCGTGCTCGCACGCTTACCACGCCGCAGATCGCGGTCTCTGCAATCAACGACAGGTTTAATTAAGACCGGTGAGATGACAATCAAAAGCGGCCCATCTGGCGAAGCGTATCCAAATCCTGCTTGAATTCCTCAACTCCGTAGTGAATGGGGATGCGGCGGTCGGCCAGCTCGCTGGAACTCTCGCTGGCTCATTCCGGCCAAGCTGCTTGCCCGTCCAAGAGTCAGGCCATCCTGCTGGAATAGCGTCAAGGCGAGCTCCTGTTTTAGCTCGACCTCGGTAATGTGAGCCGCGGCGAGGATGTCGTCAGGAATGGTCAGTGGCATAACTACTGCTTCTACTATACGCCGCGGGCGCCCGGAAACCAGCGGCGAGGCGCAGTTGACCGGCAGTTGCGCGGTGGTGTCGCTGCACCGTCTGCGCGAGGAGTTCTACGGCCTGCGGCACTGCGACGACTGGCGCTGCGTGATGACCTCCAGCTGCAGTGGAGGGGCTGGACGTCAAGGGCGCGCAGTTCTGCTTCGATTGCGGCGCACGCACCCGGCGTGCCGCGGTTGGGCTCCTGCAAGACACAGCAGTAGAGCTACCCGCACCACGCGCGCGAGAGCTTCTCGTAAGTGGTTGCCAGATCCTCCGGCAGCACCCGGGTCTCGCCCACCGAAGTCATGAAATTGGCGTCCGCCACCCAGCGCGGAAGCACGTGCATGTGAATGTGTCCGGCTACGCCGGCGCCGGCTGCCTTGCCCACGTTGATACCCATGTTGAGGCCATCCGGCTGGTAGTTGGCGCGCAGGTGGGTCTCCGCCTGGCGCGCCAGCAGAATCATCTCCGTCGCGGCATCTGCGGCCACACTCTCGAGCGTCGGCGCGTGTTCATACGGAACCACCATGAGGTGGCCTGAAGTGTAGGGGAAGCGGTTCAGGATTACGAAATTGAGGCGGCCGCGGTACACGATGAGATTCTCGCGGTCGCGGTGCTGCGCCGGCAACACGCAAAAGATGCAATCGGACGCCTGCTCCGCCGTGGTCACGTACTGATATCGCCACGGACTCCAAAGGTAATCCATACCGCCGCTACAGCGTGGGCTCGATGGAAACGGCGTCCGCAGGCGGCGCCGCGGCGGTACTGTTCACCACGTCTTTCAGCTCCTTGCTCGGCTTGAAATAAGGAATCTTCTTGGCCGGCACCTCGACGCGCGCGCCGGTCTTCGGATTGCGTCCAATGCGCGGCTGGCGCTGCCGCGTGCGGAAGCTTCCGAAACCGCGGATTTCGATCTTGTCGCCGCTGCGCAATGAACGCACGATGCTGTCAAAAATGGCCTCTACGATGACTTCGGATTCCTTCCGCGTCATCTCGACCACGCGCGAGACCTCTTCAATCAGATCGGCCTTGGTCATCTGCTATTCTCCTTGTCCTCTCAAGCCGTTACCGCAGTATCTCTTGAACGGGCGATTTTTGCAACCTATTCCCCGCCGCGATTCTTGAGGCTCAGTACCTCTTCGATAGTAGCAGCGCCCGCCGCCGCCTGGCGTTGATAGTCCGCCAGGCGGCCCTTCTCCTCGTCGTGGGTGACCGCTTTGAGGCTCAACCCGATCTTCTTCTCGGCCTCGCTCATCTTCACGATCTTGAAATCGAACTCCTGGCCCACCGCCACCGGAGGCTCCGCCGAGCGCCGCCCGGAATAGCCTGGCACCTCGGAAAAATGGCAGAGCCCTTCGACGCCCTCCGCCAATTCCACGAATGCCCCAAAGCCCGCCAGGCGCGAGATGCGCCCGTGCACGATATCGCCCGGCTGGTGGCTTTGCAAGTACGTCTCCCACGCGTCCGGCTGGAGTTGCTTGATGCCCAACGACAAGCGGTGCCCCTTCGCATCGATATTCAGAATCGCCGCCTGCACCAGTTGGCCTTTCTTTAAGACCTCCGACGGATGCTTGACCCGCTTGGTCCACGACAGATCCGAGACATGCACGAGCCCGTCGATGCCTTCCTCGATTTCGATGAAGGCGCCAAAATCGGTCATGTTGCGCACCCGGCCTTCGACCACGGAACCGATGCTGTAGCGGCTGTCGATAGTGGTCCATGGGTTGGCCTCGAGCTGTTTGAGGCCCAGCGAAATACGCCGGTCCCGCGGGTTCACTTCCAGCACGACGGCCTCCACCTGGTCGCCCGCGCGCACGACCTTTGAAGGATGCTTCATGCGCCGCGACCAGGTCATCTCTGTGATGTGAATGAGACCTTCCACGCCGGGCTCGAGTTCCACGAACGCTCCGTAATCCGTGACGTTTACCACATGGCCCATCACGCGGCTGTTCACCGGGAAGCGCTCGGCGATGGTTTCCCAGGGGTCCGGCGCCATCTGCCGCAAGCCCAGCGAGACGCGCTCCTTGGCCCGGTCGAACTTGAGCACCTTGGTTGTGATGGTGTCGCCCACGTGCACGATTTCCGACGGATGCCCCACCCGGCCGTACGACATGTCCGTGACGTGCAGCAAGCCATCCAGCCCGCCCAACTCGACGAAGGCCCCGTATTCAGTCAGATTCTTGACCACCCCGGTAACCACGGCGCCCTCCGACAGTTGGTCGAGGGTGGCCGCTTTGCGCTGGTTGACTTCCTGCTCGACGGCCAGCTTGCGCGACACCACGACATTCCCGCGGCGGCGATTCACCTTGACGATCTTCACCGGAACGTCCTGCCCGATGAACGAATCGAGGTGATGCACGGGGCGCGGATCGACCTGCGAGCCGGGCATGAAGGCCTCAATGCCCACGTCCACCGAAAGCCCGCCCTTAACCCTCCCCATGACGTGCCCGAGCAGCACCAGTTGATCCGCGAAAGCTTTTTCCAGGTTGTCCCACACGCGCACGCGAGCGGCTTTGGAGTGGGATAGTAGAATGTAGCCTTCCGGCTGCTCGCCGTGATCGATCATCACGTCCACGACATCGCCGGCTTGTACGGTCAGCTCTCCACTCGCACTAAGGAATTGCTCGATGGGTACGAGACCTTCGGATTTATAGCCGAAATCGACGATCACGTCCTTGGCAGTAATGGTGAGGACGGTGCCCTGGAGCACCTCGCCCTCAGCTGGGGCCAAGTGCGTATACTCATCAAGCAAAGATTTGTAGCTTTCGCTATCCGGCAGAACCAAGTCGTCCGCCTGCTCTTTGCCCTGATCGACGGCCATTACCGAAGCCTCCACGAGACACTCCATCAGCCGATTGCCGGGACTTACAACCACGAGACAAGACACAAGCGAGGAAGTATTGCGATCTCAATGAATTCCAGGAATCTGCATCGAAACCGGCCCGCCTGATCCACCAGCAAGGCGCTAACAGATCAATATGTTAGCAAATACGCGGCGAGAAGTCACGCGCGGCGAGCGGGCAAAATCGTGACGATTTGAGCCGGAAGTGGAAGTGGAGGTGGAATGATGAGAACCCAGCGCCGGTTGCCGCACTATGCATAAGGAGTCCTTTCTGTGGAGATTGGAAGAACGGGTTCTCGAAAGAGGCACCAGAGCTTCGATCGGGAAAGCCCGGCTCGCGGCCGGGCCTTCCATTTCGAAGCGGAAAGGAGGATCTAAATGATCAAACTGCTAGTTGAACTGCTAATCGGCAGATTCACGATCATTATCATCTGGCACCGTAAGGGCAGGCGGTAATGGTCGAGCGGGATCGGGGTCGTACCCCCGGTCCAGCTACTAGCATACTCCAAAACGCCACTTAATGAAAGGGGGGCGTTATTTACTACGGCTCCATCCGCAGCAGGATGCCGGCGCCCGGCGCCAGCCAATCCATTTCGCCGCCGAACGTTTCCTCTTTGCCCGAGTAGGGCGAGATGCGGACGAGCTTTACATTTTCCTTCACCAGATGCAAGCGGAACTGAAAGCTGTTGTTGAGGTCGCGGTTCACGATCATTATATAAGGGCGTGCCTGGCCGTCTTCGAACTCGCCCACCAGGAACCGTCCGGCGACCGGCGGCTTCACGAAGCATTGCGTCATCTCGATCGACCGCACCAGCCTGCTCGCCGCGAGCGGCTGGGCCTGGTCCGGCACGTCCGGATAATGAAATACACCGGTGCTGCGCAGCTTCAAAATCGTCGGCGCAAGGGCCGCAATTTCCAGATTGATGCGCCGCAGCCGCTCCCACGTGGGGGTCCGGTTGCCAAACTGGTCGACGGCCGCCGCACGGTAGTTGCCGATTTCGGGCGCGAAGTATGTGAAATACTGGATGCCCCGGCCGCCATAAGCCAGCGTGGCATAAACCTGCAGATGGAACGTGGCGTCGGACGGCTCCATATAGTTAAAATGCGCGTTGGCCAGGATGCAGTTCCAAAACGGCGTCTTGGTCTCGATGGATAGCCGTCGCACGATCTCCAGGTTGGTGTAGAAGTAGTCCAGCATTTCGCCGCCAACCAGCGAATAGTTGTCGTAGCTGAGGAACGGCTGGCCGATGGTATCGACCAGCATGCGGACGTACTTGTCGTAGGTGTCGGTCCCCAGGCGCTGCGGGCTCACGCGATAGGGAAACAGGTTGACGTAGGGCCACATGCCCGGCATAGCCTCGCGCGCAATCTGCGCCACACGCGCCAATCCAGGCATCAGCGCCGCGTGCGGTTCGTCCTGGAGAAAGAATCCGATGGCCGCAGGGTTGGAGCCGATCTGGTGCGCCAGGGCGCCGACCCGGCTGCGGATCTCGCTATCCGCAGGCAGGGATTGCCAGTCGTAGCCGCCGATCCGCGTATCGGAGACGAAGCAGGCCAATCCGGCTTCGCGAACCTTGTCGAGGTCTTCGGCGCGGCAAAAGCCTGCAATGTTCAGACCGGCATCGCGCATGCCGCGCAACTGCGCAATGTCCGAGGGCGCCTCCCCCCAAGCCATAATCGCGAAGCTTTTCGGAGTCGGCAGTTCGGGGGTCTGGAACTGTTGCGCGGCGGCCGCGAAGGGCGCCACCGCAACGCACACGAGCGCCGATGCAATTCGAATCATGTTTATATTGTGGCGCACGCATGCGGCCCACCAGCCGGCTCTGGCGCCGAATTACCGGCCCTTGGCGGCGTTCCTTGCTTGGCGAAGGATTGTTTCGGTTTCGTCCAGCAATTGCTTGGTGTGCTGATGGAGCGCGCGATATTTCCCGGACAACTCGCGTGTCGCATCCTCCGCGAGTTCCCCGCTGCGCTCGTAAAGATCCTCACATTTCTCTACCAGCTCCTTGCCGGCTCCAATCAGATAATCCGCGACTTCTTCGCCTTTGCCTACTAACTTCCGGCGTGTTCGTTCGCCTGACGCCGGCGCCAGCAGCAGCGCTGCCGCCGCTCCGATCGCGGCTCCCAGCAGGAAGAATGTAGCTCGGTCTTCCACTCTTGTATCGCTCATAGTTTCTCCTTTGCCGAAAAAATGGTCTCCATTCGAGCTTAGCGCGTCGACAATGCCGTAAACTGGATTGATCCGGAGAAGACCGAATCTATGGATAGACTCAGACGGGTGCAGGCGATCTGGCGGGATGCCCTCTATGCGCTACGAACCATGCGCAAGAAACCGGCATTCACCGTCACGGCGGTGCTTACTCTGGCGCTGGCGATCGGCGGAAACACCGCGATATTCACCGTCATCCGCGCCGTGCTGCTGAAGCCGCTTCCGTATCGCGATTCCGATCGGCTGGTGCGCATTGCGGGAGGCGCCACGCCGGAACGATTTGCAGAGATGCAGGCCGGCGCGCACTCGTTCACCGGCCTCGGAGCCTTCACTGGCCAGGAAGACATAACGCTTTCCGGCGGAGACGAGCCGGAGGTCCTGAACGGTGTTCGCGTATCGGCCAGCTTCCTTCGGATTCTGGCGGTCGATCCGCTGCGCGGCCGCGGCTTTCGTGCCGAGGAAGACTCCCCCGGCGGTGCACCGGTCGTTTTGATCGGCGCCGGACTCTGGCAGCGGCGGTTCGCGGGCGATTCGCAGATCATAGGGAAAACGGTAATTCTCAACGACGCGCCATACCTCGTCATTGGCGTTCTTCCGCCTCGCTTTCACTTTCCTTTTCCCGGCGTGGACCTGTGGCTCACCGCGCCCTCGGAGTCGCCGCGCATTCCTGCGCGGTCCAGGGCATTGAGTCCGTTCCTGACCATATTCGGACGTCTGAAGCCGGGAGTGAGGCTGGCACAAGCAAACGCGGAGCTGCAAGTTATTCGCCGCCGATATGCCATGGCTCACCCCTCCATGCTGGATGCCAAGCCGAAGACTCCGGTGGAAGTGACTGCCATGAAGGATCAACTGGTGGCCGACGTGCGCTCCATGCTGTGGATGCTTTTGGGCGCCGTGGGCTTCGTGCTGTTGATCGCCTGCGCGAATGTGGCCAGCCTGCTGCTTGCGCGCGCCGCCTCGCGAACGCGGGAGATGGCCGTACGGGCTGCATTAGGGGCCGCGCGTTCCCGCCTGATCGGACAACTGCTCGCCGAGAGCATTCTGTTGTCGCTGGCCGGCGGAATACTCGGCGTGCTGCTGGCCGCCTGGAGTCTCGGTGCCATTCCCTTAATCACCGCTTTCGATCTGCCGCGCGCCGCAGAAATCCATCTGGATGGGACGGTCCTGGGATTCGCCGCGGCACTTTCCCTCGCCACCGGCGTGCTCTTTGGATTAGCGCCGTCGCTGGCCGCGTCCCGGCCCGATCTCATGCGCGTGCTGCGCGCGAGCGGTGAAGCCGCCAATTCCGCCAATCAAGATTCCACCCGAGGGATCCTGGCCGGGCTCAACGTCCGCGGGCTGTTGCTAGTGGGGCAGATCGCCCTTTCGATCGTGCTGCTGATTGGCGCCGCGCTCCTGATTGAAAGTGTCAGCCGGCTGCGCGGCGTCCAAGTCGGATTCAACCCGGCCCACCTTCTGACCATGCAGCTTTCTCTGCCCCCAGTGCGCTATGACACGGCCCACAAGAGAATGTCGTTCTTTCAAGATTTCGTCCGGCGGGTGGAATCGTCGCCCGGCATCCGCGGCGCCACCGCGGCAATATCGCTACCCATGATCGGCTATGCCGGCACTCCCGTACAGGACGCCGCCAAACCGCTGCTGAAGTTGAACGAACGCCTGATTGCGACTTACATGGCAGTCACGCCGGGATACTTTCGCACGCTTGAGATTCCGTTGCGCCGCGGCAGGGACTTTGGCGGACAGGATACGGAAGATGCCCAACGCGTAGCCATCATCGACGAAACCCTGGCGCGCCGGTTCTGGCCGGAGTATCCAAACGGTCAGGACCCGGTCGGCCAGCGCATGTGGGTCGGCGGCGTGAACCCGAAACCCGCCCTGATCGTCGGCATCGCCGCCGACGTGCATCAGAATCTCGAAAGCAGCGCCTGGCCCGAAACGGTATACGTCTCGTTTGTACAGAACCCGCTGCCGTCGGCAACGGTCGCCGTACGGACGGACGGCGACCCGCTCCGCTTTACCAGGGCGGTACGCGAACAGGTGCGGGCGTTGGATAAGGATGAAGCCATTTCCGCCGTCCGAACCATGGACGACCTGGTGGAAGAGCAGGTAGGCCAGCGTCGTTTGCTGGTGGTCCTGTTAGGATCTTTCGCCGGCGTGGCGCTTTTGCTCGCTCTGATTGGAATCTACGGCGTCATTGCGTACTCGGTGGCGCAGCGGACTCGCGAGATGGGCATCCGGCGTGCATTGGGCGCGCAGCAGGGCGACATTCTGCGGCTGGTGGTATCTCAGGGCTTTCGCCTGGCACTGGCGGGAGTGGCTGTGGGCGTCGCGGGCGCTTATGGCTTGACGCGCCTTATGGAGTCGCTTTTATTTCACGTGAGCGCGACCGATCCGGCAACGTTCGTGGGTGTGGCGCTGGTATTCGTACTCGTGGCGCTGGCGGCCTGCTATATTCCGGCACGGCGAGCCACCCGAATCGATCCGATGGCGGCACTGCGGATCTACTGAGGGGCTGCGCTTCGCAGCTCGGGGGCAATCGCATATGCCTTCTCCAGCTCCGCGCGCGCGTCGTCGTCCCTTCCCTCCCGATGCAGTTCCAAAGCGAGATTGTAGTGCGCTTCGGCGTAGCGGGGTTTGATCCGCACCGCCTCGCGAAACTCAGCTTGCGCGCCCGCATCGCCGGATTGCATCAGCACCAATCCGAGGTTGTTGTGGACTTCGGCAAGATCCGGATTGCGGCGCAGGATTTCCCGAAAGACGTTCGCCGCGCCCGCGGTATCGTGTTTCCGGCTGAGTAGCAGCCCCAGTTGGATGCGCGCGTCGGTATAGCCTGGATCCAGACCGATGGCTTCGGTGAACTCACGCTGGGCATCACCCGCGCCTCCGGATTGCGCCAGCGCCAGACCGAAGTTGTAGTGGGCCTCGGCCAGGTCAGGATCGATCATTACGGCTTGCCGGAACTCATCCAGCGCGCGGCCGCGATCGTTGGCGCGCCAATAGAGCAGCCCCAGACTGGAGCGCGCCTGGGCATAGTCGGGCTTGATGTCCAACGCTTTTTGGTACGCGGCCAGCGCGTGCGCATCGTCCCCCGCGCGGCCCAACGCGACACCCAGATAATAGTATCCAACCGGCAGTTCCGGACTCTCGTCGATCGATTTCTGAAACAATGCCGCGGCATCGCCGAGCTTCTGCATTTTCAGCGCTTCCACACCTTCGAGGATCAGGCTCTTCGATTCGGCCAGGCGCGTGCGAAACTCGTGCAGCGCCTTCACCTCGCTCAATTCCTTCTGCGCCGCTCCGGTCTGCCCCTGGGAGCGCAGCGCCAGCCCCAGGTTGTAGCGCGCCTTCTCGAAATCGGGCCGCAGCTCGATGGCGCGGCGGAATGCGGAGATCGCGCCTTTCTGATCCTGTGAAGCCTTGAGCTCCAGGCCGAGGTCATATTGCGCCTCCGGATCTTTAGCGTCCGCTTCGATCGCTTTGTGAAACGCGGTAAGCGCGCCCGCGTGATCGTCCTGGCGGCGCAGGGTCACACCAAGGCGGTCATATGCCGCGCCGTACCCCGGATTCAGCTTGACCGCGATGCGAAACTCGGCGGCCGCGGCGGGCAGATTCCCAAGCTGACCCTCGGCCAATCCAAGTTCGAAATGCAGAATCGACAGGCTGGAGCCTGTCCCGCCTTTGGAAGCGATCGCCCGATGCAATTCGTCCGCCGCCGCGGAAGGGTTGGTCTGCTCCAGAAAAATTCGGGCCAGATAGCGGTGCGCTCCGGCGTTGGCTGGATCGAGAGCCACGGCGGCGAGCAGCTCTTTGAGCGCGGCCGACTGATCGTGAAGGTCGTACCAAGCCGCGCCCAGCCCATAATGCGCGTCCGCCCACTTGGGTTTCAGGTCTAGGGCCGCCTGAAACTCCTGGGCGGCCTGCCGTGAATCGCCTTTGTACTTCAGCGCGAGCGCCAGGTTGTAGTGCGTCTCCGCATTGGCCGGCTCAAGCGCCAGCGCCTTGCGGTAATTCTCTATGGCCTGGTCCCAATTTCGGTGAGCGCTAAAGTCGAGCGCCGCTTTGCGGTACCGCTCCGCCTGGCCGGCGGGTGCGGCCAGGAGCAGCAGGAGATAGACCGCGGTCCGCACTAAAAGATAAATTTCGCGCTCACCTGCCCGATGCGCGGATCGCGGGCACTGGTCACCTCGCCGAACTGGCTGCTGCTGTAATTTCCGACCGGGTTGTTGAATTGCGTGTGATTGAAGATATTGAAGAATTCACCGCGAATCAGGAGGGCCATGGATTCTCGAATTTGGATGCTCTTCATCAGCGCGAAATCCGTATTCACTAACCCCGGGCCGGAGAAAAAGCTGCGGTTGGAATCGCCGAACGTTCCTAGCGGGCCGGAAGCGAAGGAAGTGGGCAGAAAGTAGGTATTGGGACCGGTAGGGCCGGAATTCCGGGCGTTCTGAGTCACGACTGGAGCGATAACATCGGGCACGTCGGTGGCGGAGCTTCCGGTAAGCGAGTAATCGCCGGAGCCCTGGCTAATCTGCACGGGAAGGCCGGTGGAGAACCGGGTGATGCCGCTGATGTTCCAGCCTTGAGTCAGGCGCTTAGGCAGGCCGGACAACGCGCGGTCGAACGGGATTGCCCAGTTATAACTGGCCACGAAGTTATTCGTCATGTTAAAGGTGGAGAGCGAGCGGCTGAGCGCATAGTTAGAAAAATTTACCCATTCGCCGAAGCCGGAGGAGTCGTCGATGGACTTGGAGAAGGTGTAGGCTAGCAGGAAAGTCACATCGGCGGCCTTACGCTCCACGGTCGCCTGAAACGCGTTGTAATTTGAGTTAGCGATGTTCGCCGTAAATGTATTACCGGCGCCAAACGCAGGTCCGAGGTTGGTCCGGGTTCCATAGACCTTGGTGCCGTTGGGAAGCTGATAGGTA
This sequence comes from Bryobacteraceae bacterium, assembly GCA_035511215.1. GTDB lineage: Bacteria > Acidobacteriota > Terriglobia > Bryobacterales > Bryobacteraceae > Bog-159. The sequence continues at coordinate 11,610 of DATKFU010000254.1, read as the reverse complement.
TCCTGCTCGCCATAGGGGACGCAGGCCGGGTTGCTAGCGCCGGTACTCAAATCGACCGCGCCTTCGGCATTGAGCTGCTGGCACAGCGCCGCGTTGCCGGGATTCGCGTCATACTGCGAGATGAGCTTATGACCCTGAGTTCCAACATAGGCCAGAGTCAGCACAGTGGACTTCGAAAGCTCGCGTTGTATCGAGAAATTGTAGTGCTCCGCATAAGGCAACCGGTTATGGATGCTATAACCGGGCGAGTCGGAGATCGGCAAATAGATGGAATAATTCAGCGTCGCATTTGCGGGACTGCCGGGCGTGGGGAAAGTGAAAGGGAAGCGCTGCGTCTGCGAGGTGCCGTCGGCGCGCGTTTCGAATGGCTGGTCGAACATGGTCGGCTGCGGGCTGACCCAATACAGGCCGTAGGGCGCGTCGCCCACCTCATAAAACAGATTCAGGTCCTCGATAGAGGTATAGTAGATGCCATAGGCAGCCCGGATGCTCGTCTTTCCCGGGCCCCCGAAAATCTTACCCAGCGCGCCATCGGTGAAGCCCGGCGAATAAGCTAGGCCCAACCGGGGACCTAAGTTGTCATAGCGCGTAGGGGCCAGTGTGCTGGGAATGCCGGGATCGCCCGGCACCACCCAACCTAACGGAGCGGTGGGGAACTGAGTGGATTGCTCGCCTGGATTGATCGTTTCAATCTTGCCTTGTGTATCATACCAAGGCATGCTCACTTCCCAGCGCAGGCCCAGGTTTAGGGTCAGATTGGGCTTAATCTTCCAGGAGTCCTGGACATATGCGCCGCCGTAGCGGGTGCGGGAATCCAGGAACTGCTGGCTGCACTGGTTATAACTGACCGGCGCGCCGATGAGGAAGTCGGCGAAATCAATGCCTGTTTCGCTGCCGTTGAAACTGAAGTCGCCGTTGGGGGCGCAGGTATTCCGCTCGTTGATTTGCAGATAACGGAATTCGCCCCCAAACTTGAGCGTGTGGGATCCTACAACCTTCGAGAAGCTATCGGAAAACTGCCACGTATTGTCAGGCTGTGTCGTGGTGAGGGTGTTTACGCCGATGGAAAAGTCGTTGAAGTAGATGGGCGGGACAGTTTGCGGGAAGCCTGCCGGCCCGGAGGGGATAATGCCCAGCATGCCGGGCCCGGTAACGAAACCCAGACTCGACAGATTAGCGAAACTGCCTTCGGGTTTGTTGGTGACAGTAGCGGTGCGGAAAAAGCTTACGCGAAACTCGTTTACCGCGGTCGGCCCAAGGGTTTTGGTGTCGCTCATGACGATTTCCTGGGCGCGCGTGGGCGTTTCGCTGGGGAAGCCGGGCACGCTGGCGGCGGGCAAAGCGTTGTACACAGACGAATTATCGAAGTGATAATAGAAGGACCAGTTGCCGGTCTTCTGATTGTTGAAGTCCACCCGCTCCCCTATTTTGTCGTCCTGCACGGTGTTGCGCTGGCTATCGTCGGAGTACAGGCCGGTGGCGGGGTCCAGATTGGGCAGCGGAATGTAGGGCAGAATTCCGACCGCGGGCTTCGAAAAAGCCGTCTGCGGGATCACACCGCCGGGAAAAACGCAATCCGAGCTCAAAGTACAGCCGGGTAGGCTGTAGGGTTCGCCGGCTGAGACGCCATAGCCCAAGCGCTGGCTGAGGACCTGGGCCCAATAACTGCCCGTAACCGTCATGGGCGTTCCGCCGGCGCTTACGAAGTCCGCCGGGTTGAAGTCGCCGGCCCGTTCGGCGGCAGTGGGCAACTGTACGATGCCGGTGCTGGCGCCTTGCACCTGGCGGGTGCCCTGATAGTCGGTGAACCAGAACAGCCTGTTCTTCAGGAAAGGCCCGCCAGCGGTATAGCCGAACTGGTTGCGCCGCAACTCGGCTTTGCTGGGGTCGAAGAAATTGCGGGCGTCCATGGCGTCGTTGCGCAGAAACTCGAAAGCGTCTCCGTGGAATCCGTTGGTGCCGGACTTGGTGATGGCGTTCATCACCGCGCCGCTGAACTTTCCATATTCGGCGTCGAAGCTGTTGGTGATGAGCCGGAATTCAGCGATGGAGTCCAGGTTGGGAATCAGGCCGGCACCCAGGTTGCGGCCCTCGCTAACATCCCCGCCATTCACCAGGAATGCGTTGGACGTCTCGCGCTGGCCATTCACGGAGACGTTGCCGGGATTGGCGAACATCCCGGAAACTGAGCGGTCACCCGGCACGACGCCGGAGGTAATGGGGACCACCCCGGCCTGCAGGCCGAGCAGGTCGAGATAGCTTCGGCCGTTGAGGGGGAGAGAAAGCATCTTCTGGGACTCGATCACGTCGCCGAGCTGGGTGCTTTCGGTTTCCACCTGAACGGCGCTGGCCTCCACGGAGACCTGATTCTGCACGCTGCCCACATCGAGCGTGATGTCGATGTGCAGTTGGTCGTTCACTTTCACGTCGATATTCGTGGTGGTGAAACGTTCGAAGCCGGACGCTTCGGCCACGACTTTGTATGTGCCGGCGGGGAGCGCCAGAATCCGGTATGTACCATCGGGACCGGAGGCGGCAGGCTTGCTGAAGTTGGTTTCCACGTTGGTAGCCACCACGTGGGCGCCTACAACGACGGCGTTGGTCCGGTCGCGGACGACGCCCAAAATCGATCCGGTCACGTCCGCCCGGACGACGTCCGGCAGCAGAAGCGCGGCAAAGAGCAGCGGCAGAATGCACGTTAAGCGATGGCGGCCTTGCATTTTGAGTCTCCTCCCGAGCGACAGGAGTGACGGGGTCCTGTCGCGGAATGGGTCTAGTATACAACCCTGCGCACCGTTGCGGCAAAGGGCCGAATTCTGCCGTCTGAAATACGTCTATGGGGATAACGGCTGGGCCATTTGAGAACATGACCGAAAGCGCGAGTGCATCGCGGCGGATTTGATCGGCAAGCTGGCCCATCGCGCCGCTATACGCGAGGTGAGAAGGCCCCCCGGGGGCGGTTGGATGCGACAATAAGTGCTGGCAAAGATGGCGAAATCGAGCTCCCGGAAATGTCGTACTTACAAGATAGGCCGAACCGAAACAGTACGACCCGAACCGCCTGGCGGCAAGGACAATCGAACTGTACATCGACGTCTGCGCGATTTATTAGTAATCGCTTTCTTCGTCTTGTGGGGGGTGAGATTGCCCGCCTTTCTGGGGACGTGGCTATACGGTTTGCGCGCCAAAGGCCGGATCCTCCCCGATTGCGGGCCGCATCCGCATCATTGTTCATCATGGCGTTCGGCCGGCTTCAAGTGACTGAACGCGGCATCTGGCAGTACTGCGGGTTGCTCCCGTGGCGCAAGATCGCGTCCTACGGCTGGGCCGATGACAATACTTTGTTACTAACTCCACGGGCCCGGTTTTTGTTCTCCGTGGGGCGTTGCCAGTTTCCGCCGAGCATCGGAACCCAGTAGATAGTCTCTTGTCCAAGTTCTGTCCCGCCGAAGAGAGAAGCGCTGAGAGCGACGGCTACTTTTCCTTGATCTCCATATACCGGTCTACGGGCAGATCCATGTAGCGGTCGACTTGTTTGCTGGGCGCGGGCCAGCGGATTTCAACCCAGTCGACCTTGTTGGCGGAACCCAGCCCCAGGATCTCACGCGGATCGTGGGAAGAAAGATAGCTGCCGCCGGCGTTCTTGAACCGCGCGCGCCGCACGCCGCCGGCCGACCAGGCGATGCGGGCGCCGATGGCATCGCGGTTGGCGCGCGTGCCCACCAGTTTCAGCCCGAGCCAGTGGTTGTCCGCGCCAGCATTATTGTGCAGCAGCAGGGGCGCGCCGCCGTTGACGCCCACGAGCACATCCAAGCGGCCGTCGTTGTCGAAATCGCCCACCGCCAAGCCGCGCCCCGCCAGCATTCCGGTAAACGCCGGTCCCGCCTCCGCGCTGACATCGCGCAGCTTGCCGTGCTCGTTGTGAAAAAGCAGCAGCGGCTCCTTGTATTTCACCTGGTTCGAATACCTTTCGATCATGTCGTCAGGGTGGCCATTGGCGAGGATCAGATCTATGAGCCCGTCGTTGTCGTAGTCGAAGAGCTTCAGCCCCCAGCCGCTGAGCAAGCGGGTGGCCTGCGCCACGCCGTTCGAGAACGCCACATCCGCGAACGTTTCGTCGTGTTGGTTCCGGTACAGCGAGAACATTTCCCGGTCGATGTTGGCCACGAACAGGTCTTCCCAGCCGTCGCCGTCGAAATCCGCGGCGTCCACGCCCATCCCGGAGCGGGGCTGCCCGTTTTCGCTGAAGGCGACTTCGGCCGAAACCCCCACCTCGTCCCATTTGCCATTACCGCGGTTCATGAACAGGAAGTTCTGTACGGTGTCGTTGGCTACGAAAAGATCCATGCGCCCGTCGTTATCGACATCGGTGGCCACCACCCCCAAGCCCTTGCCCAGCGCGCGCTCGATGTCGGTGCCGTGGCTCACCTCGGTGAAGGTACCGTCGCCGTTGTTGCGGTACAGGAAGCTGTGGGTGGGCTTAAACAGGCGCGGGATGCAGTAGTATTTGAGCCCCAGCTTGTTGTCGCCGCAGGAAAAGTGCTGCGTGGCGTAATCGACGAAACTGCATATGAACAGGTCCAGCCGGCCGTCGTTGTTGTAATCGAACCAGGCGGCGCTGGTGGTCCAGCCGGTCATCGCCAGGCCCGACCTTTCGGTGACATCCGTAAATGTGCCGTTGCCATTGTTGCGATACAGAATGGTGCGGCCGTAAGCGGTGACCAACAGATCCGGGAAGCCGTCGTTGTCGTAGTCTCCGGCCGCCACGCCCATGCCGAAGGTGCCGCCGGCGACGCCGGCCTTATCGGTGACGTCGGTAAAGGTGCCATCCCGATTATTCTTGTACAAGGCATTGCGGATGGGCTTGGCGGGGGTGAAAAAATCGCAGGGACCGCTGTTGACTAGGTAGATGTCCATCCAGCCATCGTTGTCGTAATCCAGGAAGGCACACCCCGGTCCCATGCTTTCGGGCAGGTAGCGGTTGGGAGACATGGCGTTGTCATGGACCCAGGTAACGCCGCTGTTCGCCGCCGGGACGCTTTCGAAAATCGGCGGGGCAGCCGCGTCAAGCGTTCGAGTCAGCGGCGACGCGGCGTACCCGGCAGCGGCTATCAGGAAATTTCGGCGGGTGCTGAGAGGCACGTATGGTTTAATTCTATGACAGACGCATACGCGGCCGGGGCGCCCAGGCACGCAACGGCAGACGACACAAAGCGATCGACTGCCCCACTGCAATGCCTTTAGCGCGCTCACTTCGACGTATTCCGCGGCACGTAAGCCGCCGACGGTTGGCCGTCGCTGTTGACCAGCACGAGTCCGGGCATGCCGCCCTGATCGAGCGTCCCCGCCACAATCTGCGTTGGAAAGACGTTGGCGCCGAAGAAGACCGCCGGCGCAAACGTCCCGTCGCCTTTGCCGGGACAGATGGAGAGAAACGCGTCGTTGTTGTTGGAGGACACGATGTCCGGATTCCCATCGCCATTTGAGATCGGCCACCTCCGAGTCCCAGGGCGCGGCATCGGCCGGCAGCCGCAGCTTGGTTTGGGCTGTTGCCGAGTGTAAACAACTGCGCCGGCGGAGCGAAGTTGCCGGTTCCATCTCCCAGCATCACGCCGAGCGACAGCCCGAGAACTGGGGTGTCTGGGCTTGAGCCGCGACGACGGCTAACATTGAGACCCTGGTTATCAGCCGGCAAAACAGATTCGTAACGTTCGTTTGCATGCCTCACACCCTCCTGAGATCAACTCGATTATAGGCGCGCGCGGCGGGCAAACTGGTGTCACTCGTGTAAATAAGATGTAAATCGTACGGCAGTCACTACGAAGCCGCGAATGCATCGTCCAGTAGGTCCATGACTTTCAAGTATGCGGCCCACCGGCGCAGATATTCGCGGTCCAGGCGCTGCCGCTGCACGGCGACGATGCCGCGCACATCGTTCCATTGCCGCTCGGAGACTTCGCCCCCGGCGCGGTACCAGAGCAGCTTCATGAGTAGAGTATCTTCCGCGGTGGAGACGGGCACAGCAAGCGCCCCGCTGCCGAGTACGATGTCTCTTGTCTCACGCCGCGAGAATTGCGATTGCTGGAATAAGTCGGACGATAGCGGGAAGACATCGAACTTATAGCTGCTGGCGAAGTGGATCAGGTTGAAAGGGCGTCCGGAATCGAGTGCATCGGACATCATCCCGGCGTCCGCGTAAAATTCGCCGCGCAGTTCCCGGATAAGGCGTGCGATCTGTTCGGGATGGATATCCGCCACCAGGTCGACATCCAGCGACGTTCTGTAAATACCGTGAATGCCGCTTGCCATCGAACCGCCGATCATATAGGGAATCGCGCCGCGGCGCAGCGCCTCGACCAATGCCTGCAGAGCTTGCCCGAAGTCGCTCACGCGTCCGCGCTCTGCGGGTCCCATCCGTAAACTCGCATCATCGTTTCGCGGTCCAGGTGCCGGGCGGCCGTGCGCAGGAACACCTCGCGCTCGTCGAGGCCGGGATGCTGCCGGCGCACCTCGGCCTCGGCCGTCTCAAACACCATGCGGGTCAGACCGAGCATCCCCTGCACTTTCTCCGACGCGGTCATCCGCCTCTGGCATTCCAGAAACACTTCGAGCGCTCGTGGATCTGTATCGGAATACCAGTCGGACCGCGGCATTAAGCTAATAGTACAACGCCGTCCCGTAAGTGGTGGGGGGCTTGACTTTCGCCGCGAGAAGCGTATACTCCCATCAAATGTGAAAAAGGAGGCGCGTATGGAACGATACAACGATTTCCACTCTCCGGCCGCCGGATCGCTAAAAGGAATGGTCGCCGGTCTGCGCCATGTTGAACACCCACTCTTACGCATCCCGATCTTGCTGAGTGTCGCGCTGGGGGTGGCCTTGGGTATGACGCGATTAGTGATCGCGGTTCGAGAGAACCTACAGTCTTCACCCTCCAGTTTGGGTGCAATACTGTTCCTTGCGGCAATTGTTGGCGGCGCCGCGCTGGTGATCGTTTTGTTCAGTGCGGCAGTCGGGTTCTTCATCGGGTTAGTGCTGGAGGCGGGCTATGGCTGGTTGGCGCACAGGAAGAGGGCGAGCTTAATGCGCTAGTTTTCAATGCGCTGCAACCACAGTGGCCGGGAGCTCAGCTAGGGAGCGACCCGCACGATTGCGCCCTTCTGCGCGTCAGCGCCCACGCGATACGGAACCTTAGCCGCGCCCAGATCGTTCCCATACAGCCGAATGCCGCGGCTCCTCGAGCCCGCGATATCCAGGAACAAATCCGTGCCGGGAGCCGCGTTCGAATCCCGCAATGTCGCGCCATCCACATTCATAAACTCGACCGCGGGCGCGCCGGTCCCCCCCGGCCTCCCCCTGAAGCCGGCCAGTTCCACGTCCTGCACGTCCTCCATGCGTAGCGCGCTCTGCCACTTCGCCGACCCCGGCTTGTCCCAGATTACTTCCACGTCCTTCATCTTGAAATTGCGCGCCCAGCGCACCTGCATAGCGTCCACCGTCTTCTGCAACGGCGACTCCGGATCGTTCGATACGAACAGCTTGATGTTATCCAGGCTCACGCCGTCGAGCCAGCTATCCGGATGTCCGTGGATCATCGAAGTCCCTTGCCCGTGCGCCACCACGTTCTGGATGAGCACATTGCGAATGGATCCCGCCGGCGGCTCGTTCGGATGCGGCTTGCCATCCACCTCGCTCCGCCGCTTGATTTCGAAATGGATCGGGTCGCCATCGCCCCACCAGAACCAATCGTGGCGGCGGCATTCGATGGTCAGGTTCGAGAGCACCACGTCGCTCACGTATCCGGCGTCGAAAAGCATGAAGGCGATGCCCCGGTTGGAGTCGCGGATGACCGTGTTATTCACCGACACGTGCCGGATGCAATTCATGTTCCCGTCGCAGAACTTCAGGGCGCTCGAAGCCGATGACAGCCGGCAATTGGTCACCGTGATGTTCTCACAGGGCAGCGCCGGGCCGTAGATATTGGACGACCACAACACGATGGCGTCGTCGCCGGTCTCGATGGTGCTATTCGAGATATGCACGTCTTTGCATCCGTCGGGATCGATGCCATCGGCCCACACCGCTTCCTTCAGGCTCGAGTGGACGTAGATGCCGTCGATCGTCAGGCGCTCGCAGGCGTACGGGTTGATGGTCCAGCTTCGCGAGCGCACGAACGACAAACCGGCGATGCGCACGTCCTTGCAGCGCAATAGCAGCACCAGGTGCGGGTACATCGTCTCGGTCCCCATTCCCGCCGGAAACGAGCGCATCAACGGCTTGCCCTGGGCTTTCGCCAAGGCCGAGGCCAGCAGCATGTTCTCGCGTATCAGGGCATCGTCGAAGTCGCCATTGGCCTGCCATATGTAAGAAGCCTGGCCGTCCACGGTGCCGCGCCCTTCGATGGTGATGTTGTCCACGCCCTCGCCGTAGAGCAGCGCGGCTTTGTCGAAGGCGTTGCCGTCGAGCGAAGCGAACAGGATGGCGCCGGAATCGATCAGTACCCGCACATGGCTGCGCAGATGCAGCGTGCCCGACGTGTATTCGCCGGGCGGCAGATACACTGTGCCACCGCCCGCCGCGCCGGCTGCGTCGATGGCTTTCTGAATGGCGGGACGTGCATCTCCGGATTTGTGTCCGGTGGCGCCGTAGGCTTGGACGTTGAAGATCGCTTCGGCGGCGATAGCGGGCGAAATTGCTGCCACGAGAAGAGCCGCGATAAGGCACGCGGCCGCAATCATGGCCCTGTAAGACGCCGCGTGTATCCGCATGTTCAGGCCGGCATTTCGGGTTCCGGAGCGCTCAGCATCGCGGCAGGCTCCTCGACCGGCGACCCAGGCTCGCCGGGCATAGGTGTTGGCTCCTCGACAGGCGGCGCAGGCTCGCCGGGCATGGGTGTTGGCTCTCGCACAGGGTCGGGCTCATGCACGGGCTCGGGCTCCCGTATGGGCGGCGCGGCCTCTAGCACCGTCTCTTGCAGCGGTTCCGGCTCGTGCGCTGGCGCAGGCGCGTGCATCGGTTCGTCCAGCGGCACCTCGCACTCGCAACAATCGCTGCAGCGCGCGCATTTCGCGCATAAATGATTGGCGCAGGTGTCTTTGGTGCACCACACGCAGATGCGCGTGGATTCCTCGCCACAGATCGAGCAATGGAACGGCATGCTACTTTTTCTCCGTTTTGGAAGCGGCGTTAGGCTGCTTGGCCAGCATGCCGCGGCAGCGCTGCGCTTCGCGATCCATCACGGCGCACTCCTGTTCATGCGTGGCCGCCAGGTCCAGAATATAGCGCTGGAAGCGCTCGCGGTTCGCGCCGTTCTCGGCCATCTGGCTGTTCAGTAGGTCCGCCACCGCCGGATTCCAGTATTTGCGAATCCCCTCTTCAATCGAGAACAAGGTCTTTTCAAGCGACAACATACGGAAAAAGGTAGACAAGTCGGCCGAAAGCTTGTCGGGCGAATTGGCCAGCGCGGCCGTCTCAGTGACCAGCGCTTTGGCTTGCACCTTGCTCTCATGGAGCTGCGTGATGTAGGTATCCGGCGCGCCGTTCTTGGCCATTTGCGTAGCGTCGATCTGTTCCAGCACCGGCACCATGCGCTGCGCATGCGCGGCAATTTCCTTCAGCACCGGCCGTATGTCCCATTCCGGCTCGATCCCTTTTTCCTGGGCGCGAACGCCCATCGACAACGCGACCGCCAACAGCAATGCGCGACAGCAGCAAGCTCGCATACCTTATTTCAATTTAGCATCGTGCGATGCAGCGAGTTTCGGCCTGATTCTCCAGACCCGAGGAACCGGGACTGGTTACTCAAAATCGGAATTGGGCGTAAGGAACATGCGCGAAGAGGGGTAGTCGAAGGTGACCGTAAAGCGCCGCAGCACTTCATTCCCAATGAGCCTGCTGGTCGCATCGGTCGCGCCACAGCAACTGACGACTGGACCGTCGACGGTAAAACGTCCCAGGCGGAAGGATGTCGCTTGCGCCGTTGCGCCTTGCATCGGCGCGCCAAGCCCCACGCCGCTCGCCGCCGGGGTCCGCGACTGCAGGTTCATGACTATCGGATGGTCAACCGCATCGCTCGATCCGCTATCGATCAGGAAGCTATCCTGCACCGTAACCGGCCCGGGCAACACGAGCTCGCCCTTCACGAAGGCCCATTTGTCGCGCAGCTCGATGGGCAGCACCTGCGCGGAGCCGCTGGCCGGCTGAAACGCCTCCGGTAGAGTGAACGTCAGCCGCCTGGCTTTGTAATCCACCGTCACTACGAAACGGCTGAAGATCTCGTATCCGAGTATTCCGTCCACGACCACGCCGAGGCTGCCGGCAAGAGGTTGCAGGTCCGCCGTGGAAAACTCGTGTCCCTGGCTCTCGATCCCCGGAAGCGTTATGCTCACTTCGTGAATGAATGCGACCGGAATGCGCCCGGCCCCGGCGCCCTGCAAAGAGCCTGCGCCGGCGGCCTGGAGGCCAAGAGCCTTTGCCAGCCCGCGGTCAATAATGTTGCGTGTGGACCCGGTATCCAGAACGAAGGACAATGGCCTCGACCCGTTGATCCGGACGGGCACGAAGATCATGCCTTTGCGCCAGCCGAAAGCGAAAGTAGACTTCTTGCCGGGTCCGGCGAACGCAATCTTGCCGGTCGAACCGGATGCCTGAGTCGACCATCCGCATGCGTATATCGCGAGCGTCGCGAGCGCCACCGCCGAAGAAGACGTTCGGATATCCGGAATTTTCATCGTCAGCCTCACCTTATGGTTAGACGCGCACAACCCAACACCGTAACGCGGAACACGGCTGCCGCGTCTGGTACAATCGTGCAAAGGGGGTCGGCAGTTGACTAAAGCCACCTGGGATTTACCCCGTACTCTCGGCGCTCTGCGCAACAGCGCCTTCTCCGAGGACCGCATCGGCAGCCGGTCCGTTAAGGATGAACTCCGCCATAATCTGATCCGCAAGCTGCAATGCCCCACGCCTTTGTTTCCGGGCATTGTAGGCTACGAAGAGACCGTCGTGCCGCAAGTGGTAAACGCCATTCTGTCGCGCCACAACTTCATTCTGCTGGGATTGCGCGGCCAGGCCAAGACGCGCCTGATCCGCATGCTGACGACCCTGCTGGACGATGTGCTGCCGTATATCGAAGGCTGCGAGATCCACGACAATCCATACCGCCCGATCTGCCGGCGCTGCCGCAACCTGATTCAGGAAGATGGCGATGACACACCCATTGCATATCTCACGGCCGAGCACCGTTACGTGGAGAAGCTGGCCACGCCCGATGTGACCATCGCGGATATGATCGGGGACATCGACCCCATCAAGGCGGCGCGCCGCGGCCAGGACATATCCGACGAGTTGACCGTGCACTACGGCCTGTTGCCACGCGCCAATCGCGGCATCTTCGCCATCAACGAACTGCCCGACCTGGCCGGCAAGATTCAGGTGGGCTTGTTCAACATCATGCAGGAAGGGGACGTGCAGATCAAAGGTTACCCGGTGCGGCTGCCGCTGGACCTGATGCTGGTGTTCACGGCCAATCCGGAAGACTACACCGCGCGCGGCAAGATTATCACGCCGCTCAAGGACCGTATCGGCAGCGAGATTCGCACCCACTATCCG
>DATKFU010000253.1:0-29144 GCA_035511215.1 Bryobacteraceae bacterium | reverse complement strand
CTTCGCTTATTCGCATTTCAGCGCGGCCCGGGTGGAGGCCGCCATGTGCTGGCCCCAGGCGCCGGCGCATCTGGCTATGGCTTTGGACGCGCTGAACCAGGCGATCGCCGTCAACCCGAACGTGTTTCAGTATCACGCGCTGGCGGGCGCTGTGCTGACATCTCAGGGGAGCCTGCAGTGGGCCGTGCAGGCGTTCACCCGCGCGCTGCAACTGAATCCGGCCGACGTGTGGTCGCGCTATATGCTCTCGGCGCTGTATTCCACGCAGGGAAATGTGGCGATGGCCGGCCAGCAGTTCGCGACCGTGCAGCAGGTTGTGCCCAACCTCCCGTCGCCGCAGCAGTTTCTACCGCAAGCCGCCGCACCGGGCGGCGCTCCGGCACCCGCGGCTGGCCATGCCAACTGGCTGGACACCACCGGCAAGGTATTCGACATTCTGAAGACCTTCACGGAAGTGGTGAACAATATGAGCGGCTGGGCTGGAGGATCGACTGGTGGCGGCGGGTGGAAAATGGGAGGCGGGATGGGCATGGGCTCGATATTCTAGCCTGCGGGCTGGGTGATTTCACCCATAAGAGGAAGATCCGGAGTCGCAAATCCTTATAGATCAACGGGCGCATGGTGGCTTCCAAATTGCATCTACTTGCATCCAGTTGCAGGAGGAGACCCGATGAATTTCGACCAAGCGCCGATGCTCGTGATTTGGGAAGTAACCCAGGCGTGCGACCTGGCATGCGTACACTGCCGCGCATCCGCCCAGTCTAGCCGGCATCCGCAGGAACTCAACACCGCGCAAGGTTTCGAACTGCTCGACCAGATCAAATCCTTCGGCAATCCCCTGATGGTTTTCACCGGCGGCGACCCGTTGAAGCGCCCGGATCTCTACGATCTGATCCGCCACAGCGTGCAGATCGGGCTGCGCACGAATGTCACCCCCAGCGCTACGCCCCTGCTCACCGAAGCGGCCATCGACCGCTTCCAGGAGTGCGGCGTTTCGCGCATGGCGATCAGCCTGGATGGACCTGATGCCCAGTCGCACGACGATTTCCGCGGCGTTCCCGGCACCTTCGACCGGGCCATGATGGCGCTCGACCACGCCAAGAAGATCGGCCTCGAAACCCAGTACCAGACTACGGTCACGCGCCGCAATCTGGCGCGGCTGCCGGAGATGGCCAGGATCGCGGAGGACGTCGGCACCAAAATGTGGAGCCTGTTTTTCCTGATCGTGACGGGGCGGGCGCTGGAGAACGACGATCTGGCGGCGGAAGAATACGAGCAGGTGTTCGATTTCATGTACCAGCTTTCGAAGACCGCGCCGTTCGCTATCAAGACCACGGAAGCCATGCACTACCGCCGCTACGTGGCGCAGCGCATGAAGGCGGAACACCGCTCGGCGCCCGAAAACGAGAAGACCGGGGCGGTGATGTGGCGTACGGCGGGAGTGAGCGACGGGAAGGGGTTCGCGTTCGTATCGCACACCGGCGAAATCTTTCCCAGCGGGTTCCTGCCGATTACGGCGGGGAATGTGCTGCGCGATTCGCTGACCGATGTTTACCAGAATTCCAGCCTGTTCCGCTCGCTGCGGGACGTGGGCCAGCGCGAGGGCAAGTGCGGCATTTGCGAGTATCAGAAGGTGTGCGGCGGATCGCGGGCGCGGGCGTATGCGCTGACGGGAAACTATCTGGCGGAAGATCCGCGGTGCACGTATCATCCGCACCTGGTTGAGGCGGTTGAGGCGGCGGACGCGCTGGCGGGGTAGTTCCGCTTGGCCGGGCGCCGGACTGGCGCGGGTTATAATCCAACTCAGTGAACCCCGGCGGCGACATCACCCATCTGATTTCCGAATGGCAACGCGGTAACAAGGCGGCGGAGAATGCGCTGTTCGAGGCATTGTACAAGCGGCTGCACTCGCGGGCGCTTCAAGTCTTGCATAGCGAGCCACGGGGCCAGAGCATGGGGCCGACCGCGCTAGTGCACGAGGCGTATCTGCGGTTGGAGCGGTCCGAGCGACTGGAGGTGGCCGACCGCGAGCACTTCGTAAAGCTCGTGGCGAAGGTGATGCGCGGCGTTCTGGTGGACCGGGCACGGGCGCGTTTAAGTGCGAAGCGCGGCGGAGACCTGGTGCGGGTGGATGACGCCGAGCAGTTGGTGCGCACCGACGCCGACGCCGACGAAATTTTGGCTGTGGATCTGGCACTCGGGACGCTGAAGCGCCAGTCGCCGCGACAGGCTCAGCTTGTGGTGCTGCGCTATTACGGCGGTTTTACGATGGAGGAATCGGCGGCGGTAATGGGGGTGTCGGAGCGGACGGCCAAGCGGGATTGGGAACAGGCGCGCGTGCGGCTCCAGGAGGCGATTGATGGCGCCACGCCGCCGTCGCTCTAACGGCTCTTCAAGGCACACGAAAACTTTTGGAGTCAAGGTATTGGAATCCTCGGAATTCCTAGGCCCGGAAGCCGCAAGCTTTGTGTCTTTAGCCAGATCTGCCCGTCCGAGTACGCTTTTTTCGGCGCGATGAACTGGACTTTGGCCTTCAGAAACGATTTGGTTGTACCCGTTCTGTAAGCCCGCGCATCGTTTGGGTCAGCTTCGGCGTAGACGAGCTCGAGATGGCCTTGCCCTTGTCGAATGTAATCGAAGAAATCCGCATCAAGGCAGGCCGCCACAGCGACCTCGGTGGCTTGCCTGCCTCCGTGCGGATGGGAAAACAATCCGAATCCGCCAATTCTCCTACGACTACTGCCGACGCCGTTCTTGACCTGGAGCAAGTAGTACTTACCAGGCTGGATCTCCGCCTCGGCCTGAATGAGGAGAGGAAACATGAGTGAATCCTTAACGGGATCCAACTCCTCGGGCAACTTCCGGGCGCCTTCGGTTACCTCGGACGTGGCATATCTTGAAAAAGCCGCCAACATGCCGGGCGGGTCCGTCGCGCCTGTTTCAAGATCGATACTTCTTCTCTCAATCAGGTTGCCGCATAGCGCCGCTTCGAGCTGATCGACTAGTTGCGCCGGATGTACCGAATCCGGAGTGATGGCGGAGAACGGGTACAGGTCTAATTTTGGCTCCCGGTAGCTGTAGCCGAGATCGGAGTCGACGAGCAGTTGCCCGGCCTGAACGGATACGGGCTGTCCCTGAGCGTCATAGAAACAGTAGCGCCGCAGCTTCCAGGTTTCGGGAATATGGATGTCCGGGTCGTCTTTGTAATGCTTGAGCCAGTAGCTCCAGAAGCGGTCCACATTGGCGTGGTGGGCATAGAACAGCGGATCTGCTGCCGCGGTCATCGGCAGACTCATCGCTCCGCGGACCAGACCAGTATGAACTACATTGTGCGGGCCCATGGAGGACCGTGGTGGGTCCCCGCCAGCGGGGCTTGACGCAGCGCCACAAAAGTCCTCGAAGCGATTGCTGAGCAGCCATCCCTGCAGCGCGCATTGCGAAAAAGAGGTCTTCGTGTCTGAAACGTCGAGGACCCGCAGATACCCGCCCGTGAGAAACGAGGGCAGCCCAAGCTCGCAGAAGAAAGGGGGCATTTCGAGGCTTTTTTCCCAATCCCAGACAGGCAGGCGGAATTCCGGGCAGCGAGCGGCATCTGCCAGGATGAGTTCGTGGAAGCAGAGGAAGCCCCGGTGCCATGGCAGGAAGTCCCAGGTCGCATGAACGCCCGTGCCTTGGGCCCCGCCGGTGCAGTAGAAGTCATGCAGCCAGGCCTGATAAAGCAACCCGGTGGGGTCGCACGGGTTCGCAGAAGAGCGGCGCAGCAGCTCCGTATACCCTTTCCGCAGGCAATCGGTCCACTTTCCGAGGGCCTTCTCGTCCGAAGCAAGATCCGACCAAAGCGGACGGCACCCGGGCTTTCCACCCGGCGGGGTGAACGGCTTAGCATCCCTTATAGGGACTTCCAGGAAGGGGCGTCCGAGCGCGAATCCAGGAGGGGCGGTGGCGGTCGCCGCAGCCGAGCACTGGTCAGGCTGCACCAGCCATTTGAACTGCGACCCGGACGGACACGTGGACATGGCCGCCAGGCGTTTTGGCATGTAACCAGCGGCCGGGAGTAGAAACGCCCCGCCCGCCGTCGATAAGAATTCTCGTCGATTCATCGGATCGCCCTCCGTGGTGGACGCAGGATCAACTGGTTAGCGCGTTGTAGGCGTCCAGTTGATCGTTCCCAGCCGGGCAAGGCGAGCCGTTGGCAGGGTAGGGGACCAAGAGCCCGAGCGCCGAGCGGAGTGTGACACCGGTAAGGTCCGGAAGCGGACCGATGTCTCCGGGATTGATGCTAGGGTCAAGTTGTTTCGCGGCGGCCGCTAACGCGGGTTGATAGTCGCCGCCCGCAGCGGTATTGTTTACGACGGTCGCGCGCAACTGTGACGTGTCGGCAGGGCCGCCTCCGTGAGTGCCCATTAGGAGGTAAAGCGCAATCTGCTGCTGTTTGCTAAGTGCCATCTGAGGTAACGCTCCTTTTAATTTGGTTTTTCCAAGATTTGGTTCCATGAAGCCCAATTACCTAATGAATCCTTAAATGTTTCAGCCGTGGCCAGCGCTCCGCGAAAAAAGCCGGGGCCGCTAATGTCAGCTACGAGCCAATACGCAGCTGGGTTGGCGAGAAGTGCGCGCAACAAACCCTCCGCGATATCTCGTTCTCCTGAGAGGATCGATGCCCGGACTAATCCTCCCGGCCATTCTTGCGTGGTGTCTGAAGGGGGAGCGCTGTGAAACAAGCGAAAGGCCCTCTTCGCGTCGCCATCATACAAGGCCATCTCGCCCCAGAGGAGCAGACTCGGCGCCAGTAGTACGGCCAGTCCCTTAGCTCCTTGGGAACACCGGCGGCAAGCACGACTGGCGCGGCCGAAGGCGGATCCTTCGGCAGGCCGTCCGGAATGCATCGCCGCGCGCCGGCCATGTCGCCAGCGCGTGCCAGCAGGGCCCCAGTCTCCAAGACCATTCGCCGGCCGGGTTTCTTTTCCAGAATCCGGTTGCAAGACTCGATAGCCTCACTTCGCTTCTCTTGGTGTAAGTGAACGAGCGCCAAAGCACGGTGTTTGGCGAACTGAGCCTCTAGCGGCTTGCCGTTCTCAAGATCGAATTGCAAGCCCTGTTCCAACAGGAGGGCGGCGTCGCCCCAGCGGTCCTGTTCGGCACGCAGGCAAGCCTCCAGCGTAAACGCTCGGGTACGGTAGGGTACGGAGCCGAAGCGTTTCATTCGTTCGAAGCTGCGCCAGACTCCAGCCATATCGGAGCGTGCAAATGCCAGCGCGGCGCGGACATGATCGGTCCAGTCCAGGTCGTAAATCTCGGCGGCCCTATCGCACTGCAGTTGGGCTTCGGAAAACCGTGCCAGTGAGAGCAGGTGGATGGCCCGCCCCATTACAATTGGGTAGGACTTGGGGTCTCTCTCGATGGCTTGGTCAGTCAGGTGCAGTGCCGCCACTCGGTCGCCTAAATGTTCCACACACGAAGCTTGTAGAAACAAAGGTCGCGCGTCTTTCGGGAATTCCACGGCGTATCGCGCGCAAATTCGTGCCCCGGCTGCGTACTGACCGGTATCGAGCGCGAACATGGCTCGCGTATCTAGAGACTCCCTGTCAGTCAGGTTAGATGCATCGATGATGCCGGCGGCCCGTTGGTAGTTAGCGTAACCCTCGTCAAACCGATCGGACTACACCTGAATATCCGCCAACCTTGCCGCGGCCAGCGCGAAATCGGGATCCAGTTTCAGCGCCTGGTTCAGGTGCAGTTCGGCGGCGGCACGCTGGTCTTCGACCCATCTTCCTTCCGACCGCTGCCTGCGCCACATGGTTTCGGCTTGCGTGTATTCCTGTAGCGCGGGCCAGGACTTAGTAGTAACGGCTTCCGGCACCCGGCTGCGCGCAATAATCGCGTCCGCCGACTCGCCAGTCGTGCGCCTGACCCAGTCTACCGACTTCGCCGCCGCCCGCAACAGACCCTGATCGTCCTCGGCCGAGAAGTCGCCGGAAAACTTGTCGCGTGGGTACATGGGAGCGTTGCCCAAGAGCTCCAGGCGTAGGCTCATTACCCAGTCGTCCGCGACCATTTCCAGATTTCCGAAGAGCACGAACTGAGCGCCTTCCCGCAGCGCGATCTCGCGGGCGTCGCGAGGCTCCAGCGCGGCTGGAAAACCGGACTTGCGCCCCATGCGCCTCCAGGCGTCGCGAATCTGGCCGGCGTCCAGCACCCTCGCATATGCCGATTGCAGTAGACCTTTCTCGATCTGGAGATCGAGCGCCGCGGCGTTGGCTTGATTGGCGGATTTGAGCGGGGTCAACATAATTAGCGGCGCATCTGGCAGCTTTCTCTTATATAAGCGTGAGACGCCGAGAAAAGAGGCCACCGACACCGCAGCCGCCCCCGACGCCACTAGCCACGATCGCCTGGAAACCTGTGGGGCCCGCACCGCCGAAAACGCCGCTGTGACCGCCGACGGCCGCTCTTCGAGTTCCCGCAGCAACGCGGCGGCGGTGGGATAGCGGCGGCCGGGATCGCGAGCCAGTGCTCGCGTCAAAGCCCGGTCCCAATGCCGCGGGCAATCCGGCGCGGCCCGGCTGAGTGGCGCAGGCTCTTCCATGATGCGCCGGACCGCGGAGCGCACAATGCTCTCCGGCGGATACGGGCGCCGTCCCGCTGCCATCTCGAAGACGATCAGACCCAAGGCGAAAATATCTACGGCCGTGGTCGACGGCTCGCCGAGGTATTGCTCGGGCGCCATGTAGTCGGGCGAGCCGGCCAACAGCCCGCTCTGCGTGCGGTTCCCTTCGCCGCCTTCCACGCTGCGCGCCAAGCCGAAATCCGCAATCACTGGGCGCTCGCTGCCATGCCGGTCTCGGGCCAAGAAGATGTTGCCCGGCTTTAGATCGCGATGAATCACGCCTTCGCGATGGGCCGCGTCCAGGCCGGCGGCAACACCTCCGGCAATCCGCAGAACTGAAGCCGCGTCGAGCTTGCCGCGCGTCGAAAGAGCCTTGGCTAACGAATCGCCGTCAAGATACTCCATCTCGAAAAACGCCAGATCCCGGCCGTTCACAGAGCATGTGCGAAAGCCGAAGACGCGGCAGACGTTGGGATGGGAGATGCGGCGGGCTAACCGGACCTCGTCGCGGAAGCGGGCCAGCATCGCGGGATCCGACCGCCATTCCGCGCGCACCAGCTTCAGGGCGACCGGCTCGCCCAGCGTCAGGTCTTCCGCCCGGTAGACCTCACCCATGCCGCCGCGCCCGAGGAGTTCGAGAATACGGAAGCGACCCTCCAGCATTTCGCCAGGGGACAGTTCTGAATGGCCGCCAGCGGAGGTCTCCAGAAAGCTGCCCAGACCTTCGAAGCGCGCCAGCAGTTTCAGGACGCTTCCGCAAAGGTCTGTGTCTCCCCCGCATTCCCGTTGGACAAAGGACCGCCGCTCACCGGCGGGCAATTCCAGCGCGTCGGAAAACAGTTGGTTAGCCAGGTCCAGGCGGTCGTGCTCCGGCGTCATCGGCGTCGTGTAAATGTACCGAATTATACCTTAACCACGCGCCGATCAGACTATTCCTTCGCTATTTTCCGGCGCCCCAGTTCCCGCCGCTCCCAAACCCTCCGGGCCAATCACCCGTGCCCTTGCCCATCCCAAATCCCCAAACCTTCCCGGCGCCGCCGTCAGCACAATCGGAAAGCTGGTCTCATCCGCCGGCGCTTCCGGCGCTTTCCCGGGCTTGCTTTCCACCACCGCCAGATACTTCAAAATCGTATAGATATCGCCTTCCTCCGGCAGCCGAAAATCGAAATCCTGCGTGCGGAAATGAATTCCCACGGCCTTGCCCGCCAGCCGCCAGGACAGGAACGCGCAGCAATCCACCGCGTGTTCGAACCACTCCTTGAGACCGTCCGGCGTCTCCAGATCCAGAAACAGCTCCACGGTCTGCTCCTGGTCGCGCGCAAACTCGCGCACCTGTAAGTCGCCGGTGTGCGCGGTGGCTTTCCAATCGACATGCCGCGCGCTTTCAAATGCTTCGTACGGCCGTATGCGATAAAAGTCCCGCCCCAGCCCGCGGTAATGCGTCTCGATTTCGCCCGCCAGGTCAGCCAGCAACTCCTCGAATCCGGCCTGCGCGTCGATGCACGGATAAACCACCACTTCGCGCCGCAACACCACGCGCGCGGTCTTCTCCAGAAATCCGAACGGGAACCGGGTATGGAACGCGAAGTGGTTTTGCCGGTATTCGCCGCGCCGCGCAAACCGGATTTGCACGGTCTCTTCCAGCGTTGCGCCCCCCGGGATCACGGGGAAATACACCGGCGATTGCAGCACTGGCGGGGCACCCTGGTCCACGCCCAACACGTGGATGGAGAACGACGGCATCCAGAATTTGACATTGCGCACGTAGAGTTTCGCCGGTATGGTGCGGCCCGCCGAGACGTGTTCGGGGACCAGGAAATCCAGCTCCAGTCCGGCCAGGCAAAGGCGGCTCACCAGTCCCGAAACCATCAGCGTGGAAAGCATGGTGGCCAGGATCAGGAACAGCAGGTTGTTCGCCGAGGCCACGGCGGCGAACCCAACCAGCACCACGGCCGCCGTAAACAGCACGCCGCCGCGCGTAACTCTATACCGTACCCGCCGCAATAATAACTGCCGCACCTGGAGCCAGCGCGCGCCCAACACGGGAGGTCTCCCAAAGCCTCACCTCTGTTGTGTCACAATCGAGACTTCCATGTCGAGTGCCGCCAGTTCGGACGCAGGCCCGCGCCTTAAGCGCGCCTTGGGATTGTGGGACCTCATTTTCTACGGAATCATCCTCATCCAGCCCACGGCGCCCATGCCGCCCTTCGGTGTGGTCAGCCAGGTGGCGCACGGCCACGTGGTGACCACGGTGCTGATCGCCATGGTCGCCATGTTGTTCACCGCCATCAGCTACGGCCGCATGGCGCGCGCCTATCCCAGCGCCGGTTCGGCTTACACTTACGTGGGCCGCGAGATCAACTCCAGCCTGGGCTTCGTCACCGGATGGAGCCTGGCTATGGATTACATCCTGAATCCGATCATCTGTACCATCTGGTGCAGCAAGGCGGCCATCAACCTGGTGCCCGAGATCCCTTACGCGGGCTGGGCCGTGTTCTTCGCGGTGCTGTTCACGCTTCTGAATCTGCGGGGCATCCGGGCCACTGCGCGCACCAACGAAGTGCTGGTGTTGGCCATGTGCGTGGTTATCGTGTATTTCTTCGTCGCCGCCGTGCGCTACATCATGCACCAGCATGGGGTCTCCTTCACGCAGCCTTTTTACGATCCGAAAACCTTCAGCCTGGGCCGAATCTCAACCGGCACGTCGGTCGCGGTGCTCACGTATATCGGGTTCGACGGCATCTCCACGCTGTCGGAGGAAGCGCATAACCCGCGGCGCAACATTATGCTGGCCACCGTGCTCACCTGCCTGATCACCGGTGTGCTGGCCTCGGCGGAGGTCTACGCCGGACAACTGATCTGGCCCGACTTTCGGTCCTATCCTGATGTCGATACGGCCTTCTCCTACGTGTCCGGCCGCGCCGGTGGGCCGCTGCTTTTCCACATGGTGAATATGACTCTGCTGGTGGCCACCATCGGTTCAGGCATGGGATCGCAGCTCGGGGCCGCCCGCCTGCTCTACGGGATGGGGCGCGACAACACCATACCGCGCGGCTTCTTCGGCGCCATCGAGGCCAAGCACGGCATTCCCCGCAACAATGTGCTGTTCGTGGGCGTGTTGGCGCTGGCCGGGGCATTCGCCATCACTTATGAACTCGGTGCGGAGCTGCTCAATTTCGGCGCCATCATCGGTTTCATGGGCGTCAACGCGGCGGCTTTCATCCACTACTTCCTGCGCAGCGAACGCAAGACGCTGGGCGCATTCCTGCCTCCTTTGCTGGGCTTCGTGTTCTGTCTCGCCATCTGGACCAGCCTGCACAAGCCTGCGCTAGTGGCCGGAGGCATCTGGCTGACGGCTGGCGTTATTTATGCGGCCATCAAGACCAACGGCTTCCGCCAGGCGATCGTATTCTCGGACCCGCCGCCAGAGTAACCATCCACTTTCTCCGAGTCCACGCGTCGCTTAAGGTAGACTGAAGCTAATGGCTCACAGCGCTACAATCACCTGGGCGGAGCACGCCGCCGAACGTACGGCGTCCGTCCCCTGGTACATCACGACCTGCGTCATCGCGATCACCTCCGCCTCCATCGGAGGCATCTGGGACATCTCCTGGCACAAGAGCATCGGCCGCGACACCTTCTGGACCGCCCCACACATGCTGATCTATTTGTGCGGCGTCCTGGCCGGCATTTCGTGCGGCTATCTGATCCTCTCCAACTCGTTCGGACACTCGGCGGCGGCGCTGGCCGGCTCGGTACGGATGTGGGGCTTCCGCGGGCCGTTTGGCGCGTTCGTCTGCGCCTGGGGTGGTGTGGCCATGATTACCTCGGCGCCCTTCGACAACTGGTGGCACGCCGCTTACGGGCTGGACGTGAAGGTGCTCAGCCCGCCGCATGTGCTGCTGATTTTCGGCATGCTGGTCATCCGCATCGGAACGCTGCTGCTGATCATGGGTCATCTGAGCCAGGCGGAAGGCGCACTGCGTACGAAGCTGCAAGCGCTTATGCTGTACACCTACACCTTCCTGCTGGTCACCTCGTTCGGCATTTTCCAGGAATTCCTGACGCGCAACTATATGCACAGCGCGCTGTTCTACCTGCTGATGGCGCTGGGCGTTTGCTTCTTTCTATCGGCGTTGTACCGCATGACGGATTACCGTTGGGCCGGCACCACCGTCGCCGGGATATACACGACGCTGAACCTGCTCTATGTATGGATTCTGCCGCTGTTCCCGGCCGAGCCCAAGCTGGGCCCCGTCTTCCAGCACGTGACTCACTTCGTGCCGCCCGATTTTCCGATTCTGATCATCGTGCCCGCCTTCGTCCTGGATCTGACGCGCCCTTACTGGCAACGCTGGAACTATTGGGCGCGAGCCGCGGTGATGGCCCCCATTTTCGTGATCGCCCTGGCAGCGGTGCAGTGGCCATTCGCCGATTTCCTGATGACGCCCGCGGCCCGCAACTGGGTCTTCGGATCGGCGTATTTCCCATTCTTCGTTCCCAGCGACATCGACTGGGTGCGCAACGTCTTTACACAGGTGGAACCGGGCGCCCGCCAGTTCTGGACCCGCATGGCGGTAGCCATCGTGCTAGGTGTTTTGACGGCCCGCGCGGGTGTTGCCTGGGGCGGTTGGATGCGCAAAGTGCGCCGTTAGCGCCATCCACGCCGGCTTGTAATAGAACTCGACCGGGCGCTGGCCGATTTCGACCAGGCTATCGTCGTCTCCGATGCCCGGCCGGAGTAGTGCGCGCCGTTCCCGTCGCCGTGTCACCGCGTCGCCGTATCTCGAGCCTCCTCGCGTTCCAGAGCTTCATGCAAAAGACTCTGCAGATAATCTTCGGAACTCAAACCCTTCTTTGCAGACAGCCGCTCTGCGCGATTGACGTCGGCCCCGGGCATGCGAATCGTGACGCTTTTCAATTCCCGCGCCTCTCGGAGCACTCGTTGCGCGGTGCCCCGGCCGGCAGTGCCTTCCTGGACGGCTTCCAGAAGGTTCTCCTCAACTCCATCCATGTGGTTGTCCCACCATGCTGCTTCCTCAGCTTCGGTTGGGAACTTGGGAACGATGAGTTTCTTCATGTCAACAATCCCTTTGCGCGCAAATAAGTGTCCCGCGCTCTCTTTCCAACGGCCCGTGCAGTGACGATCCGTAAGGCATCCCGCCGCACGGTCCAGACCAGCAGAAGGACCCGAAAATTATCGGTATGGCCGAGCGCTGTCCAACGCTCCTCACCGTCGATGACTTCATAGTTCAAGTCCAGCGGATCGTTTAGGATGGCCTGCTCCGCTTCGTCTGGCTTTACGGAATGGCGGGCGATATGCTCTGCATTGGCTCGGTCCCAATGGAACCTGAGGTCGTCATCCGCAACTCGCTTCTAGTATACAGAGGCCGCGCCGGCCACGTGCTCACTGCGCCAGCCGGTGCAGATCGTAGAACGTTACCACAGCAGGGCACCGCGCCGCCGTGCGCCGTTAGCACCATCCACCCGGCTTATAATAGAATCATTGAGAGCCACTCTCCCCGCAGCCCTTTGCCTCGCCGCGCGTCTGTATGCCGGAAACAGTCTGGTGGACGAAGGCTTCGGCCATTTCTACAACCTGGAATTCGACCAGGCGCTGGCCGATTTCGACCAGGCCATCGCCAAGGATCCGAACGACCCCGACCTGCACAACCACGCCGCCGAGACGGTCGTTTTCAGCGAGATGTATCGCGATGGCGCGCTCGAAAGCGAGCTGGTGACGGGCAATAATTCCCTGCTGCGCCGGGCCAAGCTGAATCCGCCGCCCGAGACCCAGGAGCGGTTTCTGGGCGAGATCCAAAAGGCCATGGTTTTGGAACAGGCGCGACTGCGCCGGAATCCCAACGACGCCGGCGCGCTCTATGCCATGGGCATCACCTACGGATTGCGGGCGAACTATTTTTTTCTGGTCCAGAAGGCCTGGACGGATGCCCTGCACGACTCCACCACCGCGCGCAAACTGCATAACCGGGTGAGCGAACTGGAGCCGTCAAACGTGGATGCGCGCCTGGTGCAGGGCCTGCACGATTACGTGGTGGGCAGCCTGCCGTCCTTCTACAAGATGTTCGGGTTCCTGATCGGCTTCCACGGCGACAAGGATCGCGGCATACGCACCGTGGAGCAGGTGGCGGCGAACGGCACGCTGAATCGCGTCGACGCCCAGATCTTTCTGGCGGCGATCTATCGGCGCGAACGCCAGACGGCCAAGGCCCTGCCGTTGGTGGAAAGCCTGATCGCCCGCTTTCCACGCAACTACCTGCTGCGCTTCGAGCAGGCGGGCATGTACGCGGCGCTGGGGGATGGCAAGAAGGCCATTGCCTCCGTCCAACAGGTTGCGCAGTTGAAGACCCAGGGGGCGGCGGGCTATGCGCGGGTGCCGTGGGAGTCGATTTACTACCAGTTGGGGACCATCCAGTTCTGGTACAACGACCTGGACGCCGCGCTGGCGAATATGCAGAAGGTGACCGCGCACGCCGGTGACGTAGACTTGAACACCGGCGTATTGGCCTGGATGCGGGTGGGCCAGATTTACGATCTCACCCAACGCCACGGCCTTGCCGTCGAGGCGTATAAAAAGGCTATGGTGTACGCGCCGGAGGCCGAGGCCGCCCGCGAATCGCGCCGCTACATCTCCTCCCCATACCGCCGCGCCACGTAGCGGACGCACTGATGCGTAGCCGTGCCGAGATCGCTACTCGACAGTCAGCTTGACGGGTTGCTCGATCAGCTTGGGCTCTTTGCCCGTGGTCAGCAGCATCAGGGCGAAGCGGCCGGCGGTGGCCTTCGTTGGGATCTTGAACTTAATGCTGGTGGCGGTTTGCTCCGTCAAGTCCAGCGCGGTATCGTTCTTCCCATCCGTCAGGTACACCTTGGCGACCTGCGCCTTTTCCAAATTCTCCCCAGCTACCGTGATCTCATCACCAGCCTTCCCATTGTCCGGATCGACGGTAGTCATCCGTGGCTGCTGCGCGAAAGCCGCCAGGCCCACAGCCAGGAAAAGTGGCACTGCAAAAGATAGTTTCATCTGAAACTCCGCCTCCAGTCTCAATGTAAGCCTATTACAGCCCGAATTCAAGGGCCTGTCATATCATTTGTCATATCATTATCATGCAACAACTCCGGCCGCGGCCGCGCAATCACCACCTTGTTCACCAGCAGCCCCTTCTGCGCTATGGCTTGGGCGCCCGCGGCCACCGCGCTTTCCACCGCTGCCACGTCGCCCGTCAGGGTGACGAACGCCTTGCCGCCCAGGGCCATGGCCAGCCGCACTTCGATCAACTGCACGTCGGCCGCCTTGGCCGCAGCGTCGGCCCCTTCGATCAGCGAGGCCACCGAGAACGATTCCAGGATTCCCAGCGCGTCCAGGCGCTCCACCTTCACGCTCCCGCTGATGGCCGGGAAAATGGACTCGTCGAGATTGGCGATGGCGAAGCAGTCGATCACCGAAAAACTGCCTGCCGTATTCCCGGAGGCTACCGCGGCCTGGACGTCGCCCACTTCGCCGCGCACCATCACCATGTACTTCCCGGAGCAGATGGACCGCGCCAGCACCAGTTCCACGTCCGCCGCCTTCAGCATGGCGTCGCACACCTGATAGCCCGCCGCGATGCTGCCCAACTCGACCATCCCTATGGAATTCTTTGCCATATTCCAGCTTTTCTATGCCGTGATTTCGATGTATTCGCCGGTGATCCGGCGCGCGTGGCCGTTAATGCTGGCGTGGATGGACGCTCCCAGCTCGTTCGCTTCCACGCGGCCGATCGTCTGGCCTTTGCTCACCGCGGCGCCCTCCCCGATCACCGGTTTGGCCGGCACCCCCGCATGTTGTTGGAGCTTGATGCGTACGGAGGCCGGGCGAGGGTCAAGCTGCTCGAAAGGCGTTTCGGCTTCGTACTCTTCCACCTTCAGCCGCTTCCGCAACATACTCAGGGGCACCCGGCGGTACTCCTTCATGGGGTGCGGCTGGACCGGTTTCTGCTGCCCGAATTTCAGTCCGGCCGCGCGGCGATCGTGTTTGCCCTGGTCGCAGGCTTCCTTCGGGTAAAGATCCTCGGGACAGGCGTACAGCGTGCACAGCCCGCAGGCGCAGCAAAGCTCCGCCCACTGGTTCCAGTTGGCCGAGCCCGTCAGCGTAAAGCCCAGGCTGCGCATGACCTTGTGCGGCATCACTTCGTAGCCCAACAGGTAGCGCGGGCAGAATTCGGTGCAGTAGCTGCACTGGTCGCAGGCGGACTTGCCGATGTGGTTCATCTGCGCCTGGGAGCGGTCGCGGCGCGTAATCAGGTAATGGTCGCGCGGCAGGACGATCAGGCCGGCTGTGGTCTTGGTGACGACGTCGTCCAGATCGAAGGTCAGAGAGCCCATCATCAGGCCGCTAACGAATACGCCGAAGTCCGCAACTCTCGCGCCGCCCGCCAGCGCCAGCAATTCGCGGAAAGGAGTGCCGATGGGCGCCCAGAAAGACGTGGGCCGGTTCACGGCGCCGGCGATGGAAACGAATTTCACCGTAACCGGGATGCCCCGCGCGGCCTGGTGGACGTTATATAGCGTTTCCACGTTGTTCACCACGCAGTCCACGTGCAGCGGCAGCCCGGCGGCCGGGATCAGGCGGCCGGTGGCGGCATAGACCAGCTCGAATTCATCGCCCGACGGGTAGAAATCGCCCAGCAAGACGAACTCGATGTTGGCCGGGGGCGCCTGTGCTTGAAGCGCGTCGAGCGCCTCGGCGTTTTTCGTTTTGATCCCGAACTTGGCCGCCGACGCGCCGGTAGCTTCCATCATGGCCGCGGTGCCGGACAGGATCTCGCCCGGAAAGTGCTTCATCAGCTCGGCATCTTTATGGATAAGCGGCTCGCACTCCGCCCCGTTGGCGATTACGAATTCGACGTGCGAAGCGGCTTTCACGTGCGTGGGGAATCCCGCGCCGCCCGCCCCAACTACGCCGCACTCGCGCAATTTGTCGCTGAGCATGCCGTCACCGGAACCGCACCTTCACGTCCGGCTTATTCTCCAAATGTACCGTGTCGATGAAGCGCACGCGCGCCGGGGTGTGCGTCATCACGATGGACTGGGTGCGCGTGCCGTCGCCGAAGAACCGGACGCCCTTCAGCAGGTTGCCGTCGGTCACGCCGCTGGCGGCGAAAACGATGCTGCGTCCGGGGGCCAGTTCGCCGGTGGTGTAGATCTTTCCCGTGTCGCGGATTCCCATGGCCTGCATGCGCTCCTTCTGGGCGTCGTCCTTCACCACCAGGCGGCCCTGGATCTCGCCGTTCAGGCAGCGCAACGCCGCCGCGGTAAGTACCCCTTCGGGCGCGCCTCCCGAGCCCATGACCGCGTGCACGCCCGTGCCGGCGACAGCCGCCGCGATGCCGGCGGAAAGGTCGCCATCGCCGATCAGGCGGATGCGCGCGCCGGCTTCCCGGATGTCGGCGATCAGTTGTTGATGCCGCGGCCGGTCGAGCACCACCACCACCAAATCGTCCACCCCGCGTTGCAGCCGCCGTGCGATGGCCTTCAGGTTGTGCTTGACGGGGGCCTCCAGGTCCACCGCGCCCTTGGCCGCCGGACCCACCACGATCTTCTCCATATAGCAATCCGGCGCATGCAGCAATCCGCCGCGTTCCGAAGCTGCCAGCACGGTGATAGCCCCGCCCGCGCCGGTGGCGCAGAGATTGGTGCCCTCCAGTGGATCGACCGCGATATCCACCGAGAGCGCGCCCGGCTGATCCTTGCTCGATCCCACCTTCTCACCAATGAAGAGCATGGGCGCCGCGTCGCGCTCGCCCTCGCCGATCACGATGGTGCCGTCGATCGCGATGGTATCGAGACATTGGCGCATGGACTCCACCGCGGCGTGGTCGGCCGTCTGGGCATCGCCCATCCCCATGGTGCGGGCCGAGGCGATGGCGCTATCTTCCACGACGCGCAGCACTTCCAAAGAGAGGTCGAACATGGTAGCTTGCTCCTCATGGACGATAGCATAGTTTTAGTGTTGACAGATCCCACAGACCCTCTGCTGGCCATGCTGGAGGCCCTGCCCGACGGGGTGCGCATCGCCGCCGGAAACCGTGTGGAGGCCTTCGCCGACGCCGCGCCCGAGGCGGACGTAATCCTGAACTGGACCGGCAGCCGGGAGTTGTTGCGGCAGGTGTGGCTCGAGGCGCCGCGCGTGCGCTGGATCCATTCGCGGTCGGCCGGCCTGGATGAGCTTCTCTTTCCGGAACTGGCCGCCAGCGCCGTGCCGCTGACCAACGCGCGCGGGGTTTTCAGCGAAATTCTAGGGGAGTTCGTAATCGCGGCGGTGCTGTTTTTCGCCAAGGGATTGCGCCGCATGGTGCGCAGCCAGGAGGCCGGCGTCTGGGACCAGTTCGACACCGTCGAAGTCTCCGGCCAGACCATGGGGGTGATTGGCTTGGGCGACATCGGCAAAGCCGTCGCGCGGCGGGGGGAGGCGCTGGGGCTGCGGGTGATCGGCATAGGGCGCGCGGACGGGCCGGAGCGCAGGCGCGACTTGCTGGCGCGCTCGGATTACGTAGTGCTTAGCACGCCGCTCACGCCGGAGACGCGCGGGCTCATCGGGGAAGCGGAACTGCGCGCCATGAAGGCCGGCGCAATCCTGATCAACGTAGGCCGCGGACCGCTGGTGGACGAGGCGGCGCTGATCGCAGCGTTGCGCGAAAGGCGCATCGGCGGCGCGGCGCAGGATGTTTTCAACCAGGAGCCGCTGCCGGCGGGCCATCCGTTCTTTGCGCTCGACAACCTGCTGCTGTCGGCGCACTCAGCCGATCACACGCCAGACTGGCAGCAGCGCGCCATGCAGTTGTTCCTGGACAATTTCGAGCGCTATCGCAAGGGCGAGCCGCTGCGCAACGTGGTGGACAAGGGGCGCGGCTATTAGCATTAGCCGTCGCGGGGCGCCAGGCTCATGGGCGTTATAAATGGATTGGCTGACTGTTTATTCGGAAGCGCGTTCAAGGTCCAGCGCAAAAGCCAGCGCGTCCTTGAGTTGCTCCATTATCCCTGCGGAAAGCCTGCCAATCTTGCGTTCAAGACGCACGGTAGGCAGAGATCCCAATCCTTGAACATTGGCTACCGATTCACGATCAAGGAACGGAAGTCGCGGCAGCGGAACCTCATACAGGCTGTCTCGCCGCTGGGTAGTGAGAGGTACGTACAAGACGAGAAACCGCGGCGGGTCAGGGTCTTGGCGGGAGACGATGACGACGGGACGCGTCTTTGCAGCGAGTCCCAGATCCGCCAGCCAGATCTCACCGGGTTGGGGGTTCATCGAGCAGGTCGAGGACCTCCTGTTCGGCGGCACGCGGGCGCGCGATGTCAAGGATATCGTGATCGGCCAGCTCTATCACCTCGGCGATGCGCCCCCTGGCCTCTGCGGCGGTCTCCGGTTTCCACTCGCGCAACCGAGCGTCTAGTTTCTCAGCCAAGGCATCCACGATGGCCTCCTACCTTCGTTCCTAGTGTAGCGCCGTCGACCCTCGACGATATCGCCACGTACTCCACTTCGGGGACATGGACCAGGCAAGATCGGCGTTTCTCAACGGCCTGCCATCGAAGGGATCCCAGAGAGGATACCGCCACCCGATAGATGAGTTCGTCGCCTGGTACTGCTCCGAGCCGAGACTCTTGTTCAACTGAGCCGTCGTCGCTCGCTACCGAATTCACTTGGAATCACGTCAGCTTGCGCCGGGCACGATTAACGGCAGGCTCGCGGCCGTCCGTCGGCTTGCGTACGAGGCCGCTGATTCCGGCCTGCTGGAGAACCAACTTGTGCGCTTATCTTAACGCCTATGGGGCGGCGGCTTCCCTGCCCCACCGGCTACAATTGAGCATTGACCAAATACATTCGATTCCAAAAGGATTCCGTCACGGCTTACGGCATTCTCGACGGCGCTCCGAAGGCCGCGACCGTCCGCGAGATCCGCGGGGACCTGTTTGGCGCGCACGAGCCGACTGGCGTCACGCATCCGCTTAGCGGCGTGAAGCTACTCTGCCCGTGCCAGCCGTCCAAGATTCTGGCTGTGGGCCGCAATTACAAGAGCCACCTGAGAGACCGCCAGCAGCCGGACCGTCCGGAGATGTTTTACAAGCCGGTGAGCGCCCTGCAACACCCGGGCGGCCCGATCGTCATCCCGCAAGACGCCGCCAACGTCCACTTCGAGGGAGAACTGGTAATCGTGATGGGCCCGCGCGGGACGATTTTCGGCGTCACCTGCGGCAACGACGTGAGCGAGCGCGATTGGCAGAATGGCCCGCGCAAGGACCTGCAATGGTGGCGCGCGAAGGGCGCGGATACGTTCGCGCCGCTAGGTCCGGCGATCGCAACGGGTCTCGACTACGGTAACCTGATGCTCGAAACACGCTTGAATGGCGAGGTCGTCCAAAAGCAATCGACTGCGGATTTGACTTTCGATGGTCCGGCCATCGCAAGCTGGATCAGCCGCTGGGTCACGTTGGTTCCTGGCGACGTGATCTATACCGGGACGCCCGGCAGCACCCGTGCCATGCACTCGGGCGATGTCGTAGAAGTCGAGATCGAAGGCATCGGCATACTACGCAATCCGGTCGCGCAGTTCCCCACCTCTGTAGGACAATGAAGCTTCCGCATGCAAAAACGGAGCTTGTTCCTGACATTTGAAGGCATGGACGGTTCAGGGAAGACCACCCAGATGCGCCTCCTCGCCGAGCGCCTGCGCGCGTGCGGCCGCAAAGTGCTGGAGACCGCCGAACCGGGCGGCACGCGCATCGGCATCGAGATCCGGCGCATCTTGCTGGACGCGGCCAATCAGGAGCTGGGACCCACCGCCGAGATGCTGCTGTATTTCGCCTGCCGCGCGCAGAACGTGGACGAGTGGATCATGCCGGCCCTAGCCGCCGGTAAGATCGTGCTCTCGGACCGGTTCACGGATTCCACGCTGGTCTATCAAGGCTGCGGGCGCGGGCTGGGAGCGGACGCGGTGATGGCGCTCGACCGCATTGCCTGCCGCGGCCTGGTTCCGGACCTGACGCTGCTCATCGATATCGACGCCGAGACCAGCCTGGCGCGGGCGCACGCCCGCAACGCCTCCGAGCCGCACGGCGAGACGCGCATGGACGAGCAATCGCTCGAATTCCATCGTCAGGTATACCAGGCGTATCACGCGCTGGCGGCGCGCGAGCCGGAGCGCTTCCGCGTCATCGATGGCCGCGCCGGCGTCGAACCCATAGCGGCCGAGATCTGGAGGGCCGTCGCGCCGTATGTTTGAGGGCTTTTGGGGCAACCAGCATGTCGCGACGGCGCTGGAGCAAATGATCGCGCGCGGACGGTTGGCGCAAACGCTGCTGTTCGCAGGCCCGGAAGGCGTGGGCAAGGCTACCCTGGCGCGCAGGCTGGCAGCCCGGCTGCTCGGGCATGCCGAACAGATCGAGCACGACGACCTGAGTCTGCCGGAGAACATCGAGATCGTGGCGGCCCGCGAGCGCTGGCCGGCCGACAAACGCAACCAGGATCCGCTGCTATTCGCCTCGTATGCGGATTTCGTGACTTTCCCGCCGGATGGGCCGCTGCGGCAGATCTCCATCGATCAGACGCGGCTGCTGCGCGAATGGGCGAAGCTGGCGCCGAACGACGGCAGCCGGCGCGTGTTCCTGATCGACCACGTGGACCGCGCCGGCGAACACGCCGCCAACGCTCTGCTGAAAACCTTGGAGGAGCCGTCGCCGTACTTGATCCTGATCATGACGGCGGAGAACGCTTACGACCTGCTGCCGACGATCCGCTCGCGGGCCGTGCCGTTTCAGTTTACGCCGCTTTCGACCGAGGAGACGCGCGAGTTCGTGCGCGCACGGGGGATGGACCATGCCGATCGGCGCGCGGCATTGAGCGGCGGCAGTCCGGGCGTGGCGGTTTCGCTGGATCTGGAAGCTTACGACAAGCGCCGCGCGGCCATGTTCACGCTGCTGCGCGTAGCCGCGGGCGTGCTGCCGTTCGGCGCGTGGGTGCCGTATTCGGAAGCCATCGGACGCAGCAAGAGCGAGAAGCTGGAGCTGCACCTGAAGGTGCTGTACGATCTGCTGCGCGATGTGCTGGTGCTGCACGAATCGGGCGGCGCGGTGCGCAACGAGGATCTGCGGGCCGAACTGGAATCCGTGGCGAATAAGGTATCGTTCGGGTGGATCCGCGGAACGGTGAAAAAGGTCGACGATCTAGCGGAGTTGATCCGGCGCAACATTCAGAAGTCGATTGCGCTGGATGCACTGATTGTGGAATGCCGCACGCACTGATGCGTGCCGTGGCGAGGCTCGTCTTGCCACTTGCTGCGTTACGTTAGTGTGACGCGCTCCAGCGTTTCGTAAAACTCCGGGAACGAAACCGACGCCGCTTCCGCTCCGTGGATAGTCGATTGGCCGTCCGCGCACAACGCCGCGATCGCAAACGCCATGGCGATGCGATGATCGCCGAATGAGTCCAGTTCGGCAGCGTGGAAGCGCTGGCGTCCGGGAATCGCCAGTCCATCCGGCAATTCCTCCGCCTCAACCCCCATGCGGTGCAGGTTTTCGGCAATTGTGGCGATGCGGTCGGTCTCTTTGATGCGCAACTCGCCGGCATCCCGGATGGTGAGACCCTCCTCGCTCGCCGCGCCCAGCACCGCCAACACCGGGATCTCGTCGATCAGCGCGGCGGTGGTTTCATTTTCGATCATTCCGCCGCGCACCTGTGAGCTCGAAACCAGCAGTTCGCCGGCCAGTTCCCCATTGCGGCTCTCCACTTCGGTGATGCGGATCGCCGCGCCCATGCCTACCAGGAAATCGAGCAGCGCAGAGCGCGTGGGATTCAGCCCGACCCCGCGGATGGCAAGCCGCGAGCCGGGCAAGAGCAGCGCCGCCACGATGAAGAACGCCGCCGAGGACAGGTCCGAAGGCACCACCAGGTCGCGCCCGGTGAGCTTCGGGCGCCCTGTAAGCGTAATGGTTTTGCCCTGCACCCGCAAATCCGCGCCGAACTCCCGCAGGGCGATCTCCGTGTGATCGCGTGAGCGCACAGGCTCACGGACGATGGTCTCGCCTTCCGCGTATAAGCCGGCGAACAGGACGCAGGTCTTCACCTGGGCACTGGGGACAGAAAGCGTGTAGTCGATGGGCTGGAGGGGCGCGCCGCGGATTTCGAGCGGCGGAAAGCGGCCGTCGCGCGCGGAGATGGATGCACCCATCCGGGATAGCGGTTCGATGATGCGGGCCATGGGCCGGCGGGAGAGGGATTCGTCGCCGCCGATGCGTGTGGGGAACGGTTGCGCCGCCAGCATGCCGGAAAGCATCCGGATGGTAGACCCGGAGTTGCCGGCGTCCAGATCAGCTGCCGGTGGGCGCCAACCCTCCGGACCGCGCCCGCCGATCGCCACGCCGGTTCCGTTCTCTTCCACCGATATGCCGAGCGCGCGAATCGCGTTGAGGGTGGAATGACAGTCGGCGCCCGTGGAATAGTTCTGAATCCGGCTTTCGCCTTGGGCGACGGCGGCTATCATGGCATAGCGGTGGGAGATCGACTTGTCGCCGGGCAGCGTAACGGACCCGGATACGGAGCGCGCCGGCGAGATTCTCTGGGGCATCAAGAATCCCCATTCTAGCTCTTGCCGGCCGGCGCTCGTGCCGGCGCCCGCTTCCGTACCCCCTACGCGCCCAGGGCCATCATTTGCGGCGCCCGCTGTACCAGCCGGGGCGCACGAAAGGGCTGAAACCGGTACCCTACGCTGAAAATCGTCTCGATATACGTGCCGCTGTGCTCGCCCAGCTTCTTGCGCAGCCGGCGGATATGCACGTCCAGCGTCCGCGTGCGGATCTGGTTGCTGTAGCCCCACACGCGCAGCAGCAGCATTTCGCGGGTGACCACTTCGCCGGCATTCTGAATCAATAAGGCCAGCAGGTCGTATTCCTTGCGGGTCAATCCCAGCGGTTTGGTGTCCAGCAGCGCGGTTTTGTGGTCGAAATCCAGGTCGAGGTGCTGGTCATGGTAGCGTTGCTCGTGCGTCGCGGTAATCTGTAGCGGTCCCATTTAAATCTCCTTTAAGCGTTTCGCCTATACTGATCCTACGGGGGAGGGGGATGGGGGGTGGTTTGGGTTCTGTAAAAGTTTTGTAAAAGGTGTAAACAGCGTCTTTTGGGGCGGGAAGGCACCGTTCGACGGCGATGCCGCGGGCTGGGTTTTCAACAAACGGCTGCCTGCGGAGGCGCGGAACTGTCCGCCGGCCTCCGCCCCAACGGAGCCTGCGCTGGCGGTTTATTCAGCAACCGGCACTACCCTCATGGACGCGTAATGCAGAAAATGTGACAATGCAGAGGGGTGGGCATGACAATCATCCTTCGACCGGAGAATGAAGAACTGATCGCCGAGGCGATGCGGACGGGCGCTTACAAAAGTCCGGATGAAGTTGTCGAGCGGGCTTTGCGAATGCTGCATTCCGAAGAGAAATGGCTCGTGGACCACCGGGCTGAGATAACCGAAAAAATCGAGCGGGCCTTCGACCAGTTTGACCGCGGTGAGTTTTTCTCAGCCGAGGAGTCGCAAGCCGACATGGAAAAACGCAAGGCGGCATGACTTCGTGAGCGGCACTGATGAAAGGCTCTACAGCATTTCCGCCGAAGCGCAGAACGATCTTTTTGAAATCTGGCGGCGCATTGCGGATGACAGCGTGGAATTGGCTGATCGCATCGAACGCGAGTTTCATGAATTGTTCGCGTCGCTGGGACGGACCGCCTCAGGAACATACTCGCGTAGATCTCTCCAAGCGTCCTGTTCTGTTTTTCTCCATGTACTCGTTTTTGATCGTGTATCAGCCGGACGTGAAGCCCATCCGCATCATGGCCGTACTTCGCGGCAAGCGTAATATTAAGCGCATCCTGCGTGGGCGGCTATGAATTAAGAAAAGGGCGCCCAACAAGTGGCTTTCCGAATACGCGAACTTGAGTCTCGGCTAGACAATACCTCGCATTGGTGAGCCCCGGTCCAATTTGGGATCGGACCCCGCCTACTGGACCTCGCGCGGCGCGCCACCGCACCCTACCGCTAAAATAGAAGCAGTGGCATTCCCCGCATTAGCCGGCTTCGACCCCTTAGTCCGCGACTGGTTCACCCAGCGCTTCGCCGCTGCCACCGAGCCCCAAGTGCTCGGCTGGCCGGAGATCCGCGCGGGCCACGACATCCTCATCTCCGCCCCCACAGGCTCCGGCAAAACTCTGGCCGCCTTTCTGCTGTGTCTCGACCGCCTGGTACGCGCGGCCCGCCTCGGCGCGCTGCCCAACCAGACCGAAGTCGTTTACATCTCGCCGATCAAGGCGCTGAGCAACGATATCCATATCAACCTGGAGGTGCCGCTGTCGGAAATCGCGGCGGCGGCGGCCGCGCAAGGCATACCGCTCGCGCCCATTCGCGCCGCGGTCCGTACCGGCGACACGCCCGCGTGGGAACGCCAGCAGATGGGCAAAGAGCGCCCGCACGTGCTGGTCACCACGCCCGAATCGCTCTTCATCCTGCTTACCGCCGAGAAGCCGCGCGATATGCTGCGCACCACACGCACCGTCATCGTGGACGAAATCCACGCTGTGGCGGACGACAAGCGCGGCTCGCATCTGGCCCTCACGCTGGCGCGCCTGGATGCGCTGGTGAAAGCCGCGGGAGGCCCCCGGCCACAGCGCATCGGCCTCTCCGCCACCGTAAAGCCCATCGAAGAAATCGCCCGCTTCCTCAGCGAGACCGCCCACATCGTCAATGTGGGCCATCGCCGCGATATGGGGTTGGCGGTCGAAGTCCCCAAGGACGAACTCGGCCACGTCGCCAGCAACGAAATGTGGGGCGAGATCTACGATCGCGTGGCCGATCTGATCCGCGCCCACCGCACCACGCTGGTCTTCGTCAACACGCGCCGCCTTTCCGAGCGCGTCGCGCACCAGCTCCAGGAGCGTCTCGGCGAACAGGCCGTGCTGCCGCATCATGGCAGCCTCTCGCGCCGTCTACGCCTGGAAGCGGAGGGCCGCCTCAAGAGCGGCGAATTGCGCGCCGTCGTGGCGACGGCCTCGCTCGAGTTGGGCATCGATATCGGCGCGGTTGACCTGGTATGCCAGATCGGCTCGCCGCGCTCCATCGCGGTGGCCTTGCAGCGTGTCGGCCGCTCCGGCCATTGGGTAGGCGCGCGCCCCCACGGTCATATTTTCGCCACCACGCGCGACGAGCTGATCGAATGTGCCGCGCTGGTGCGCGCAATTCGCTCCGGCGTGCTCGACCGCACGGAGATCCCCGCCGCGCCGCTGGATATCCTGGCACAGCAGATCGTGGCCGCCTGCGCTTGCGAAGAGTGGACCGAAGACGCCCTCTTCGCCCTGGTTCGGGGGACATATTCGTACCGCGCGCTCGACCGCCGCGATTTTGACGACATCGTCGCCATGCTGAGCGACGGCATCGTCACGGCGCGCGGGCGGGCCGGCGCTTACCTGCATCGCGACCAGGTAAATCATCGCTTGGTCGGCCGGCGGGGCGCGCGCCTGGCGGCGATCACATCCGGCGGCGCCATTCCGGATAATGCCAACTACCTGGTGGTCGCCGAACCGGAAGGCGCGACGGTTGGCACCGTGGACGAGGACTTCGCCGTGGAGAGCATGTCCGGCGACGTCTTCCTGTTGGGCACGAATTCGTGGCGCATCCGGCGCGTGGAAAACGGCCGCGTACGCGTGGAAGACGCCCACGGCGCAGCTCCGTCGATTCCTTTCTGGAATGGCGAAGCGCCCGGCCGCACCGCCGAATTGTCCGCCGAAGTCTCGCGCCTGCGCGCGGATATCCTGGCCGCGCCTCAGACCGACTGGCTGCTGCGCGATGCCGGTCTCGACCGCCTGGGTGCGGAGCAGGCCATCGCCTATGTACAATCCGGCGCGCGCGCGTTGGGCACGCTGCCCGCCTCAGCGCACGTGGTGGCCGAGCGCTTTTTCGACGAAGGCGGCGGCATGCAATTCGTGCTGCACGCTCCCTTCGGCGCCCGTGTCAACCGCGCCTGGGGGCTCGCCTTGCGCAAGCGCTTCTGCCGCACGTTCAACTTCGAGCTGCAAGCCGCGGCCACGGACAATGGCATCGTGCTGTCGCTGGGCGAGCAGCATTCGTTTCCGCTCGACATCGTATTCGAATTCCTGCGTCCCGAGACTGTGGGCGACGTGCTCACGCAAGCGCTCCTGGACGCGCCCATGTTCACCGCGCGCTGGCGTTGGAATGCTTCGCGCGCGCTGGCCATCCTGCGTTTTTCGCACGGCTCGCGCGTGCCCGCCCCCATCCAGCGCATGCGCGCCGACGACCTGCTGGCCGCCACGTTCCCGGACCAAGCCGCCTGCGCCGAAAATCTCACCGGACCTCCGCGCATTCCGGACCATCCGCTGGTCCGGGAAACCATTCGCAACTGTCTGCATGAAGCGATGGACCTCGACGGCCTCGTCGCTGTGCTCGAAGGCATCCGCGCCGGCGCCATCCGCACATCCGCCATCGACACCCCGGAGGCCACGCCGTTCTCGCACGAGATCCTCAACGCCAATCCGTATGCGTTTCTGGACGATGCGCCACTCGAGGAACGCCGCGCCCGTGCCGTCCAGTTGCGCCGCACTGTGCGCACGGACTTCGTGGAAGGCGCAGGCGCACTCGATCCGGACGCGATCGTGCAGGTGGCCGCGGAAGCCTGGCCCGTGGTGCGCGACCCCGACGAGTTGCACGAAGCCTTGCTGACCTTGATCACGCTTCCGCCGGTGCCCGAGTGGGAGCCTTTCTTCACAGCGCTGGTGGATGCGGGCCGTGGGGCAGACCTCCAGGTCTGCGGCGGGTCTCCAGACCCGCCCGTCGTATTTTGGGTGGCAGCCGAACGCGCCGAAATCGCGCGCGCCGTCCACCCAGAATCTGTCCTTACGCCCCCCATCCACTTCCCCGGCAGCCGTCCGGAAACCGAAGAAGCCTGCGCCGCCGAAATCCTGCGCGGCTGGTTCGAATCCGGTGGACCGTATCGCGCTTCCGGGTTGGCGGCGCGCCTGGCCATCCCGCGCGCGCTGGTGGATTCCGCACTCGCCCAGCTTGAAACCGAAGGCCAAATCCTGCGGGGCCGCTTCACGTGCGACAGCCCTCCTGGCCTGGCCCCGGCCGATGAGCCCGAGTGGTGCCATCGCCGCCTGCTGGCGCGCATCCACCGCCTCACCATCGTCCGCCTGCGCCGCGAAATCGAGCCGGTCACCACCGCCGATTTCGTGCGCTTCCTGCACCGTTGGCAGCACGTCGCGCCTGGCGCGCAATTGCACGGCGCCGATGGCGTGCTGCATGTTATCCGGCAGCTGCAGGGATACGAAATCTCCGCCGCGGCCTGGGAAGCCGAAATCCTGCCCAGCCGCGTAGCGCACTATAGCCCCGAATTCCTCGACCAGCTTTGTCTCTCGGGCGAAGTGATGTGGGGCCGCCTCTCGCCGCATCCTGCGTTCGATAACGATGCCAACGGCCGTCAGCATCACGTGCGCCCCACACGCGTGGCGCCGTTGACCCTGTTCCTGCGCGAAGACGCCGAGTGGCTGCTCTCGGGGCCGCAGCCGGCATCCGACGCTTCGCTCTCGCACCCGGCCCGCGAAGTGCTCGCCGATCTGCAGCAGCGCGGCGCGTCGTTCTTTCCCGAACTGGCGCGCGCTACCGGCCGCCTTGCCAGTGAAGTGGAAGACGCGCTCTGGGAACTGGTGGCCGCGGGACTGGTCACCGCCGATGGCTTCGAGAATCTGCGCGCGCTCGTGGATCCCAAGCGCCGCCGCGGCGAAGGACGCGGCCGCCTGTCCCGCCCCCGGCACGCCGCCGGACGTTGGGCCCTGCTGCGCCGCCCTACCGCATCGCCCGGCGAAATCTCCCCTGCGTCTTTCGCACGCCAATTGTTGCAGCGCTGGGGCGTAGTCTTCCGCGATCTGGCGGCGCGCGAGACTCTGGCGCCTCCCTGGCGCGACCTATTGGTGGAACTGCGCCGCATGGAGGCGCGCGGCGAGATCCGCGGCGGCCGCTTCGCCGAAGCCTTCCTCGGCGAGCAGTTCGCGCTGCCCGAGGCGCTCGACCTGTTGCGCGCCGTGCGCCGCGCAGGCGAATCCGGCGATCTTCCCCAAGCCCCGCCATCCGACCCTGTGGCGCACGCACTCGCGCGTGCCACGTCCTCACTCATAGCGACGCCTTCTGCCGCAGTCCTCCAGTGCGTGATCGGGGCGTGATTTATGGGCCAAAACGTGCGCGCACCATGCGCACAGTCGAGGCGTTTCCCCCGATAAACTCGAATAGTTGGCGGATGGCCCCGACGCTGTCGTCGCCTTCATGGAACGCGCCGATCGCTGCATGGAAACTGCTGCGGGCTATGATCGAACACGAAGTGCACTCGCGGCGAGATGTATGTCTACCTGGCGCTGCTCGGCGTGCGCGTCCGCCGCTATTCGGCCTTACCCCGGAAGAACTGTCGCAGCGTAGCGTCGGCGCCACAGGTAGGACAGGCTTTAGCCTGTCAACAAACCGCTACATATACATCCCGCCGTTGACGTTCAGTACGTGCCCCGTGATATACCCCGCTTCGTCGCTGGCCAGAAAACGCACCGCGGCCGCGATCTCCTCGGGCCGGCCCAGCCGCCGCAAAGGCACTTGCGCCAGAAGTTTCTCCTTCAGCTCGTCCGTCAGCACCGCCGTCATATCGGTGTCGATGAAACCCGGAGCCACCGCGTTCACAGTAATCTCGCGCGGCGCCATCTCCTGCGCCAGCGCCTTGGTCAAGCCGATCAGTCCGGCCTTCGACGCCACGTAATTCGCCTGGCCCGCGTTGCCGCTCTCGCCCACCACCGACGCGATATTGACGATGCGCCCATAACGCTGCTTCATCATGGCGGGCAGCACCTGCTGTGTGGCGAAGAATGCGCCATACAGGTTGATCTGCAATACGCGGTCCCAATCCTCCCGCTTCATGCGTACCGCCAACCCGTCGCGCGTGACACCCGCGTTATTCACCAGCACGTCGATGCGCCCGAACTGCTGCAGCGCCTTGGCAAAGCCCTCCCGGATGGAATCGTACGATAACAGGTCCAGATTCAGGGGTAGCGCCTGCCCGCTGCAAGCCCGGATCTTCTCGGCGACTTCTTCGTTCTTCTCGATCTCCGGTGAGGCCACCACGATATCGAAACCGGCGCGGCATAATGTCAGGGCGATCTCCCGGCCAATCCCCCGGCTCGCACCCGTGACGAATGCCACTCGATTAAACATGATTGCTCCTTAATGGATTTGTGCGTGAACTTCAATCATAGTAGAAAGTGAGACGCCCCCGTTATGGCCTACGCCGATCTGCGTGAATTCATCGCCGCGCTGGAGAAGAACCAGGAACTCAAGCGCATCCCCTTCGAAGTGGACCCCATCCTGGAAATCACCGAGTTTGCCGACCGCGCCGTGAAAGCCGGCGGTCCCGCGCTTTTGTTTGAAAAGCCCAGGGGCTACCACATTCCGGTGCTG
>DATKFU010000252.1:0-12994 GCA_035511215.1 Bryobacteraceae bacterium | reverse complement strand
CGTGAACGCATCGAACTGCTGCTCGACGAAGGCTCCTTCGAAGAGCTGGACAAGCTCGTCACCCATCGCGGCCGCGACTTCGGCATGGATGAGCAAATCGTCCCCGGCGACGGCTTCGTCACCGGCTACGGCTACATCGACGGACGGCTGGTCTACGTCTTCGCCCAGGACTTCACCGTTTTCGGCGGCTCGCTCTCGGAATCCAACGCGCAGAAAATCTGTAAGATCATGGACCACGCCATGAAGAACGGCGCGCCCGTCGTCGGCCTCAACGATTCCGGCGGCGCGCGCATCCAGGAAGGCGTCCTGTCGCTGGGCGGCTACGCCGATATCTTCCTGCGCAACACGCTCGCCTCGGGCGTGGTCCCGCAAATCTCCGCCATCATGGGACCCTGCGCGGGCGGCGCCGTCTACTCGCCCGCCATCACCGATTTCGTCTTCATGGTGGATTCCACCAGCTACATGTTCGTCACCGGTCCCGACGTCATTAAGACCGTCACCCACGAAGACGTCACCAAGGAGCGCCTCGGCGGATCTATGACCCACAACTCCGTCAGCGGCGTCGGCCACTTCATCGCGCCTGACGATGGCGAGTGCCTGCGCATGATCCGCGAGCTGCTCTCCTACCTGCCGCAAAACAATCGCGACGATCCGCCGCGCCGCGCCTGCACCGATCCGGCCGACCGCATGGACCCGTCCCTCGATACGCTGGTGCCGCCCGAATCCAACCAGCCCTACGACATCAAAGATGCCATCCATCCCATCGTCGATGACGGCGAATTCTTCGAGGTCCACGAACACTTCGCGCGCAACCTCGTAGTAGGTTTCGCGCGGCTGGACGGGCGTTCGGTAGGCATCGTGGGTAACCAGCCCGCTTACCTGGCAGGCTGTCTGGATATCGATTCCTCGGTGAAGGGCGCGCGCTTCGTGCGCTTCTGCGACGCCTTCAACATTCCGATTCTGACCTTCGAAGACGTTCCCGGCTTCCTTCCGGGCACCGCACAGGAATTCGGCGGCATCATCCGCCATGGCGCCAAGCTGCTTTACGCATACGCCGAAGCCACCGTGCCGAAGGTCACCGTGATCACGCGTAAGGCTTATGGCGGCGCTTATTGCGTGATGGGATCCAAGCACATTCGCACGGATGTCAATCTGGCGTGGCCCACCGCCGAAATCGCCGTCATGGGGCCGGAGGGCGCGGTGAACATCGTCTATCGCCGCGAACTCTCGGCCGCCGCCGAC
Source organism: Bryobacteraceae bacterium (assembly GCA_035511215.1). Taxonomy (GTDB): domain Bacteria; phylum Acidobacteriota; class Terriglobia; order Bryobacterales; family Bryobacteraceae; genus Bog-159. The sequence goes on along the minus strand of DATKFU010000252.1, from coordinate 11,752 downwards.
CGCGACGCCATGCGCGCGCAGAAGACCGAAGAGTTCCGCGAACGCTTCGCCAATCCCTTCATCGCCGCCGAGCGTGGCTTCATCGACGATATCATCGAGCCTCGCGAAACCCGCCCGCGCGTCATCCGCGCCTTCCGTATGTTGGAGAATAAGGTAGACACCACGCCTCGAAAGAAACATGGCAACATTCCGCTATAGTGGGGCAGGCTCTCAGCCTGCGCGGGGCCCTCGGCCCCGCTGTGTGCTTCTCCTTCTCCTTTGCGCGCCCTTGCTGCTGGCCGCCCCGCCTAACCCCATCCACTCCCGCAAACTAAACGCCGAAACCCTCCGCCACTTCACCGCCCTTCTCCGCATCGACACCTCCAATCCGCCGGGCAACGAAACCGAAGCCGCCAAATATCTCGCGGACGTGTTGCAGCGCGAAGGCATTCCGGTGAAGTTGCTGGCGCTCGATCCCGCCCGCGCCAACCTGGTCGCGCGCATCCAGGGCAACGGCTCCGCCCGGCCCATCGCCATCCTCGGACATACCGACGTGGTCGTCGCGCAGCGTTCCAAGTGGTCTGTGGACCCCTTTGGCGCGGTCCGCAAGAACGGTTTCATCTATGCCCGGGGCGCGGTGGACGACAAGGAGATCGTGACCGCGGGCCTCATGGTCATGCTCCTGTTGCAGCGCCAGCACGTCAAGCTGAATCGCGATGTGATCTTCGTGGCCGAAGCCGGCGAGGAAGGCACGCCCGCCGTAGGCATCGATTTCCTGGTCGGCCGCCACTGGGACGAGATCGCCGCTGAATACGCGTTGGCCGAGGGCGGATCTGCCGTGGCGCAAGACGGCAAAGTTCGCTACGTCGCCATCGCCATCGCGGAGAAACTTCCGCGAGGCGTCCGTCTGATCGCCCGCGGAACGTCCGGGCATGCCTCGCGGCCCTCGCCGGGCAACGCCGTGGTGCGCCTGGTGAATGCCGTCGCCAAACTAGCCGATTGGCCCACCCCCATGCGGTTGAGCGACACCACCCGCGCCTATTTCGAGCGCCTGGCATCCATCAGCCCGCCCGCCGATGCCGATCGCTATCGGCACGTGAGCGATCCCGCGCGCGGCCCGGAAATCGACCGCTACTTCGAGCGCTACGAGCCTGCCCACTATGCCATGCTGCACACCACGCTCACGCCGACGATGCTCAAGGCCGGCTTCGCCTTCAATGTGATTCCGTCGGAGGCGGAAGCCTACATCGATGTCCGCGCGCTGCCGGATGAAGATATGCCCCGCTTCTACGAGGAAATGAGCGCCCTGATCGCGGACCCCAGTGTGGAGATCGATCCGCATAAGCCGATCCGCCCGGCCACGCCACCCTCGCGCACCGACACCGTCATGTTTCGCGCCCTGGAACATACGCAGCGCAGAATGTTTCCGAACGCCATGGTGCTGCCTTCCATGCTTACCGGCGCCACGGACATGGCGCAATTGCGCGCCAAAGGCGTCGCGGCCTACGGCTTCGGCCCCATCGTGGAAGCCGGCGACCCGGGCGAAGCCCACGCTAACGACGAAAGGCTCGCCGAGGCGTCGCTGTATAAGCTCGTAGAGTTCCTTTGGTACACCATCCTGGAAGCGGCCACCTAATGAGCGTGGCGCACGCCGTGGCGTGCCGTGTCCCGACTCGTCGGGACACCTGACTCATTCGGAAAGAGCCGCCAGAAGTGCTGGCGCGCCAACCTGAGAACTTGGGCGACGCCAGATGACGTCGCCAAAGGTGGAAGCGGCCACCTAACCCCCACCGACGAATTGCACGATCTCCAGACGCGCCCCGCCGGCCACCGCCGTAGCCGCCCAATCCCGCGGCTTCACGATGCGCCGATCCAGTTCCACGGCCACCCGCGCCGGATCCAGCTCCAGCGATTCCAGCAATCGCAGGATCGTCTGGCCCTGCGGAATCGACCGCATCTCGCCGTTGATCGCCACCTCGATCTGCGCGTTTGTTCGCTCGTTGGTTGACACTGTTCTCAGGCAACCATTATAGTCAAATTTAGCCCATGCCCGAGACCTATCCGGAAACCTACTGGCCCGTGCTGCTCCAGGCCGTCATCGCCATGGCGGTGGCCACCGGCATGATCGGCATATCGTACATTCTGGGCAAGAAAGTCCGGAATCGCGTGAAGGACATGCCCTATGAATGCGGCATCACCCCCACCGGCTCCGCGCGCGAGCGCTTCAGCGTCAAGTTCTACCTGGTGGGCATGCTGTTCATCCTGTTCGATATTGAAGCCATCTTTCTCTACCCGTGGGCGGTGGTCTACCGCGAACTGAAGATGTTCGCGTTTTTCGAGATGTTGCTCTTCATCACCCTGGTCCTGGCGGGCTTCTTCTATATATGGAAAAAGGGCGCCCTGGATTGGTCCGGCGCAGGCCGGCCACAGAAGCGGTAACGGAATCGCATGCTTCCTGAAAACCTGAAAGAACACGCCACCGCGGCCGCTCTCGAAGCCTTCGACTCGAGCGCTGTGCTGTCCGGTAAGTTCGACCGCGACGAGCTCACCATCGAGATCGCGCCCGCCAAAATCGTGAGTGTTTGCGGGTTCTTGAAATACGATTTGGGATTTGTCCGCTTAAGCACCGTCACCGGCGTGGATTGGTATCCGGCCGAGCCGCGCTTCGAAGTGGTGTACCATCTGCACTCGCTCGATCGCCGCGAGTGGCTGCGCCTGAAGTGCCGCCTGCCTGGCGCCGATCCTGAGATCGATTCCGTGACGGAAGTGTGGCGCGGCGCAAACTGGTTCGAGCGCGAAACTTTCGACCTGTTCGGCGTGCGCTTTCGGAACCATCCGGACTTGCGCCGCATCATGCTGCCGGACGATTGGGAAGGGTATCCGCTGCGCAAGGATTACTGTGTGACCGGCGACCGGGTTTGAGACATGAGCGATACAGTCACTACACCTATTCCGGAAACGTTGGCGGAACCTGCGGCCGGCTCACGGCCGCGCAGCCTGTCCCTCAACATGGGTCCGCAGCATCCTTCCACGCACGGCGTGCTGCGCCTGGAGCTGGAGTTGGATGGCGAGACTATCGTCAAGTGCCAACCCGACATCGGCTATCTGCACACCGGGATCGAGAAGGAATTCGAAGTCAAGAATTATCAGCAGGCTGTCACTCTGACCGACCGCATCGATTACCTGGCGCCCCTTTCGAACAATCTCTGTTATTGCCTGGCCGTCGAGAAACTGCTCGGCCTGGAGATTCCGCCGCTGGCCCAGTGGACGCGCGTGATGCTGACCGAGCTGACGCGCTTGAACAGCCACCTGGTATGGCTGGGCACGCACGCCATCGATATCGGCGCCATGAGCGTGTTCCTCTATTGTTTCCGCGAGCGCGAAGACATCCTGCGCATTTTTGAGATGTACTCCGGCCAGCGGATGATGACCAGCTACTTCCGTATCGGCGGGCTGGCCCTGGAGCCCCCGCGCGGATGGCAGCAGCGCGTGCGGACCTTCATCGACGCGTTTCCCAGCAAAGTCGATGAGTACGAAGAACTGCTGACCAACAACCGCATCTGGATCGGGCGCACGCGCGGCGTCGGCTACATGCCGCTCGAAGACATGCTGGATCTGGGCGTCACAGGACCTATGCTGCGCGCCGCCGGCCTGAAGTGGGATGTACGCAAGAGCCAGCCCTACTCCAGCTACGATAAGTTCGATTTCGAGGTACCGACGCAAACCGCGGGCGATGTTTACTCGCGCTACCAGGTGCGCATCGAAGAGATGCGGCAGAGCGCACGCATCGTGAAGCAGGCGCTCGAAGGCATGCCGGAAGGGCGTTGGACGGCGGATGCGCCGCACGTGGTCCTGCCGGATCGGGAAAAGATGAAGACGCAGATGGAGGCGCTCATCTACCATTTCAAGATTGTGACCGAGGGCTTCCGCGTGCCCGCCGGCGAAGTGTACCAGGTGATCGAATCGCCGCGCGGCGAAGTAGGATATTACGTGATAAGCGACGGCACCACAAAGGCATATCGGGTACACGTGCGCGGCCCCAGCTTCGCCAACCTGGGGGCCGTGCCGCGGATGGTGGTAGGCACGCTGATCGCGGATGTAATCGCGTCGATCGGAAGTATGGATTTTGTGTTAGGGGACTGCGACAGATAAGTTCATGACTTTTTCTGCTGAGTTGGAAAACAGGTTTGCCAGGCTATTGACCAGCTATCCGCCGGGGCGGCAGCGCTCGGCGGTGATTCCTATGCTTCTTTATGCGCAGGATGAAATCGGCTCTGTCACACCGGAATTGATCGAAGAAGTGGCGCGGCGCACTGGAGTGACTCCTTTGCAGGTGGATGAAGTGATCGGCTACTACTCCATGCTGCACAAGAAGCCCCTGGGTAAGTACCACGTGCAGATTTGCACGAACATCAGTTGCCTGCTGCGCGGCGGCATGGAGCTTTGGGAGCATGCTTGCGAAAAGGTCGGTGTAGGTCACCGGGAAGTGACTGCCGATGGACAGGTCTCGCTCGAAGAGGTCGAATGCATCGGGGCCTGCTCCTGGGCGCCGGCCATCCAGGTGAATTACGATTTCCATCACTTTGTGACTCCCGAGAAACTCGACCGGCTGCTCGATGGCCTGAGGAAGATTCACTAATCCGATGCTGTACAACGAACCGAATCCGCTCGAAACCAGAATCCTGACGCGCCGCTTCGGCCTGGAAAACTCCGCGTCGATCGATACTTATCTGGCGACCCAAGGCTATCAGGCTTTCGAGAAAGCTGCCGGCATGAAGCCCGAGCAGATCATTGAGGAAATGAAGATCTCGAATCTGCGCGGACGCGGCGGCGCCGGCTTCCCCACCGGCATGAAGTGGAGCTTTGTCCCCCGCGCCTCGCCCAAGCCGAAGTACATCGTAGTCAATGCCGATGAGAGCGAGCCGGGCACCTGCAAAGACCGACTGCTGATGGAGAACGACCCGCACCAGTTGATCGAGGGTACGCTGATCGCGGGTCTCGCAGTCGATGCGCACGCCGGTTACATCTACATCCGCGGCGAGTATCGCTACCTGATCGAGATCGTGGATAAGGCTATTGCGGAGGCCTACGCGCACGGCTACCTGGGCAAGAACATCCGCGGCACCGGTTTCGATTTCGAGTTATATACGCACACTGGCGCGGGCGCGTACGAATGCGGCGAGGAATCGGCGCTGCTCGAATCGCTCGAAGGCAAGCGCGGGATTCCACGCATCCGGCCGCCGTTTCCAGCGGTCGCGGGAGCCTTTCAATGCCCCACGGTGCTGAACAACGTGGAGACTTTTTGCGCGGTGCCCCCGATCATCCGCGATGGCGGCGCGGCCTTCGCAGCGTTGGGAATACCGAAAGCCGGCGGCACAAAACTGACTTGCTTGACGGGCCATGTCAACCGTCCGGGCGTCTACGAATTGAAGCTCGGCTTCCCGGTAAAGACCATGCTCGAGGAAGTCGGCGGCGGCATCCTGGGCGGCAAGAAACTGAAGGCGTTCATTCCGGGCGGCTCGTCGTGCCCCGTGCTGACGGGCGCCGAATGCGAGGGGCTGACCATGGATTACGACTCCATGGCCAAGGCCAAGAGCATGCTCGGATCGGGCGGCGTAGTGGTGATGCACGAAGATACCTGCATGGTGAAAGCGGCCCTGCGCATCATGCGGTTCTACGCGCACGAGAGTTGCGGCTGGTGCATCCCTTGCCGCGAAGGTACCAACTGGCTTCGCAAGCTGCTGCAGCGCTTCCACGATGGCATGGGGCAGCGCAGCGATATCGCGCTGATCGGCGACTTAGCGAAGAACATGCTAGGCAGGACATTCTGCCCCCTGGGTGACGCGGCCGCCCTGCCAACTATCTCGATCGTGGAGAAGTTCTATCACGAATTTGAAGATCACCTGAACGGCAAACCCTGCCCGTATGAGGTGGGGCAGACCTCCAGGTCTGCGCGGGTCCTCCAGGACCCGCAAGCCACCGACCCATTAACTGAAGAATCGAATGCCTGACTTAGTCACACTAACAATCGACGGCCGCACCATCCAGGCCCCCCCTGGCACGCTACTCATCGACGCCGCCAAACGTTCCGGCATCGAAGTGCCTTCCTTCTGCTATTACGAAGGGCTGACCCTGGCGGCCGCCTGCCGCATGTGCCTGGTGGAAATCGAAAAGATGCCGAAGCTGATGACGGCATGCACCCAGCCGGTGGCCGAGGGTATGGTGGTACGCACCGAAACGCCGCAAGTGGCGGCCGCGCGCAAATCCATGCTCGAATTCCTGCTCGCCAACCATCCGCTCGATTGCCCGGTCTGCGACAAGGGCGGCGAATGCGAACTGCAGGACATGACCTTCCGCTACGGCGCGGGCGAAAGCCGCTTCACGGAGATGAAGGTCCACGTGGACGAGAAGCAATGGTCTCCGGTGGTGTTCTTCGATAATCCGCGCTGCATCTTGTGCTATCGCTGCGTGCGCATCTGCAATGAAGGCATGGGAGTGGGCGCGCTGGGCGTCGTCAACCGCGGCGTGGTTTCCGAAATCGCGCCGAACAAGGGCGATCACCTGGAGTGCGACGAGTGCGGCATGTGCATCGATATCTGCCCCGTGGGCGCGCTCACCAGCGGTATCTATCGCTATCACACGCGTCCGTGGGAGATGCAGCATGTGGGCACCATCTGCACGCATTGTTCGAACGGCTGCAAGACCACGCTGGGCGTGCGCAACGACGAAATCATCCGCGGCAACAACCGCGACCATTCCGGCGTCAACGGCGAGTTTCTCTGCATCAAGGGACGTTACGCCTTCGACTTCTACAATCATCCGGAGCGCCTGCTGGCGCCGCTGGTGCGCGTAAACGGGACGCTGGAAGAAGTCTCGTGGTCGAAGGCCATTGAGACGGTGGCGGCCAAGTTCAACGAGGTGCGCGGGCGCAACGGCAAGGTCGGCGTGATCGGTTCCAACCACACCACCAACGAAGAGAATTACTACCTGCAGAAGTTCGCGCGCCAGGTGCTGGGCACGGAGAATATCGATCACCATCGCACCGGCGATGTGCCGAACTTGCTGGACGCTCTGAGCGGTAAGACAGGCAAGCTGGCTACCACCGCGGACTTGTACGAGAAGAAAGCCGTGCTGGTGGTCGGCACGGACCTCGCGCTCGAGCAGCCGTTCCTGTCCTTCCAGGTTCGCGCGAATTACCGGCATCATCAAGCGCATGTTTATGTCGTTACCGCCCAGCCTGTGCGCGAGGATCAGTATGCCGCGGCCAGCCCGCGAGTGGCCGCGGGCGGTGAATTGGACGCTGTGGAGTCGCTGCGCGACCGCCTGCAAGCCGAGCCGGAGCTGGTCGTTGTTTTCGGAGATGCGATCAAAGGCGAAGCCGTCCGCCGGCTGGTGGATTTCGGCGAATCGTTGGGCATTCCAGTGCACTACGTCTGCCTGGTGGACTATTCGAATTCACGCGGCGCGGTAGACATGGGGCTGCTGCCCGATGCCGCGGGCGGCTTGGCGCTGCCCGAGATCCTGGCCGCCCAGGATCTGGATGTGTTGTGGGTGGTGGGCGCGAATCCGCTTCGCGGACGAAGCCCGGCACCCGCGTGGGGAGGCCGGTTCGTGGTGGTCCACGACCTCTTCCTGACCGAAACCGCCCAGGCCGCCGACGTAGTATTTCCAGCCGCATCCGCCTACGAAAAGGGCGGCACCGTCACCAACGTCTGCGGCGAAGTGCAGCGCCTGCGCAAAGCCGTAGGCGCCATGGGCGCCAAGCCCGACCTGGAGATCATGGGCCTGTTGGCCCGCGAAATGGGCGTGGCTGCCGAGATGGGCCCCTGGATTCCGGATACCGTATTCACCGAGATCCGCAAGAACGTGCGCGGGTACGACGTCCCATTGCCGGTCCTCGAAATGGGCGGAGCGGCCCAGACCGCGGCCGTGAACGGTCGCGTCGCCCTCGACGGCCGTCCGGAACTGATCCGCTCGGCGCACGAAAATCTTTTCACTTCCGGCACGCTGGGGCGCTATTCTAAAGTACTGAACTCCGTGGTGGAGAATCACGGCAATCGATAAATGAATTTCTTCCTGCTGAGCCTGATTAAGGCTGCGGTGGTGGCGTTTGTTCTACTCACCACCCTGGCGTACCTGCAATGGGTGGAACGCAAGGTCATCGCACATATCCAGGTGCGCATGGGGCCTTCGCGCGTGGGTCCGCACGGGCTGCTGCAGCCGCTGGCGGACGTGATCAAGCTCATCACCAAGGAAGACCTGATTCCGCCGTACGTCAACAAATTCCTGTATCTGGCGGCGCCTTTCTTCGCCATCACCATGGCGCTGCTGTCGATTTCGGTGATTCCATTCGGCGGCCCGATACACATCTTCGGCGACAGCACCTGGATGCAATTGACCGATCTGAACATCGGCATCCTGTTCGTGCTGGCGATTTCTTCGGTCAGCGTTTATGGAATCGCGCTGGCCGGGTGGGCTTCGAACAACAAGTATTCCCTGATGGGCGGTCTTCGCAGCTCCGCCCAGATGATCAGCTACGAATTGCCGCTAAGCATGGCGGTGGCCGCGCCGCTGCTGCTGGTGAACACCCTGAGCCTGCGCCAGATCGTGGAACACCAGGCCGGATATTATCTGGGATTCATCCCGCGCTGGAGCGTCTTCCAGACGCCCATGCCGCAGATCTTCAGCTTCATCATCTTTATGATAGCGGCCTTCGCGGAGACCAACCGCATACCGTTCGATCTGCCGGAAGCCGAAAACGAACTGGTTGCCGGATTTCACACCGAGTACAGCAGCATGAAGTTTGCGGCTTTTTTCATGGCCGAATATTCCAACATGGTCACGGTCTGCTCCATCACCACCACGTTGTTCCTGGGCGGATGGCTGCCGCTGTGGCCGGCATCGGCCGGGTCGAATTTCGTGCCCGCCATTGTGTTCCTGCTGGCCGGGGCGATCGCGCTATACCACGGGCTGAATCCGGTGCGCAGGCGCGACGCCTTTACGCTGCCGGTGGTGGCCGCCGTGTTCTTTCTGCTGGCCGCCGTTTTTCTGATACCCGCCCTGCAAGGCGCGCTGCTGCCGCTGTTCTGGTTCGCCGCCAAGACCGGGGCACTGCTGTTCCTGTTTATCTGGATTCGCGGCACGCTGCCGCGCTTCCGTTACGATCAACTGATGGCCTTCGCGTGGAAGTTCATGTTCCCGGTGGCCGTCCTCAACCTGCTGGTCACCGGCCTCCTGGTGGCGCTGTTTCCGTGAGCGTTTGCTGAGCGTTTCTGAATTATGGACGTCATCCTGTTCCTCATCTTCGCGGCGATTGCGGTAGTTTGCGGCATCAACGTGGTGGTGCAGTCCCACCCGATTTCGAGCGCCATCTCGCTGATCGGAGTCATGGGATCGCTGGCGGTGCTCTACCTGCTGCTGGGCGCGGAGTTCCTGGCGGCCGCGCAGGTGATCGTGTACGCCGGCGCCATCATGGTGCTCTTCGTGTTCGTGATCATGCTGCTGAATGCCGGCGCCGAGATTCGCAAGGGCCGGTCGCTGCTGGTGCAGGTGCTGGGGATCCCGCTGCTGTTCACTTTCCTGGGGCTGATGTTGTATTTCGTGCAGCACATGTTTCCAGGGACGGCCGATGTGCACTTCGGCGGATTCAGGCACGGCACGGCGCTCGACGTAGGGCGCGCTCTCTTCACCCGGTATTTGTTGCCTTTTGAGGTGATTTCGGTGCTGATCCTGATCGCCATTCTGGGCGCGGTGGTGCTGGCGCAGAAGGAGATGGAGTAACATGACCGGCGTGCCGCTCTCCTGGTACCTGATCCTTAGCGCGGTGTTGTTTGCCCTGGGCGTCGCCGGATTCCTTTTGCGCCGCAACGTAATCACGGTTTTCATGTCGATTGAGCTGATGCTGAATGCCGTGAACCTGAGCTTCATTACGTTTTCGTATCAGTTGAAGCAGGTCGACGGGCATATTTTCAGCTTCTTCGTAATGGTGGTGGCGGCGGCCGAGGCGGCTGTGGGCCTGGCGATTATTCTGACCGTCTTCAAGAATCGCTCGACGTTGAATATCGACGATGTAAGTTCGATGAAAAACTAATGCAACTCTGGCTCATTCCCGTCTTCCCTCTTCTCGGGTTCCTGTTGAACGGGATCTTCGGGCGGCGCTTTTCCAAAGCCGCCGTCAACTCCATCGCCATCGGCTCCGTGCTGCTGTCGTTCGCCTGGGTGCTGAAGACTCTCGCCAGCCTCGGCGACTTGAACGCCGCGCACACCGAGCAATACTTCACCTGGATTCAGAGCGGGATTCTCAACGTCGGGTTCGATTTCACCGTCGACAGGCTTACCGCTGTGATGCTGCTGGTAGTGACCGGCGTGGGCTCGCTCATCCATATTTATTCGATCGGCTACATGGCGCACGAAGGCGGCTATTACCGCTTCTTCGCCTACCTGAACCTGTTCATGTTCTTCATGCTCACGCTGGTGTTGGCGGCCAATTACCTGGTCATGTTCGTGGGCTGGGAAGGCGTGGGCTTGTGCAGCTACCTATTGATCGGCTTCTACTTCGATAAGCAGTTCGCTACCAACGCGGGCAACAAGGCGTTCATCGTGAACCGCATCGGCGACTTCGGTTTCTCGCTGGCCATGTTTTTGATCGTGGTGAATTTCGGCTCGCTGGATTTCGGCGTGGTGTTCACCTCCGTCGCGGGCCACTCGGAAGCCACCCTCACGGCCATCGCGTTCCTGCTGCTGCTGGGCGCTTGCGGCAAGTCCGCGCAGATTCCGCTGTATATCTGGCTGCCGGATGCCATGGCCGGTCCCACGCCTGTCTCTGCTTTGATCCATGCGGCCACCATGGTCACGGCCGGCGTTTACATGGTGGCGCGCTCCGCCGCGATTTATACGCACGCGCCCGCGGCCATGGAAGCCGTAGCCGTCGTCGGCCTGGCGACGGCTTTCTTCGCCGCCACCATCGGCCTGGCGCAGAACGACATCAAGAAGGTGTTCGCCTACTCCACCGTTTCGCAGCTCGGCTATATGTTCCTGGGCGCGGGTGTGGGCGCGTTTTCAGCGGGCATCTACCACCTGGTAACGCACGCGTTCTTCAAAGCGCTGCTGTTCCTCGGCGCGGGCAGCGTGATTCATGCGCTGGGCGGCGAGCAGGATGTGCGCAATATGGGCGGGCTGCGCAAGAAGATTCCCTGGACGTTCTGGACCATGCTGTGCGCCTCAGTGGCGATAGCCGGCGTGCCGCCCTTCGCGGGTTTTTACAGCAAGGACGCCATTCTGCTGGCGGCCGATAAACACGCGCCGTGGATGTATTGGGTGGGCGTGATTACGGCGGGCATGACGGCCTTCTACGTTTTCCGCGCCATCTTCCTGGCGTTTTTCGGCCAGTATCGCGGCAAGGCGCACCCGCATGAATCGCCCTTTGTGATGGTCGGCCCGCTCGTGGTGCTGGCGGCGCTGTCTCTGGCCGGCGGGAAGCTTTTCAACGTGCCCGAGTTCCTGGCTCCGCTGTTCCCGCTCGCAAAAGAGTCCGGCGATATCGGCCCGATGCTCGTCTCGGTGGCATTCGGACTCGCCGGCATCGCCCTGGCGTGGCTGTTCTATGTCTTCAAGCCCGGCTTGCCCGATCAGGTTGCCGCCACCTTTAGCGGTCTCTATAAGCTGATCTACAACAAGTATTTCGTGGATGAGATTTACGACGCGGCGGTGGTGAATCCGGTTGTCGCCGGGTCGCGCGAAGTGCTGTGGAAGGGCGTGGACGTCGCGGTAATCG
>DATKFU010000251.1:0-13575 GCA_035511215.1 Bryobacteraceae bacterium | reverse complement strand
CTTCTGATTATCCGGTTGCTTCAGCATTCCCCAATAGGTTGGGGTTGAGATCCCTGGCTCCCCTGATCTGCTCGTACTTGGTTGATTTGCGGCCGGTTCCGAGACCAAGCAGTGACTGAAATGCAGCCGCGGGTGTCTTGCGGCGATTATGACGAAAGACGAATTCGTCAAGGTAAACCTGAAGTTGGGCCTTGCTCACTCCGTGGTAGGTGCCGATCAGCCACTGCTGGAGGTTGCCAATGGCCCGGTCCGCAAGCGGGACAGCAGACTTCGCGCCTTTGCGCAACTCTGATCGGAGCGGTTGGTTGCGAGCGACGTGGTTAAAGCCGGCCTTCGAGAGAGGTCTCGTATCGAGACAGACCGAGCTGACGCTGCAACAGGAGTGCGGACACGCCACGCTTGTCAGTAGTCATCAGGTAGGCCGCCCAGAACCAGCAGGTCAGCGGAGTCTTGGTCCGATGGAGAACGGTTCCGGACGTCAGCGAAACTTGGTGTCGGCACTTGGCGCACTGCTGGCGTCGCTGGTTCACCAATTCGTAGGCTCGCCCGTGCCCGCATCGAGGACAGATCAAGCCATCCGGCCACCGACAAGCGGCCAAGTACTGCTGGCAGGCCTCCTCCGTAGCGAAGTCGGATTGAAACTGGCGGAGCGTTTTGGGGAACGGCGGTCGTGGCACCCTTCTACACTACCTGTTGGGGCGTGCTGAAGCAACCGGATAATCAGAAGGCAGCTAGAGCCGGCTGAAAGCCGGCTGCGGGCAGGATTGCCCGCCCTCCAAGCGTGGTTTTCGACGGTGCCCCACCCTACGGTAGGTCTACGCCTAGGGCGTAGATATCCGAATTGGCGTAGATCACGGTGGCGATGGGCGCATCGTCGGGGCCCAGCCCGGCGAGCACATAGGAGATGAAGTTGGATTGCGGGATCTGTTTCGCACTCACGATGTTCTCCTTTTTGTCTTTCTTCGCCGCGCCGACGGCCACGCGAAAGATGGGCTGATCGGGGGCCAGCGCGTCCTGGCCATAAACGTACCGGCTGTCTTTCGACCAGAAGGGGGAGCCAAGACCGTCGCCGGAGACGAGCGGGGCCCACTGGCGCGTATCGAGATTCAGCAGCAGGACTTGGGTTCCGGCCTGGTTTGTGGCGGCGATGTAGCGGCCATCGGGCGACCAGGCGGGCTGGGCAAGCGCCTCAGAGCCCGGCAGAGGTGCGGCCTTTTTGGTGTTCAGGTCCATCAAATAGAGGCCGGGCTGGCCGGATGCGCCGGGGTGCAGACCGCGGGCAAAGACGAGAGAGTTTCCGCCGGCGGACCAACTGGCGTCACCATCGACGAGGGGCGCATCGGTAACGGGTTCCGGGGCGCCGCCGGTGGAGGGAACCAGATATACGCGGCTGGTATGACCGGCGGGACCTCCGCCGAAGACGATGCGGCTTCCATCCGGAGACCAGCGCGGCTGGGACGCGCGCATGGGAGGGGAAGTCAGTTGCAGGCGCTGGCTGCCATCCGGCCGGCTGCGCCAGAGGGTGCCATCGGGAGCGGTGACATAGGCTATCCATTGACCGTCCTTCGAGAAGCCGATGGAGCGCGATTGCACCCCGGAAAGGAACTGGCCAAATTGACCGTGGCGGGGATCGTAGCGCACCAGTTCGAGGCGCTGCTGCCCGGCGGCGAAAAAGACGCGCTTGCCGTCGGGGTGGGGAGCCAACGAACTAAACTCCATTGGCGTGGAGTAGATCAGCACAGGGGGGCCTTCAAAAGTCCGCGGGAAGCGGCGAAAGGCGCGCATGGCATAGACGCTGGAAACGGGGCCGCGGAGCGCGCGGAACAAGTAATACTTTCCATTGGCGGCCCAATTTCCATTGTCGTCGCCATCCGGCTCGGCGGCGCCGGAGCTCCAGTTACGCACAAAGGAACGCAGGCGCGTGCCGCCCGAGTCGACTTCCCACAATGCGGCAGGTCCCAAGGTGGGACTGAGCATGGAAAAGCGCAGCACGTCGGCGCGGGATGGGGGCGCCCAGCGGATGGAGGAAGGAATGCCGGGCGTGTCGAGAAGCTTGCGGGAATCCGTACCGTCCGCGCCGACCAGAAACAATGCGGCGCCACGGGCGAAGACGATGTGGTTTCCGTCGCGCGACCAGGCTCCGGCGTGGCCGGCGACATCGCCCACGCGGCGCGACGATCCGCCCGCCGTGGGGACGACCCAAAAGGGCCGCTCCGGTTCGGTTCCGGCGCCACTCGAGACCAGAAGATTGGACCGGTCCGGCGAGATGTCGAGTATGTCCGGATTGGACAAGGGCTGCTCGAGGGGCAGCGGAAGGGGCAGGGGAGTCCCGCCTTCCACCGAAACCTGGGCCAACGACCAGCGCCCGCTATCGCGCTGGGTGAAATATACGCGCGTGCCATCGGTGGCCACCCCATTGCCGAGCTCGATCTGGCCGGTTTGGGTAAGCTGCACCACCTGCACGAGGCGGGCCGGACGCACGGTGGTGGCCACCAGATAAATTCTTACCGCGAGGAACACGACTACGATTAGCGCGGCGGCGCGGACGTATTTCGCGCGGCGGCGAGGGAGAGGCGGCGCGGGTGTGGGGACGGCGGGAATGGTCGGGACCGGCCGCGCCGGCTGTTTGGGGGGAGGGGCCTCGACCGGCTGCATGTTGCGGGCCTGGACAGGGGCGATGAAGCGGTATCCGCGGCGCGGGAGGGTTTCCAGATAGCGCGGCGTGGCGGCATCGTCATCCAGCGCCTCGCGAATTTTTTTGGCGGCGATGTTGAGGCCATTGTCGAAATCGACCAGGGTGTCGTTCCAAAGCTTGCGGACCAACTCCTCGCGGGTGACGAGCTGGCCGGGGCGCTCGAGCAGCGCGGCGAGAAGCTGGAAGGGGCGCTCCTGCAACTTTATTTTTCGACCGTGTTTGCGGAGTTCGCCCTGCGCCAGGTCGACTTCAAAAACACCGAATTGGAGGATTTGAGATGCGCGGTCGTTTGGGTCCACGGATCATTCCACCTTGATCGGGCCATAAGCGAGTTTAGCATTGGGGGCGTTTGGCCCGCTTCGGGGTAATGCCCGAAAAATCATCTCGATTGGCTCAGGCATTATAAAGAAGTGCCCCTGCTGCGTTTCAACCGCGTTTCAAAGTCCTATGCCAGCATGCCGGCACTGACGGAAGTTTCGTTGGATGTGGAACGCGGCGAGTTCGTGGCGCTGGTCGGCCGGAGCGGCTGCGGCAAATCGACGCTGCTGAACGTGGCGGGCGCGATGGACTTTCCGACGTCCGGTGAAGTGGTGCTCGACGGCGTGGTCACATCGTCGCTGGGCGAGGCTGCGCTCACGCTGGTGCGCCGCGAAAAGGTGGGCTTCATTTTCCAGTCGTTCCAATTGCTGGCATCCTTGTCGGTGGTCGAGAATGTGGAGTTGCCGTTATTGCTGGCGCGCCGCCGGCGGGCCCGCGAGACCGCGCTGGACAGCTTGAGCGAGGTGGAGATGCAGGGCTTTGCCGCACGCCTGCCTTACCAGCTTTCGGGCGGCGAGATGCAGCGGGTGGCCATCGCCCGCGCGCTGGTGCACGCGCCGGCGCTGCTGCTGGCCGACGAACCCACGGGCAACCTGGACAGCGCCACCGGAGACGCGATTCTGCAACTGCTGCGGCGGATTGCGGACAGGCGCCAGACCACCATCCTGATGGCTACGCACAGCGCGGAAGCGGCAGGCATGACAGATACCGTTGTGAGACTGCGGGACGGACGCGTGCAGGATGGCGGTCCGGCATGAACCATGCGTATCTGACGATCTTCTACAGACTGATTCTGCGGCCGCTCTCGCGCGAGAGCGTGCGCACAGCACTGACCACGGCCGCGGTGGCGCTGGGGGTGGCGGTGGTTCTGGCGATTGAGCTGGCGGGCGAAGCGGCTGCCGGATCCTTCCGCTCATCGGTGGAGACGCTGGCAGGCCGCGGCGACTTCGAAGTGACAGCCACAGGCGGCGTCCCCGCCGAGGCGCTGACCCGCCTGGCGCTGTTGCCTTACGCACTCCGGCTTCGGCCGCGCATCGAAGACTACGCGGTGGTCGCGGCCACCAATCGCGTAGTGCCGTTCATCGGAGTCGACATGCTGGCGGACGGCGCGCACAACGCGGAGGACACCGGCAGCTCGGAATTCCAGCGCGGCGACTTCATCCGGGTGGGGAAAGAGGCGGGCTGGAAAACGGGCGACCGCGTCCGGTTGATCGTCAACGACGAGTCCGCGGAGTACACGGTGCGGGGGATCGTGGATGGCGCCGGCGACGCCATCGTGACAGACCTGGCCCCGGCCGCACGCCTTCTAGGCCGCGGCACAATGCTCGACCGCATCCTGGTGGATGTACCGGCCTCGCGGCCGCTGGAGCAGTGGGAAGCGATCCTGCGCGCGGCCCTGCCCGATGGCCTGACGCTGGCGCCGCAAGGCGCACGCACGGAAGAGAACCGCCGCATGCTGGGCGCATTCCGCTGGAATCTGCGCGTGCTGAGCTACATCGCCCTGGTGGTGGGCGCGTTTCTGATCTACAACACCATCTCGGTTTCGGTGGTGCGGCGGCGCGAGGAGATCGGCATTATGCGCGCGCTGGGCGCTACGCGCGTTGGCGTTCTGGGCGCGTTTCTGCTGGAAGCGGCCTGCCTGGGTCTGGCCGGCGGCATTGCGGGCGTGGCGCTGGGACGGCTGATGGCCACCGCATCGGTGCGGCTGGTAGCCGCTACCGTCGAGTCGCTTTATGTTTCGAGTACACCCGCGCCCATCGCGCTGAGCTGGGGTGTGGCGCTGGCGGGCATCGCCATCGGCGTCCTGGTATCGGTGGTTTCAGCGGCTGCACCGGCGTGGGAAGCTTCGCGGGTGGCGCCGGTGGAAGCGATGGCCCGCGGCCGCCGCGACCACGACGTCCGCATGCACCAGTGGCGCGACCTGGGGTGCGGCGCGGCGCTGGCCTTGGCTGCCTGGTGGGCCTCCCGCCAACCTGCCGCCGGCGGCAAGCCTCTATTTGGCTACCTGGCCGGCTTACTCATGATCGGCGCGTCGGCGTTGGCGATCCCTTCGCTGGTGTCGGTGGTGGCGCGCGCCACCGGCGCCGCGGCCGGCCGCATTTTCGGCGTTGAAGCGCTGCTGGCTTCACGCAGCCTGGCGGGATCGCTGCGCCGCACCGCCGTGCTGGTTGGCGCGCTATCGACCGCCATTGCGATGCTCTCCGCCGTCGGGATTATGGTGGGCAGTTTCCGGCAGACCGTGCTCCTATGGATGGAGGACCGCCTGCAGGCGGATCTGTACCTACGCCCGGCGGGCGCGCCCGGGACCGACCGCCATCCGACAATCGCGGCCGATCTGGCGGCGCGCCTGGAAGCTATTCCGGAGGTGGCCGCCATCGATCAGTTCCGCGCTTATGAAATCAGCTACGAGGGAATGCCGGCCACCTTGGGCGGCGGCGACGCGCGCATCGCCGGGAGGTACGGCAGGCGGGCCTTTCTCTCCGGCGCGCGACCGGCGGAGGTGTTCGCGCAACTGGCCGGCCACGACCGGGTGATCGTGAGCGAAGCATTCGCCAACAAGCACGCCGTGAAGCGCGGCGACACGCTGCAACTCGCGCTGGGCGGGCGGCGCGCGGGGTTCCGTGTGATCGACGTCTATGGCGACTACTCGAACGAGCGCGGCTACATTATTATGGACCGCGGCACGCTGTTGAAGTACCTGCCCGACCCGGCGCCTTCGAACGTGGCCGTGTATCTGCGGCCGGGCACCACCCTGGAAGATGGACGCCGCGCCGTGGAGACCGCGCTGGCCGGGCGCAAGGTGATGATCTTCACCAACCGCTCGCTGCGCGAGGAGGCGATCCGCGTTTTTGACCGCACGTTCGCGATCACCTACGCGCTGGAAGCGGTGGCCGTCTTCGTCGCGGTGATGGGCGTGGCCGGCGCGCTGCTGGCGCTGGTGATCGACCGCCGCCGCGAGTTCGGCCTGCTGCGGTTCCTGGGGGGTTCGACGGGGCAGATCCGGCGCATCATCCTGTTCGAAGCCGGGCTGCTGGGCCTGCTCGCCAACATCGCCGGCGTGGTGCTGGGGTTTTGGCTCTCGCTGCTGTTGATCTTCGTTATCAATCGCCAGTCGTTCGGCTGGACGATCCAGTTCCACTGGCCGGTGGCCGTGCTGGTATCCGCGCTGTCGATGGTGTATGCGGCCACCGTGCTGGCGGCGCTATACCCATCGCAGGTGGCTGCGAAACTTGTGCCGATCGAGGTGATCCATGAAGATTAGTGCATCTTGTGCCGGCAAGAGTGCCGGCACGGCACGCAGGAGTGTGTGCGCCACGTGGGTAAGAAATGCGGATTAGCGCGCTGCTGCTGGCGATCTTCGAACTGTACCGTGCGGCGCTGCCCGGCTATCGCTACGAGTTCCCGCGCGACCACTTCAACCACCCCGAATTCCAGACCGAGTGGTGGTATTACACGGGGAACCTGCGCGATGAAAACGGGCGGCGGTTCGGATTTGAGCTGACCTTCTTCCGCCGGGGCGTCGACGGCAGCGCCGACCGGGGCAAGAAACCGGCAACAGTGTGGGACGTGCGCGACGCGTGGCTGGCGCACCTGGCGCTGAGCGACTTGGACGGCGGCAAGTATCTTTACGCCGAGCGCCTGAACCGGTCGGGCGCGGGCCTGGCCGGCGCGTCCCTGGAGCACGCGCGGGTGTGGAACGGCAACTGGCGCGTGCAATGGGACCTGGGCGGGGGCACGCAACAGATGGAAGCAATCGACGCGCGGTTCTCGCTCGACCTGACCCTGCGCGCGGTGAAGCCGCCCGTGGTCCACGGCATCAACGGCGTGAGCCAGAAGGCCGCGGGCGCGGGGCGCGCATCGCACTACATCTCGTTTACGCGACTGGAAACGCGCGGCGCGGTGGTGCTGGAGGGCCGCACGTTCCAGGTGGAAGGCCTCTCCTGGATGGACCACGAGTTCTTCACCCAACAACTCGACGCCACGCAGACCGGTTGGGACTGGTTCAGCCTGCAATTCGACGACGGCACGGATCTGATGCTGTTCCGGTTGCGCCGCACGGATGGCACGGCCGACCCGTACTCGGCGGGAACCTACATCGACGCGCGCGGCCGCACGACGCATTTGGCGCGCGACACATTCTCGGTGACGCCCGGCAAGGTTTGGAACAAGTACCCTGTGGAGTGGACGGTGCGCGTGCCGTCGCTGGGGATCGATGTCCAACTGAGCACGCGGCTGCCGCAGCAGGAATTCGAAAGCAAACAGAGCCGGTACTGGGAGGGCGCAGTGGAGATTGCCGGCGCGCGGCGGGGGTTCGGGTATGTGGAGATGACCGGCTACGCGCGGCCGGTGCATTTTTGAGGTACGGGGAGGGATCTGTGGAATCCGGAGACCCCAAGGAGGCTGGAGCCGGTTGCAGCATTTTCTGACAGTCAGATAATCTGAAAGGGTATGGCAACAAAATCAACCACAACCCAGGAGCGGATCGGCCGCGTGGGCCGGCGGCGCCAGGTGGTCATTCCGCGACACATGCTCGAAACCCTCAACATCCAAGAGGGGGATTTTGTTGCGTTCGCGGAACAGAAGAATGGCGTGCTCATCAAGCCCCGACGCGTGGTTGATCCCGACGATGTACTCACCCGCGAAGAGAGCGCTCTCGTGAAAAAGGCCGAGCGCGAGATGCGCCAGGGAAAATTCGTCACGCTCGCCCAACTCCGACATGAACTGGATCGTCCACATCCACGACGGAGCCGCAAGACAGCTTAAGGCGATACCGCCCGACCGGCGGCAGGGCGTCCTGAAGGATATCGCCGCATTCGAGGTGGACCCGTTCCGCGGGCTTGTGAAGCCGCTCAAAGGAAAGGGCCACAAAGGCCACTACCGAACTCCGCAATGAGAAAACATACAGATAAGGAGCCGGATTGGGGGGAATAAGCGAAAAAAAATGGGCTTTCGGAATCTGGAGTGGCTTTTCCCGATGGTGATCACCCTTCACAATGTGGAAGAGGCTATCTGGCTTCCAGCCTGGTCGGAACGGGCCGGCCGCTGGCATGCCCCGGTTGCACCAGGTGTCTTCCGGTTTGGCGCGGCGGTTTTGACTATCGTGGCTTTCGCCGTCACTTGGCTGAGCTACTTATCAGGCAAACAGACGGTCTGGACCTACCTGACTTTTGGATATATGGCCGCCATGCTGGCCAACGCCGTGATTCCGCACATCGCACTATCGGTGGGGCTGCGCAGCTACATGCCGGGGGTTGCGACGGCTGTGGCACTGAACCTGCCGGCGCTGTCGCTGCTTGTGATATTGGCGCTCAGAGAGGGGTACGTTTCCGGCTGGAAGGCCGCGGTTTATTCCGCGGGTGTGGGGGGTGCGCTGCTGCTTTCCATCCTGGCGCTGTTCAAATTGGGAAAGGTTTGGAGCTGTGAACATCTGGATTAGAGGCGGGCGCCGGAAAGCACGTGCGGGGCGGCCTTCGAGGCCGCCGCAGGCTAGGAGCCTGCCCCACGGCCACCGCTAGTGCTTCTTCCCCAGCTCTCTGCGCTTTCTGGCCCAGCCCTCCTTGTTCACCTGGCGGGCGCGGGCGACGCCCAACGCGTCGGCGGGGACATCGCCGGTGATGACGGAGCCCGCCGCGAGATAGGCGCCGTCGCCGATCTGGACCGGCGCGATGAGCGTGGAATTGCTGCCGACGAAAGCGCCGGCGCCGATCCTGGTGGCGTGCTTGCGAACTCCATCGTAGTTGCAAGTGATGGTGCCCGCGCCGACGTTGACTCCCGGTCCGATCTCGGAGTCGCCCAGATATGCGAGATGCATGGCTTTCGATCCAGCCCCCAGGCGGGTTTTCTTCAGCTCCACGAAATTGCCGATCTGCGCACCGGCGGCCACGTGATTTTCCATGCGCAGCCGGGTGAAAGGTCCGGCCTGCGCGCCGCGCTCCATGCGCGACGTTCCGATAATGGTGAAGGGCCCGACTTCCACTTCGTCGGCCAGCTCCGAATCGCGGATGACGGAACAGGCGCCGACACGGCAGTTCTCACCGATCGCGGTGCGGCCCAGGATCTGCACGAAGGGTTCGACGATGGTGTCCATGCCGATTGTGACGTCCGGGTCCACCGTGACTGTTTCGGGCTTCTCGACGGTCACGCCGGCCAGCATGAGCTCGCGAACTTTGCGCTCGCGCAGCAGACGGTCGACTACGGCGAGCTCGGCGCGGTCGTTTATGCCCAGCACCTCGCGCGCGTCGCCGATGCGAAACGCGGCGATGGCGTGTCCGGCGCGATGCAGGATTTCGACCATGTCGGTCAGGTAGTATTCACGCGCGGGATTATCCGGCCGGAGTTCGTTAATGTGCCGCCAAAACGGTTCCGCACGATAGCAGTACAACCCCATGTTGGCTTCGCGGATGGCGAGCTGCTCCGCGGTGCCGGCGCGCTGCTCGACCACGCCGGTAACATGGCCGCCGCTGTCGCGCAGGACGCGCCCGTAGCCGGTGGGATCGTCCATCTCGGCCGTCAGGATCGCGCCGGCGGCATCGGAGGATTGTTGAGCCGCGACCAGGCCGGTGAGCGTCTGCGGCCGCACCAGCGGGCAATCGCCGTAAAGAATCACCAGCCGGCCGTTCATCCGCGACAGCGTGTTCGCGGCAGCCATCAAGGCATGGCCGGTGCCCTTTTGTTCGGTTTGTTCTATGAAGCCGATGCCGGGCGTCTGAATGGCCGCGCGCACCTCGGCCGACTGATGGCCTACCACCACGAAAATCCGCTCGGGCGGCGCCAGGGATTGCGCCGTGCGCAACACGTGCTCGATCAGGTATCTGCCTCCGGCGCGGTGCAGCACCTTCGCTTTGCGCGACTTCATGCGGGTGCCCAGCCCGGCCGCGAGAATCACTACCGTCAGAGGCGCTTCCACTATTTCCTCCCGCCGGCTTTACGCCTTCGCCGCCGGCCCTCGTGCGCCAACCGTACAGCCACCGCGGCGGTCAGTTCCGGATCGTGGCGCACCTTCTTGGATTCCTGCAGCAGCCTGCCAGAGACCACCCTGACCCCCATTTTGAGTATCCGGTCCAGATCGTTTTCCACGGGCAGGGCCTGCTGCCGTTCGTAGCGCTTGCGCACGGCCATCCGAATGGGCGCCACGTTGACGATCGCGCAATCGATCACCTTGCCTCCGGCATGCTTGTGGATGGCGCGGATGTGGTCGGAGGCAGTGAAATTCATGGTTTCGCCGGGCTGCCACATCAGGTTCACAATATAAGCCTTGAGCGCCCGCGAGCGCCGGATGGCGGAGGCGATTCCCTCCACCAGCAGATTCGGAATCACGCTGGTGTAGAGCGATCCGGGACCCAGCGTGATGAGGTCCGCCTGGGCGATGGCGGCCAGGGTATCGGCCATGGGCTTCACCTTGCGGGGCCGCAACCGGATGCTGCGGATGGGCTTGCGGCTTTTGCTGATTTTGGTTTCCCCGACGACTTGGGTGCCGTCTTCCAAGGTGGCCTCCAGAGCCACGTTGGCGGCGGTGGCGGGAAAGATGCGGCCGGTGATCTTGAGCACCTCGGACGACGCTTTCACGGCCTCCGGAAAATCGCCCATGAGCTGCGTGAGGGCCGTGAGGAAGAGATTGCCGAAGCTGTGGCCCTTGAGGCCGAGTCCGGCTTGGAAACGGTGTTGGAACAGGCGCGAAAGCAGGGCTTCGTCTTCGGAAAGCGCGACCATGCAGTTACGGATGTCGCCCGGCGGGAGCACGTCGAACTCGCGCCGTAACCGGCCGGAGCTACCGCCATCGTCGGTGACCGTCACCACCGCCGTAATTTCCATAGTCGGGCCGCGGCGGGCACGGGCGTATTTTTTCAACCCTTGCAGCAGTGCGGAAAGGCCGGTGCCTCCACCGATGGCAACGACGCGCAAAGGTTCGGAGCTAGGCATTTTGGGGGGCAGCCGATCCGGGCCGCGGGCGGCCTGGCAGGCGGCTCTTAATTCCTTCTATCGGGATACACCAGCCGGATGAATGCCGGGTGGTCGGCCATGGCCGCGAAATCGGGGTCCTGGCGGGCAGCCAGCCGGTTACGAGGTTGCAAATCGATCGCACGCTTTAGGTTCTCATAGGCGGCGGGCAAATCTCCACCCAGGCTTTGGCAGGCGGCCAGGGCATAAAGCACGTGCTCGGCGGTGGAATCTGCATCCAGGGCGGCGCGCAGATGCTTTTGAGCGCCCCCGAGGTCGCGGGAGTTGATCAGCGTAATGGCGTAATTGTAATGGTCTTCCGGCGTGTTCAGCACCAGTCCGGCGGATTCCAGGCGCTGCTCGCACATGCGCGCGTGCAGTCCGGCGCGGTGGGTGACGGCGCAATCGGGCCCGCCCATGGCACCATGAAAGAGCTCGCGGGCCTGCTGGAACTTGCGCGCATGAAACAGGCGCATGCCCTCCTCGAAGGACTCCATCTGGCTGGGCCCTGTTTCGCGCGGCGCAGCGGGGGCCGTCTTCACACCGGTGGCTAGCCGCCCAGTTCGGCCGTTTTTGCCTTCCTGGATCGGAGCAGCTTCCGGAACACGCTTATCCGCATTCTTCTGCATTGGTATTTTCTTCTTCACGGGCATAGCCGGCCCAATGGGCCGACGACTAAGTCAGTAAGCTCTTATACCAGACCTGCCGCGCGCATGCAAGGGGTGCTCAGAAGGACATATGCAAGACTTCCTGCGCGGCCTTGCGGAACTTCAGAAGCTTGGCCTCGTCGTCCGGGGTGTTCCCTCTGAGCAGTGAAACGAGGAAGCCGGCTTTCAGCCCTATGTCTCCGTAGACAGTGATCTTGTCGAGCTTGCGCTCAGCAATGAACTGGTCCAGCTTGCACCGGATGTCGAAAAGTTGTGCCATGGCTTACTTCTCTCCCGGCTTCGCGGACCCGGCGAGCTCGGGCTGCGCTGAATACTCGGGGTCTCGTCCGCAGGCGGGCGCGATATACAGGCGCGGCGGCTTCGTCTTCGATGTTTCCGACCAGGTCGACGAGGACTCTCCGAAACTGCTCAAAGAGCTCCTCGAACTTGCCTAGCTCGTCGTTAGCGGACGGGACGACCTGCAGGTTGAACTCGCCACCGACGACCCGCTTCGCGACCCGGATGAGCCGCTCCAGACGGGCCACAATGAGCCGGTTGAAGAGCACGCACATTACGATGCCGGTGAGCGCCATCAGCAGGACTATCGCGAGGAGGCCCCGCACCATCGTCTGGTGCGCAGACTGGTAGACGGCGGTGATGTCGCTCAACACGAAGACCGCGCCGACCTTGACGCCGCCGGCGCTGTAGAGCGGAAACACCCCGCGGCTATAGACCGCGGCTCCGTGCTCGACTAATCCAAGTTCCTGGCCGGCCTCCGGCACCTTGTCGAGACTGCCGCCGTACGTGAGGATCGATTCATCCGAATAGGTGTTCTTGGCCAGCAGCAGGCCGTTCATGTCGTTCCAGTTGTCCCGTTTTCCCCAGCTTGCGCGGCTGGACCGCCATTTGGCCTTGTCCATTTGGGACTTCTGAAGCAGCAGGCCGTATTCGTTACCGGTCTGTTGTTTCATGCTGTCCAGAAAATTGCCGATATCCTTGCCGATTTCGAAGTACCCGCACAGCTTCCCTTTCCAGTACACCGGTGCTACTACCCTAAAGGCGAGACCGGTAATCCCCATCTCGAGCCCGTTCGCGAAGGTCTTGGTTTTGGCAACCCGGGCCAGCATCACCCGCTCGACCATATCGCCATGTTTGTCCGGCGTAGCCGCGCGCAGAAAATTGACCAGACCATTGGCACCGGTCTGTCCGGAGGGCTCAGGTTCCCAGTAAAACCAATGCGTGATCCCGTACTTCTCGTGGTAGCTCAGGTACAGCCGGGAAGTTGCCTTGAGGAGCTGGGCCCGGTCGCGCCTGGCCAGCGCGGCGTTGATCTCCTGGTTCGAAGCCATGGCCTCGACTGCGGCGGCCATCATATCCACGCTGTCCTTGCGAAGATTTTCGAACGCGGCCCGAGACGCGCGGAGAGTCTCGTCGGAGGTCCGCGCCACCTGTAGCCGGTAGTTCCGGTCGAACAGGTAGCCAATTACGGCGACCCCTACCAGCAGGCTTCCGGCCACTACGGCGATGATCTTTCCCTTAATTGACACTCTCAATCCTCCTGGGGTGAACGTTGGCTTACGCCCCCGGGACGGCTTAGGCCGCTCACCGGGTTCTGCCATGCACGGACAAATGCGTCCGCTGAATAAGACATCGGCGGGCACGCAGGGGAGCTTTAGGTTGCTCCGGCGCGGCGATGCGAAGTCGGGCTGGGCGCGGCGAGGTCTTTCGGTATCGGCGGATCTCAGGCGTCCTGCCCGGCACGGCTGCACGAGGAACTTGGGGGCGACGTTCGCGTCAAACGATCTTCCGGGTAACTGACGTGCGCCTTACCTTAATGGTTGCCGGGGCGCGATGGGGCCGGGCGACCACGCGATTTTCTCTGGCGCCCTTCCCCCTACTTCGCCCGGTCTCCCGTCAGCATCTGAAGAGCGACCCAACTCATGGCGCTCTGCCGCTGGAAGGGATCATCGTCACAAC
>DATKFU010000250.1:0-3489 GCA_035511215.1 Bryobacteraceae bacterium | reverse complement strand
GTCAAATCTCACTTTTGGGGCGTCACTGGGGGTGTCACATGGGGCGTCACGTGGATCAGGGCGCCGGGATTGGCGTCTTCCAGCATCCACAGTGAGCCATCGGGGCCCTCTTCCACATCGCGGATGCGCTTGCCCACGTCCCAGCGCTCGGCGGTTTTGGCGCCGCCGTGGCCGTCGAAGACGATGCGGACGAGCGCTTTGGTCGCCAGGCCGCTGACGAAGCCGCTCCCGTTCCATTGCGGAAAGGTCTTCGTTCCGGTATAGAACATCAGATTGCCCGGCGCGATCACCGGCACCCAATAGAGCACCGGCTGAGCCAGGTCGGGCCGCGAGTCGGGCTTGGGAATGGGCACGCCGTTATAGTTCTGACCATAGGAGACCAGCGGCCAGCCATAATTCTTGCCCTTCTCGATCAGGTTCAACTCGTCGCCGCCGCGCGGGCCATGCTCCACCTCCCACAATTCGCCGGTGGGCGAAAACGCCAGGCCATAGGGCGTGCGCACGCCGCTGGCCCAGGTTTCAGCCGGCGTCAGATTGGGGCCGGTAAAGGTATAAGTGCTCACCACCTTCGCGGTCTTGGCGGCTTCGGTGTCGCGCGGCGGATCGATTAGAGGAATCGAGGCGGCCCCGGTCTTGCCGAAGTTAGGATTGCCGGGGGCCGGTTTGCCATCCAGCGTCAGGCGCAGGATCTTGCCTACGGGCTCGTCCGGATCCTGGGCGGGGGTCATGCGCTGGCGGTCGCCAACTGTGAGGAACAGATACTGGCCATCGGGGGAGAAGGCCACCTGCGCGCCGTCCTGGCCGCCCCTGCCCGTGGGCAACTGGCGCCACAGCACTTCGAATTTTTCGAGCGTCGCCGAAGTGGCAGTGAGGTTCAGTTTGGCGCGGGCGAGCGCCAGTCCACCGCCATAGTCACCCGGCTCGGCATAAGTGAGATAGATGCTGTGGTCGGTGGCGTAATGGGGCGAGAGAAAGACGCCGTGCATGCCGCTTTGGCCCGAGTAATAGACTTTGGGCGTATTTCCCACCTGGATCTTCTCTCCCTGCTGGGACACCAGCCAGACGGGCCCGACCTTTTCGGTGATCAACATGCGGCCGTCAGGCAGGAAGGCCAAGCGCCAGGGCAGGTTGAATGTGGCCACCGTGGTCATGGTGAAGGGCAGGCTGGCTTCGGGCTTCTGTTCGCCGATATTGACCTGGGCCCAGGCCGCCACCGAAGCCAGGGCAAAAAGCAACGCCGCTTTCGCCAATTTCATCGTCATTTCTCCTTGCTCCTCAAGCGTCCGAGCGCTTGAAGCCTGGGACCTAGAACTGGGCCGGTTCCTGCGGAGGTGCGCTGCGGCGAGACCGCACTTCCAAAAACGATTTTCATCGCTCTCCTCCATCTGTATTGTATCCAAGACCAATGTCTCGTACGCAGAGCGCCTCGAGCCGAGATCGTGGCTATTTCTCGGGCTTGTAGCGGCCCTTGCCAATTGTACTGCAATGCCACTGTATGGTCGTGACAGGCACTTTGGGTGCGGTACGCCGTCGCCCGCGGCAGTTGGGGAGCGGACTTTTCCGCTCTCGCGGGTGAGCGTTTTGCCCTTCGCGCTGCGCCTTAGAGGGCTGCGGAAAGTCTAGGCAGCGTTCTCCACCACGATGCCAATTCGCTTGCCTAGCGCTTCGAAGGCAGCTTCAATTTGATTCATGCGCGTATGGTGATCCAAGTCGAAGAGGCGGTCTACCACAGTCTTGGGAATGCCCATGCGGGATGCAAGATCGATTTTGCGCAAACCGGAGGAGCGGAATTGACGATATAGCTCGGCTTTGGCTGCTTGCATCGCAGGCAAGCGGATCAGACGGTACTTGCGGCCGCGGAGCCGGGAAGCTTTGGGCAGCGGCTCGCCATCTCGGATATGCTTTTGGACCATAGTTTGGAGCAAGGCAGTGGCCATCATGCGGGAGTCTTCTTCGGCATCGCCTTGGGAAATGCCCCACTCGAAATCGGGGAAAGTGATCAGGTAGCCGCCTTCCGGTTGGGGTTCGAACAACGCTGGGTACTCCATACGTATTGCCTGTCCGGATTTCCTTGGTGGGATGGCGCGGGATGGTGGTCTTGATTCCGCGATAGGTGACAATCCAATGTTTGGTTCCATCTTCCATTTCGCAGCCAAGCGCTTCCAGCTTTCGTTTCAGCTCGGCCCCTTCATGTCTTAATAGTATACAAAAATGCTAACCCACCAAATGGAAGCGCAACGGATTGCCCCCTGTGAATTTGCCGGCCTTAACCGACTGCGCCAGATCGCCAACCTCCAGACACCCGCAGCCCGGGCGGGCTTCATCGCTTTTGGCGGCCCCTGGGGCCATGCCGACAGGGGTGTCGCCGTTGAAAACACCAGCCGAAGCCGCCGCGCCCGGCTTAGGCGTAAACCTCGTTGACCACCTTGCCCTTGCCGTCCTTAGTGACGTAGACGGGCCGTTTCTCATTCAGGAAATATTGATCGGGCGCGATCCCGAGCGCGCGATAGATGGTGGCGTGGAGGTCTTCAAGCGGCAGCGGATTCTCGATAGTCGTGCAAGGGCGCTCGTCGGCGGTCTTGCCGTAGACGAAGCCTTTCTTAATTCCGCCGCCGAACATCAGCACCGAACCGGCCGCGGTGAAATGGCGGTGCATGCCGTAGTGCGCGGGCAGCGTCATGACGTCAGGCGTATTCGCCTGGTCCTTGACCTCTTTGCCCACCTTTCCTTCAGTGACGGCATCGCGGCTGAACTCGCTGGCCAGAACCACCAGCGTGCGGTTGAGAAGACCGCGCTCTTCCAAATCGAGAATCAGCTGAGCCACCGGGCCATCGACGATTTTCTTCATCATCTCGGCGCGCGAGTGTCCATCCTGATGGCTGTCCCACCAGCGAAACGGAATGTACTCGCTGGTAACTTCGACGTAGCGTGCGCCTGACTCTACCAACCGGCGCGCCAGCAGACAGCCTTGTCCGAAACGAGTAGCGCCATAGAGATCGGCCTTATCTCTGGGCTCGAGCGAAAGATCGAAGGCCTTCGCGGATGGAGACGTCAGCAGGCGGTCGGCCGCATCCATCGAACGAAGCAGGCTGCGCCGCTGATAATCGCCGGCGAATTGATATACGGGCTGATTCGCGAGAACCTTCTCATACAGTTTCCGCCGGCTCACAAACCGCGCGCTGCCCAGGTCGGAAGGCGGACGCACCGCCGATGCCGCGTCCTGCGGATCGGTCAGCAGCACCGGGCCGTATTCGCTGCCCAAAAATCCGGCCGTGTGGAATGACTTCAGCGCCGCCGATTCTCCGCCGATCTCCAGATTCTGGCCGATCGCGATGAACGGAGGCATGGTATCCACGCGCGGCCCCATGGTCTTCGCGATCACCGCGCCGATATGCGGCACCGCCATAGGTTGCGGCGGAATATAACCGGTGTGCCAATGGAACTGGTGGCGCGAGTGCAGAATGAACCCCAGGTCCGCGGCCTGAAAAG
>DATKFU010000249.1:0-11563 GCA_035511215.1 Bryobacteraceae bacterium | reverse complement strand
CCGCCGCTCCAAAGCGTCCCGGCGGACCACCGCATGGTGAATCCCGTCAATCTCATTGTAAGCCCGCTGACGTTGACGCCGAAAAGCGGAAGTGTAAAGTTCCAACCGAAATGTAGGCCGATAGGCAGCCAGATGTCGTGGCTGCGCAGAAAAGCGTAGCCGAACAGGATGCCGAATCCCGCTGTATTCGCCAGGCCCAGCCAGGTGGCGTTGGGATTGCCTGCGTGCATAGCGGCGAAGATAATGCCCACAGGCAGCACGGTCTGCCAATTGCCCAACGCGCGCAGCATCACCTGGAAGCCAAATCCGCGGAACAACAATTCTTCCCCGGCCGATCCGAACAGCAGCAGCACGGAAACGAAAAAAAACGAAGACAGGGTGGCCGAAGCGCCCGGATCGCTGCGGATGCTGGCCGCTTGGAAGAGCAGCGGACCTGCCAGCACCAGGGCGGCCGCGCCCATGCCGCCGAGGCAACCGAATCCCAGGTTAGCCAGCGCCGCTTTATCGCCCTGCAGTCCGATGGCGGCGATGCCCCGATGCGCGTAGATCCGCAGGCACAGGCTATTGCTCAACGCGGCTGCCAGCAGCCCTGTGGCGGTGATACTCACGACGTATCCGCCGAGCCAGTACAGCGGCGGACCTAGCACGAAGGCCGTGGCGAAATAGAGGGAAATGTAAACGGCGACTTTAAGGGCGAGGTGCAGGGTATCCGCGCGCGCTGGCATTGGAGACAATCTGCCCTTGTCGGGCGGGACTGCAAGTCCCGTGCAGACCTGCAGGTCCGCCCCGGCAGGGCCCTACCTGTCGCCCCCGGCGCCGGCCGCCTGCGTCTTGCGGCTCAGGAAGCATTCCCGGCAATATACCGGCCGCCCCTGCGTGGGTTTAAAGGGCACCGTGGTTTCACGGCCGCACTGCGAACAAACCGTCGTGGTTTCCGCTTTGCCCGCGCCCGATGGCCCAGCCTGCCGCTTGCTCTTGCATGCTTTGCAGCGCTTGGGCTCGTTCTTAAAATTCTTGTCGTGGAAGAAGTGTTGTTCCCCCGCGGTGAAAACAAATTCAGTCCCACATTCCGAGCACTTGAGAATCCGATCCTGGAACTCCGCCATAACCCAACCTGGTTTCCTCGAACGGGTTGTGGAGCGGACAGGTTCGAAACCTGCCCGCCCGTCGTTTATTCGATTTCCCGGCGTGACTTTTTCCGGTTCCGCTTGCGGGCTAGAGCCTGCTTGACCCGCTTTTTTTCTCCCGGCTTCAAGTAGAAGGAGTGTCTCTTGACCTCCTTGATAATGTCCTCTTGCTGGACCTTTCGCTTGAAGCGCCGCAGAGCGTTTTCGAGCGTTTCGCCATCCTGTAACTTTACTTCAGCCAATTAAAACTACACCTCCCAACCCGACCGAGATTTTTCTGCCTTTCGCAGAGAAGGTACTGATATCATTAAGTGGTTGGCGGACAAAGTCAAGCCCAATTTAGCGAAAAAAACTTCGCCACGCGACCAATTTTGCGCGCAACCATACTTTTTTCAATAGTTTAACTGATATGGAGACGGTATTAGCAATTTTATTGGCAGGCGGCGCCGGCGAGCGATTATCCCCCCTCACCAGGGATACCGCCAAGCCGGCTGTGTGCTTCGGCGGCGTTTACCGCATCATAGACTTCACCCTGTCGAACTGCATTAACTCCGACCTCAGACGAATTTTCATCCTAACACAGTACAAATCGCTGGACCTGATCCGGCATGTCCGGGACGGCTGGAACATCCTGTCGCCCGAACTCGGCGAGTTCATCGAAACCATCCCTCCCATGAAGCGCCTGCGCGACGACTGGTATTTGGGGACGGCCGATGCGGTCTTTCAGAACAGCCAGAGCATCGCCGCGGAAGAGCCCGCACTGACGCTGATCCTG
This sequence comes from Bryobacteraceae bacterium, assembly GCA_035511215.1. Lineage (GTDB taxonomy): Bacteria > Acidobacteriota > Terriglobia > Bryobacterales > Bryobacteraceae > Bog-159. The sequence continues at coordinate 9,661 of DATKFU010000249.1, read as the reverse complement.
GCCGCCGACCATATCTACAAAATGAACTACCGGGAGATGGTGGATTGGCACTCCTGGCACGAGGCCGACATCACCATCGCCACGCTGCAGACGGCGCCAGAGGAAGCCGGGCGGTACGGCATCGCCGAAATCGCGCGCGGCCACCGGGTGGTAGGTTTCGAGGAAAAGCCACGGCATGGCCACCCGGCGCGTTCCGTTTTCAATCCGGAGATGGTCAGCGCTTCCATGGGAATCTACCTTTTTAAGACCGGCGTGCTGCTGCGCCTGCTCCGGGAGGACGCGCAGAACCCCGCTTCCTCTCACGATTTCGGCAGGGACGTAATTCCCGCCGCGCTCGAAAAGTGCCGTGTGATCGCCTACGATTTCCGGGACATAAACGGCAAGCAGGCGCGCTACTGGCGCGATGTGGGCACCATCGACGCGTTTTACGAAGCCAACATGGACCTGGTAGCCGTGTCGCCCGAGTTCAATCTGTACGATCGCACCTGGCCGATTCGGACGCGCATGGTGCAGGCGCCGCCGGCCAAATTCGTGTTCGCGCAAGAAGGGCGGCGCATGGGTGTGGCCGTGGATTCCATTGTGGCCGCCGGCGGCATCGTCTCCGGAGGCAGGGTGGTCCGCAGCGTGCTGTCTACCGGCGTGCGCGTCAACAGTTACTGCGAGGTCGAGTACTCGATTCTGATGCCCAACGTCAAGATCGGGCGTAACAGCCGCATCCGTCGCGCCATCGTCGACACAGGCGTCGAAATCCCCGAATCCAGCGTGATAGGCTACGACGAAGACGAAGACCGCGCCCGCGGCTACACCGTCACCGAATCCGGAATCGTAGTGGTGCCGGGCACCGCATCGCCTGTAGATACCGAGGTATCGGCAGGCATGGCGGCTGGTTAAGCGGCGCACGCGCCCGTGCGTGCCGCGGTCGAACAACGGGCTCCAGGTTATTGGTATCATCAAGTAGATGAAATCTCTGCAACTCTTGCTATTCTTAACGCCACTGGCCTGCCTGCTCGCGCAGGCGCCGCCAGCTTCGCAACCCGGGCCCCCTGCCGCGCCCGCCGGTCAACCGGCCAGGCCGATGGTCATGCCAGGGCGGCCACCCGCTCCGCCCGTCCCTCAGGTTCCGCCGGAAACCGTGGTCCTCACGATCGGAGAGGAAAAGATTACCGCAGCCGAGTTCGATCGCTTGATCGACATGATCCCGGAGCAATACCGCGCGCAGATGCGTACCACCGGCCGCCGCCAGTTCGCCGAGAGAATGATCATGTTCAAAGTGATGTCGCAGGAAGCGCACCGCCTCAAGCTTGAGGATACGGCCGCCTTCAAGGATCAACTGGCTTTTCAAACCGAACAACTGCTGGCCAACCAGTATTATCAGAATCTACAGTCCACCACCAAAGCGGACGAAGCCGCCGAGCGCAAATACTACGAGGAACACAAGTCGGACTATTTGCAGCTAAAAGCGCGCCACATCCTGATTCGGTTTAAAGGATCGCCGGTTCCCCTGAAGAAGGACGCCAAGGAACTGACCGAAGAAGAGGCGCTGGCGAAGGCGCAGGACATCCGGAAGAAGCTGGTGGATGGCGCTGATTTCGCCACGCTGGCTAAAGCCGAATCCGACGACGCGGGCTCCGGCGCCAACGGCGGCGACCTGGGCACTTTCGGGCATGGCCGCATGGTGCCGGCCTTCGAGGAAGTGGCCTTCAAGATTCCCGTCGGCGAGCTCAGCGAACCGGTGAAGAGCCAGTTCGGATATCACATCATTAAGGTCGAGTCGCGGAACGAGAAGACCTTCGTCGAAGTACGGGCGGAGATCGAGAAGAAACTGAACGGGGAATTGGTCAAGAAGACCATGGACGACCTGAAGGCCGCCACGCCCGTAGTCATGAACCCCGACTATTTCGGACCGGCCCCCGCGGCGGCGATAGCTCCAGGAGCCAAGCCGGCCGTCACGGTGCAGCCGCCGGCAGCGCATTAATATAAGCCGCCGGCCAGCTCTTCGAGCACCGATGGCGATTGCCGGCCGCCAGTTCAGCACATCCATGGCGCGTTCGCCGGAGATCTGTTGATCGAGCGCCAGGGCATCGTCTGCGCGTGATTTTGCCGCGTTGGTCGCATGACTTCCCCGGAGTGTAACCAACGATGCGCGGTGCGAGTGAGGTACCACCAAACCGGCCAGCGGGCAGTGGCGCGCACACGATCGCTATATCGCCCGCGACAGTGCAACGCATAGCCACGAAGCCCGCGCTCTTGGCGACTCGGGCGACGTCGCTGCGCCGCCCGAGGTGCTTCGTCCGGGTCTCCGCAGGATCCTGCGGGGGCCGCGTTTGACACGCGCGCGCCCCTTATAATAAACAGAGTGCCTAACTTCTTCGTCCAAAACTTTGGCTGCCGGGCCACCCAGGCCGATGGCGCCGCTCTGGAGACGCTGCTTTCGGCCAAGGGTCTGGACGCGGCGGCAGAGCGCAGCCACGCCGACCTGGTGATCCTGAACACCTGCACCGTGACCCAGGCCGCGGATGAAGACGTGCGCCAAACCGTGCGCCGGGTACACCGCGAGAATCCCGCGGCCCGCATCCTAGTGACGGGCTGCTATGCACAGCGCGCCCCTGACGAACTGGCCGCCATGCAGGGCGTCGAATGGGTCGTGGGAAATTCCCACAAATCGCAGATCGCCGAACTGGTCGGCGCCGCGCCCTATCACGGAAACATCTTAGTGGGCGATATCTTCGCGCAGCACGACTTCCTCTCCGCGCCGGTCGAAGAGGCGGCGGGCGATCGTACCCGCCCCAACCTGAAGGTCCAGGACGGCTGCAACAACCGCTGTTCGTTCTGCATCATTCCGTTTGTCAGGGGGCGCAGCCGCAGCGCGCCCGCGGACCAGGTGGTCGAACAGGTGCGCAGCCTGAGCCGGCGCCATCGCGAAGTGGTCCTGAGCGGCATTAACCTGGGGCGCTGGGGCCGGGAGTCGGGCAGCCGCGTGCGCTTAGCGGATCTGATCCGCCGGCTGCTCGATGAGACTGGAATCGAACGGCTGCGGCTCAGCTCCGTCGAGCCCATGGATTTTTCTGACGATCTGCTGGGCCTGATGGCCGCCTCGCCCCGCATCGCCAGGCACGTACATGCCCCGCTGCAGTCCGGCTGCGACCGCATCCTGCGCCGCATGCATCGCAAGTACCGTCCCCGGCATTACGCCGACCGCATCGCACGGGCGCGCGCGCTGATGCCGGATTGCGCGGTGGGCGCCGATGTGATGGTAGGATTCCCCGGCGAGACTGCCGCCGATTTCGAGGAGAGCCGCCAATTTATCGAGAGCCTGCCATTCACCTATCTGCACGTATTCACTTACTCGGCGCGTCCCGGCACGCCTGCCGCCGAAATCGAGGAGCAGGTGCCCATGCCGGTGCGCAAGGAGCGCAATCGGATTTTGCGCGAGTTGGCCGCGCACAAGAATCTGGATTTCCGGCGCAGCATGCTGGGGCACACGCTTTCGGTATTGACGCTGCACGAATCGGCCGCAGCGCTGAGCGCCAATTACCTGAAGGTGCAATTGGCGCGCGCCGCGGAACCCAATAGCTTGATCGACGTAAGAATCGGCGGTGTGACCGAAGGGGGCCTCCAAGAGGCCGCCCAGTTCCCAATTTGCTGATATCTGCGTGGCGCGCGCTGGCTGCGCCTACTCGCTGAGCATCTCCTTAACCAGCCGATCGGCCCCGTACAACTTACGCAGCGCTTCCGTCATGCCCCCGGTATGCACCGCTACCGCACGATTGGCCGTGCCGTCGTACACGAAATCGCCCACCAACGATTCGATGTTGCCATCGAAGATCAGTCCGACAATGTCGGCGTTCCGGTTGATCACCGGCGAGCCGGAGTTTCCGCCGATGATGTCGTTGGTGGTCACGAAATCCAGCGGTGTCGCCAGGTCCAGCTTGTCGCGGTTTTCCTTGTAGCGCGACGGCAGATAGAACGGCCCCTCGAAATCGAAGCTGGTGGCGCGGTCCCACAGGCCGTAGAAAGTGGTCTTGTAGGGCGCTTCGGTGCCATTCATCGGATAACCCTGCACCTGTCCATAGGAGAGCCGCAGAGTAAAAGTCGCATCGGGATAGGTAGTCTTGCCGTAAGCCGCAAAGCGCGCCTTGCCCAGTTTCTCACCGGCCTCCTGCTCCACGCTCTGTACATTGTCTTCCTGCCACTTGATCATTTCGCGCCGCAACGGATCCAGCTTGCGCTGCAGCACGATCATGGGATCGGTAGAAGCCGCCACCGCAGTCTCGCCGCCCTCCACCAACTGCTTGCGGACCGCGGCATCGGCCAGCTTAGTACCGTTCACCAACGCCGTCGCCGCTTCTTTCGGCGAGCGGCCGTCGAGCACGATCTTCAGAAATGCGTCGTCCGCTCCCAGTTCGGCTACGTCCGCTTCGAGCGCGCCGGTCATGCGCGCGATCTCCATAGCCGGATAGACAGGCGCCCGGGAGAACAACCGCTGCCGTAGGGATTCCAATTGGGCCTCGTGATATCCGGCCAGACGCTCGCCGTCCGGTTTTTTGATTTCGGCCACATAGTCCACGATGGTCGCAGCCGTGCTGCCGAGCTGCGAATCGGTGCTGCGGTAGAACTGCTGCTTCGCTCGCGAAGACGCCTTTCGAGCGGCTTCAGCGATAGCACTCCAGGCGTCTCCGTAGGCTTTCGCCCACTCGGGATTGGCCATCACTTTAGCCTTGAAATCCTCTTCATCCTGGCGTTTTTTGTCCATCACGCTCTTATCCAGCAAGCCCTTGTAGCGGCCGTCTATGGCCTTCACGCTGTTTTGGAGACCGAAGATCATCGACGCAGCCTGGCGCGCCTGCTCGGTGCCCTGCGCGCTATATTGCTGCAGCACCTCAATCCGGCGTTTCAGCAGTTTCAAGACGATCGGCTCGAAGTGATCGCGGTCGAATTCGAGCTGCGCGACAGTATCCGACCGTTGCGTACTGCCGGGATGCCCAGGCACGAACACCAACTCGTTGTCGCCGGCGCCCTTCGGATTCCATTTCAAATAGTCCTTCGTTTCGATGGGCTTGCCGTTTTCGTAAACGCGGAATAGAGCCATATCCAGGTCGTAGCGCGGATAGGTGAAATTGTCCGGATCCCCGCCGAAGAAAGCCGCCTGGTCCTCGGGCGCGAACACCAGCCGCACGTCGGTGTACTTCTTATAGCGGTAGAGCCAGTATTCGCCGCCCTGGTACAGCGTCACCACGTCGGACCGCAAGCCGGTTTTCTGCAAGCTCTGGCGCTCCATGTCGGCGATCGCGGCTTTGCGCCTGGTGAATTCTTCTTCCGGCGTATGGGCTCCCTTCAGGGCCGCCAGCACCGTTTGGGTGACGTTCTCCATCGACATCAGGACGTTCACTTCCAGGTCCGGCGATTTCATTTCTTCGTCGGGCGTGGCCGCGTAGAATCCGTTCTTGACGAAGTCGTGCTCGGCTGTGGAGTTCTTTTGCAGTTGGCCGCGCGCCACGTGGTGGTTGGTCAGCAGCAGGCCGTGCGCACTGACGAACGAGCCGGAGCCGCCGTCATTCAGCCGCACACAGGAGAGGCGCACGTGGTCCAGCCACTGCTGCGTCGGAGTGAAGTGATACTTCTCCTCCAACTGCTTGACGGGCGGATTGTCGAATGTCCACATGCCCTCATCGGCGCACAGGGGCAGGCAGCTTAGAAGAATGCCGCAAGACGCAAGAATTGTTACGCGGCGGCGAAGCTTAGGTGTTTGCATGATTAAGTTCCGGAGTTGGGTCAATCCTCATTATAAGACGTAAACGCGCCTGAACAGTTTCGGATATCCGGCTCCTATAAATGTTACAATAGCGCGCTTGGAGGCTGCACATGAATAACGACAGCGTTTTTCTGCACAACCTGCTGGGCAAGCGGGTGCGGATCGTGGCCGTGGACGATGACCTGCCGCCGTTAACCTTGCGGGAGGTTTCCAGCCTGGGGGTGGTGGCCGAGGATTCGACGGGCGCGCACTTCTACCCGTGGGCCGAGATTGTCGAAATCAGCCTGGTTAGGAACGGCGCGGTTGACTGGGCGCCGCTGGCGTAGACCAAACTCAAGCGCACAGCGCACCGGGCTAGAATGGAGCCATGGAGCAGACCGGCAAGTCTGAAAAGGTTTTGGCTTACATCGAGTCCGCCAAAGCCAAGGGCGCCGCGGACGATTTTCTGGTCGGTCTCCTCCGCGAACAGGGTTGGGCGGCTGAGGATATCTATGGCGAACCGAGCGCGATGGTCCACGTTCCCAGAGTAGAAAAGGCCAGTAAGTACAGAAAGGCATTCCGGGCCGCTTCCCCGGCGCCTCCGGCGCGCACCGGCAGTCCGGTCAGGCTCTGATAGAGGCGTCCGAAAACCGTTATGTTCACCTATATCCATCACGGGTTTCCGGATGCGTTGGTCCAGCAGTATCCCGACCTTCGCGCGGTTTCGAGCGAAATGGCTTGCATATCGTGCCTTTCCCATCTTCCCGATCGTCATGCGCTTCATCATGTGGGACGTGGAGACGCATCCCGAGAAGCTAGAATCGGGCGTCCGCAAATGGTTTACCTATATCGCGCTCCTGATCGCGGCGGGTTCGATGATTGGGGATCTGATCACGTTCCTCACTTATTTCCTGCAAGGCGAACTAACCGCACGCTTCCTCCTAAACGTCGCCACGGTGTTGATTACTGCAGGGACCGTATTCTGGTATTGCCTCGGCATGTTGAAGAGGGGCTCCGGGCATGTCGAAGCATAGAGACTGCTGCTGACTGTCGGGGCTCTGGCGGCGGTTCTAGCCGTCCTGGTCCTCGGCTTCCAGCGGCTTGGCCCCCGCGAGAACCAGCGGGCCATGGCTACCTGCACCGCGCGCGTAACTTGGTAGACCACCCGCTGCTTCCGGTACCCTGCGCTATGGCGCAAGCGATAGATTTGGGCCACCGAAATCTCCGCCAGCAGCGCCACATCCTCGCGGCAAGTGCTGATATAGTCTTGCCCACCACCGGCGGGCGCGAGATCCGACTGCGCCGCATCACCGAACCCACCGCAGAGCAGACGGCTTTGCTCCAACAACTCCACTTGAACCTTCCGGACCGTCTGCAAGGCGATCACGGATGTAGTGTAGACTCGGCCATCGCCTAGACTGATTCTGAAGAGCTTAGCCGGCTTGCAGCCGTTTTCGTGACGAAGTTGGGCTAGCAGTGGATCTATTTGACCGGCCGCGAGCCAGTGATGAGAATATCCACCAGTCGCCTGGCGCTTTGTTGCCAGTCAGGAGTGGACACGACGTTGGACACGCCGATCAGGGCGCGAAGCAGATCGATCGGGTCAAGGTCTTTACGTATGTCGCCGTTCTTGATGGCGCGCTTCACCAGGGCGCGAATCGCTTCCCAGATCCGATTGTAAGAGGCTTCGAACACCTTCGAATGGCCCCCGAGCAGCGTATTCAGAGCCGGCGCGATGATCTTCTTCGTCGCGATGTAGTCAACAAACAACAACATCCACGCGCGCAACGCCTCGATCGGGGGCATGGTCTCGGCAAAGTTCCGCTCCGCAGCGGCCAGCTTTTCGACCTCGGTCCGATAAACCGCCTCGATCAGAGCCGCGCGCGAAGGAAAATGGCGATATAGCGTTCCCGCCCCGACGCCCGCCTGTTTGGCAATGTCATCCAGGCTGGCATCCGCGCCCGACCGGGTGAATGCCTGCTTCGCAACCTCCAGAACACGGTCGCGATTCCGTTCCGCATCTGCGCGCGGCTTTCGTTGAAGAGGGAGGGGACGTTTCGTAGCCATTCCGAAAAAGCTTGCAACCGGAGACACTCTCCGGTAATCTACATATGCGGAGACTATCTCCGTTTTATCAAATTCGGAGCGGTTGGTCAATGCCGGTTGCCTAGACGGCGACTCGAAGCTGCCAGCCCAGAAAGGATTAGAGTATGCTAGTTTTCGTAACAGGCGCTACAGGCTTTATCGGTTCCGCGATTATTCCGGAGCTAATCAACGCGGGCCATCGGGTGCTCGGTCTTGCTCGGACAGATGCGGGCGCCAAGGCGCTCATCGATGCGGGTGCGCAGGTGCATAGAGGCGATCTTGAAGACCTGGAAAGCCTGCGCAGCGGAGCAGCCATGTCGGATGGCGTGATTCACACCGCCTTTAACCACGACTTTTCAAAGTTCGCGGCGAACTGCGAGATGGACAGGCGCGCCATCGAGGCGCTCGGCTCCTCGCTGGCCGGCTCCGGTCGCCCCCTGGTGGTCACCTCCGGGACAGGGCTCATCGCGCCAGGGCGCCTCGCGACGGAAGACGACGATGTGCCCGCTTCCAGTTCCACTTCGTTTCCCCGAGTTTCGGAACAGACAGCAGCTTCGCTCGCGGCGCGCGGTGTACGCGCGTCGGTGGTGCGCCTTCCGCAGGTCCACGACCGGTTCAAGCAAGGCCTGGTCACCTACGCGATCGCTACAGCTCGCGAAAAAGGTGTCTCGGCGTATGTCGGCGACGGGCTCAACCGCTGGCCCGCGGTGGGCCTGCTCGATGCTGCCCATCTCTACAGGCTGGTGCTGGAGAAGGCGGCGCTTGAGAAACAATCCGCCGGCGCCCGGTATCACGCGGTCGCCGAAGAGGGCGTGCCGGTGCGCGAGATCGCCAACGCGATCGGCCGGGGTCTGAAGGTGCCGGTCGTCGCCCTGTCCCCCGAGGAGGCGGCCCAGCATTTTGGCTTTCTGGGGATGTTCGTGGGAGCCGACTGTCCAGCTTCCAGCGCGCTCACGCAGGAACGGCTGGGATGGCGCCCAACGGCGCAGCCTGGGCTAATTGCCGATCTCGATCACGCGAGCGCGTTCGAAGCCTGAAATAACTAACACTGTGAGGAGAGAAACAAAAATGCAAAGCGCACCAAAGAAAATCGCCCTCGTTACCGGAGCGAATAAAGGCATTGGCTTCGAAGTCGCCCAGCAGCTCGCCGCGGCGGGTTACAAGGTTCTACTGGGCGCGCGCAATCAAGCGCTCGGCGAGGAGGCGGCAGCCAAGCTCAAACGTTACGATGTCCGCTACCTCGCGATCGATCTCGACGATTTGGCCACGATCGCCATTGCCGCACAAGCTATCGATGCCGACTTCGGCCATCTCGACGTCCTCGTCAACAATGCCGGCATCGCCGCGCAGGGGGACGGCCTGCCGTCGAGTTGCAGTCTCGAGGCAATAGAGCGGTCGTTCCGCGTAAACTTCCTGGGCGGCGTTGCAGTAACCCAGGCAATGCTTCCAGTGTTGCGCAAGGCTCCATCCGCGCGCATCGTCAATGTGTCGAGCGGACTCGGGTCGCTCACGAAGAGCGGCGATCCAGCATGGACCCATGTGGCTGCGAAGTATCTCGGCTACGCGGCATCGAAGGCAGGTCTCAATATGCTCACTGTGCAACTCGCCTACGAACTGCGCGATACGTCGATCAAGGTGAATTCGGTCGACCCCGGCTACACTGCAACCGATCTCAACCGCCATCAGGGGACCCAGACCATTCCCGAAGGGGCGGCGGAGATCATTCGCCTGGCGCTGCTCAATGGTGATGGTCCGACTGGGACGTTCTCGAATGCGCAAGGCATCGTTCCCTGGTAAAAAGAGCACTCAAGGAGGAAACTATGAGCGACGGAAGCCACAAAATAG
>DATKFU010000248.1:0-20510 GCA_035511215.1 Bryobacteraceae bacterium | reverse complement strand
GTACCTTGGCCCGCTTGTTCCTAAAGAGACGCTGCTGTGGCAGGATCCCGTTCCGGCCGTGGATCACGAACTGATCAGCGAGGAGGACATCGCCGGGTTGAAGGCGAAGATCCTTGCATCCGGACTGTCCATCTCCCAATTGGTCTCGACGGCTTGGGCGTCGGCTGCAACGTTCCGCGGCGGCGACAAACGAGGCGGCGCCAACGGGGCCCGCATTCGCCTCGCGCCGCAAAAGTATTGGGAAGTCAATCAGCCCGCCGAACTGGCCAAGGTTCTTGACAAGTTGGAGGCGATCGCGAAGGAATTCAACGGCGCGCAGCCTGGCGGGAAGAAGGTTTCGCTGGCTGACCTGATTGTTCTGGGCGGCTGCGCGGCCGTCGAGGAAGCGGCAAAAAGGGCCGGGCACGAAGTAAAGGTTCCTTTCACGCCGGGGCGGACGGATGCATCACAGGAGCAGACCGACGTCGACGCCTTCGAGGTATTAGAGCCGACCGCGGACGGGTTCCGGAATTACCAGCGGAAAGGACGCCAAAGAGCGGCGGAAGAACTGCTGGTGGACCGGGCGCAGTTGCTGACACTGACCGCCCCCGAGATGACGGTTCTGGTAGGCGGGATGCGCGCCCTGAATGCCAACTTCGGGCAGTCCAAACACGGCATCTTTACCAAGCGGCCGGAGACATTGACGAACGATTTCTTCGTCAACCTGCTCGACATGAATACGAAGTGGCAGTCATCCTCTACGTCCGAATGCGTGTATCAGGGCTGCGATCGCGCGACCGGCGAAATCAAGTGGACGGGCACACGCGCCGACCTTGTGTTCGGTTCCAATTCCCAACTCCGGGCAATCGCGGAGGTCTATGGAAGCGACGACTCGAAGGATGCGTTTGTGAAGGACTTCGTGGCTGCGTGGAACAAAGTGATGAACCTGGATCGCTACGACCTGGCGGAACGAAGCGTGTAAGACAAGCAGCCGTACGAAAGCCAGCGCGCGCGGCGGCTACGGCGCGATCCACGTTGATCGCGTCGCCATGTTCCCGCCGCGCGGCCTGGTGCGGGTGCGTTTGCGTAGCTGCGTGCCGCGGCACTGGCTCAATCTTCGATCCGTTCCGCGCGGTCCCTCAGATCCTGGGCGAACATTAGATATTTGTTACCATTCCAAAGCACATCGATCAATTGATCACCGGCCTGCGGCTCTACGGAGACACGGACTATTGCCTCGGCGGGTAATGTAACGGTCGTGCGCTCGCCCCCATAAGAAAAAATGGCTATTGTTGGCGACGTAATACGATATTGCCGGCTCGTGCTCATAGAACCGCGCCTCCTTGGATCGCTGTCTTTCCCCGGCGGCGGCGCGCGCACGCGCACACCTGAACCGCCGAAGGTTTACCTGTTTTATTTGTCGCGGAGGGAGAGATGGAGCTTTCAGCCGCGCCAGCTGCAAAGCATCAGCGTTTAACGCGCTTCGAAGGGCCAGTTCTCAATGCGGCCGAGAAACTCTTGTTAGCGGTCCTAAGGCAGCTATGAATCTCATCAATGTCCGGGAATTTGGATCCGTCGATCTGATCCAGGGATGCCTGGACGGACTGAATCTTCAACATACTATCGGTAATGACTTCACGTTCCAGAGTTGTTAACTGCATCAATAGTTCGAGCAGCCGTGCTCTTGCACATGGCGCAGATAAGCATACTTAGCCAGTTGCTTTTTCTCGTTGGCCATGTGGATCAGAAGATCGAATCGATGACATTCGCTGTCACCGTCAACGATCGCCAGGAACTGCTGCTCATGCAGATCTATGAGCGCCCGAACTGCTATCCCGAACTCATCCAAGAGACGGTTGTGTTCTTCACAACCGGACTGGCGCGACGGTGCTTCAGTTCCCGTTGGCGAACCATTGATACTCATCGCTCGGCTGCTCGCCTCCGCCGATCCAGAAGCAATCGGCGTACCAGTGTGGCTTTGCGCGGGTTTCGAAGCGAGGTTTTCGATGTTATCCCATTTGGAATCCGTCGGTTGGCAACGTCTCGGAGCGCCTTCATTGCGTCCGGGCAAGAGCGCGAAGTTCATCCAGAACGATTCTATAGCCAGAACTAATTTTACGGAGCGATCCAGATTCGTGGGCTTTTGCACGTAACAGTTGGCATGCGCCTGGTAGCTCTTCCGGACGTCGTGCGGTGAATTGGATGTTGAAAGCATGATTACGGGGATCAGGCAAAGTTCCGGATCGCTCTTGATGGCGGTCAGGGTTTCGAAACCTCCGAGGCGCGGCATGTTGATATCGAGCAGAATGAGGTGCGGCCGCGGCGCACCCTGGTAGGCACCCCGGCAATGCAGGAAGTCAAGCGCCTCCATGCCGTCCCAAACGACGTGCAATTCGTGCCGGCGCTGTAGATTCTTCATCACCTCCTGCAGCAGGCGCGCACCGGCTGGATCGTCGTCGACGATCAGGACACGGAAGATACTGTTACCTATAGCACTGATGGCTCTCTCATCCATAGGGTGAGTCTCAAGATAACGGTTCCAAGTTCCGGCAGGACCGTTCATATCTCCGGACTTGCAGCAAACAAATCTCCAAACGTCCAAACCACGCTGGAGTATAGCACCCGAGTTAGTGCCATGCAAATCGTAAAATGGCCAAAACCGCTAATCGGAGCACCATTTCGCAGCGTAGGTGGCACACCCACGAGCGGCTATGACGGCATTGCGAGTGGCTGTGATAGCAGCTTGTGATAAACTTTTCCAGTTATGATCGCCAAGCTTATTTTCAGTCTGGTGCTGGTTTGCGGATATGCGTTCGCCGTTGAGCGCGGCGAGGAGATCCGGCTTTGGCCGAGCGGCGCGCCGGGTTCGGAAGGGGAGACAGCGGCCGAGGTGTTCGAATCCGCGGCGAATACCAAACTGCCCAAACGATTCACCGTGGTGCACTACCCTTCGATCTACGTTTTCCTGGCGCCGAAAGAGAAAGCCAACGGCATGGCTGTGGTGGTCGCGCCGGGCGGCGGCCATTCGCAGCTGGTCATCGACAAAGAGGGCTGGGAAATTGCCGACTGGCTCAACCGCAACGGCATCGCGGCCTTCGTGCTGAAGTATCGGTTGGCGCGCGCGCCGGGCTCGCACTATACGGTCGAGCGCGATGCGCTGCCGGATGCGGCGCGAGCCGTGCGCACTGTGCGAAGCCGCGCGGCGGAATGGGGCCTGGACCCAGCGCGCGTCGGCTTCATGGGTTTTTCGGCCGGCGGGGAACTGGCCGCCCTGATCGAGACGCGCTTCGATCCGGGCAAGGCAGACGCCGGCGATCCGGTGGAGCGCGCCAGTTCACGCCCAGATTTTGTGGCGGCCATCTATCCCGGATTCCAGCCTGGGACTATCACCGTGCCGAAGGACGCGCCTCCGGCATTTCTGATGTGTACCGATGAGGACCGCTCGCACGTGGTGACCACCGTCAACTTCTATCTGGATCTGGAAAAGCAGGGAGTGCCCACGGAGATGCATATCTATGCCAGCGGGCCGCACGGCGTGGGCATGCGGCCTTCGCATTTGCCGGTGGCCACCTGGCCCGACCGGCTGCACGACTGGATGGTGGATCGGAAGCTGCTGAAGGAGTAGCCGGCCTCGGCTGCACTTCTAAATCCCCGCATTCGGGCGGGACTGGGAGTCCCGCGCAGGCTGCGAGCCTAATGCCATGTAGTTTTCCAATCAGACTCGATTCTGCATAAATTGGAGGGCGGGCAATTATGCCCGCAGCCGGCTTTTAGCCGGCCCTAGCCGCCTCAAAAGGCGGCTGCGGCCAGGATTGGCCGCCCTCCAGTTGAGCCCAGAGTACCAGGATAAGGAAAACTATGTGGCATTAGGCGGCGAGCCTGCCCCACCAGGAGGGCGCGTCTTCCAGCGGCGATGAATCCAGAGCCACTGATCCGGGTATTCGCGGATTACGGCTTCCAGTTGACGGTGCAGTGTGCGCGTGTCGGCCTCCGCATCGCCCGTGATTTCGATGGGCGGGTAGAAGCGCAGCACGTACTTGCTTTCGCTCTCGATCCATAAGGCGAAGCCGGGAATCACTGCCGCTCCGCTGTGCGCCGCCAGTTTGGCAAAGCCGGTTCCGGCGCAGGCGGGCACGCCGAAGAAATCCACGAACGTGCCTTCTTCGAGCGACGCATTCTGGTCCACCAGAATGCCCACCGCCTCGTTTTCGTGCAGGGTCTTCAGGATGCCGCGCGCGTACTCTTTCTTGCCGATCAGGCGGTTGCCGGAGAGCGTGCGCAGCCGCTCTACCAGCACGTCGATCCTGGGATTATCGAGGGGCCGGACCACCACGTACATGGGCGCGGCCATCCAGGCATGTGCAAACGCGCTCAACTCCCAATTGCCCAGGTGCGCGGTGGCAAACAGCACGCCGCATCCGCGTTGGCGCGCCGCTTCGAAATGCTCGAAGCCTTCATAGCGGATCCAGTCGCCGATGTTGCCGCGATGCATCCGCGGAAATCGCGCGAAGGTCACCAGCAGGCGCGCGATGGAGCGGAACACACCGTCGGCGATGCGCCGATGCGCGCGCGGGTCGCGCTCCGGGAAGGCCATCGCCAGATTGCTGAGGGCCACCCGGCGGAGGCGCGGCAAGGCCATGTCCAGCAGACCGGCGTACCTGCGCGCCAGCCAATTCGCCAGCGGTAGCGGCGTGGATGCCAGCGATTCGACCACCGCCAGCGCCATCCAGTATTCGAGGGTATCGCGCACAGCGGACCGGCGTTGCATGAACCGACATTGTAGCGGTATGGCACGGCCGCTTCCCAGAACCGCACCGTGAGGCCGGAAATGTGTCCCATGAGTGAAAAATGCTGTGGGGAAACGGCACGCACGAGTGCGTGCGCCACAACGCATGGCCGCCTGGGCGTTACCCAGGAAGCCGGGAGCGCGACGCGCGCCCGCGAGCATCCCGCGAGCATCGCGGCATTTGACAACCGTTCCCCAGCCTATTTAGAATGATTGTTCACACGCTCATCCATCTGGTTGTTGCGCGTCCTTCAATGGCAACAGAGTTTGTCTTGTCCGGAATCAAACTATGATCAAAGTACAGGGTTTGACGAAGCGATACGCCCGCACTGTCGCGGTCGACAACATTTCCTTCGAGGTGGAGAAGGGCCAAATCGTTGGCTTCCTGGGGCCTAACGGCGCCGGCAAAACCACCACCATGCGGGTGCTCACCTGCTTCCTCCCCCCCACTTCGGGCACCGCCACCGTGGCCGGGTTCGATGTCCTGGAGAATCCCCACGAGGTGAAGAAGCGCATCGGCTACCTGCCTGAGACCCCTCCGCTTTACCCCGAAATGGAGGTTTCCGAATATCTGACGTTCGTCGGCAGGCTCAAGGGCATTTCGAGCGCCGATGTGGATCGCCGGGTGGGCGAAGTGACCGAGCGTTGCGCGATCGGCGACGTGCGCAACAAACTGATCGGCAAGCTTTCCAAAGGTTACCGCCAGCGCGTGGGCCTGGCCCAGGCTATCATTCATAATCCGGACGTGCTGATTCTCGACGAACCCACCTCCGGTCTCGACCCCAAACAAATCATCGAAACCCGCGAGTTGATTAAGCACCTGGCCGGCGATCACACCATCATTCTGAGCACGCACATTCTGCCTGAAGTCGAACACTCGTGTCAGCGCGTGGTCATCATCAATCAAGGCAAACTGGTGGCCACCGACTCCGTCGAGAACCTCACCAACCGCTTGCGCGGCGCCGAAGCCGTGGCGCTCGAAGTGGCCTCGTCCAACGGACCGCTGGATCCGGGTGTGGTGCAGCAGCGCCTGGAACAGGTTTCCGGCGTCAGCCGCGTGTTACCGCGCGAAGTCCGCGACGGACGCCTGGTCTTTGAAGTCGAGAGTCTGCAGGGCCGCCACATTCGCGCCGACCTTGCCCGCACAGTGGTCCAGGCCGGCTGGAACCTCAATGAGCTGCGCGCCGTCGGACTCAGTCTGGAAGACATCTTCCTGCAACTGACCGGCGTCGGGCACGCCGCGAGCCCCGCGGGTGACCTGCAGGCCCCGCCAGCACCCTCCAAGGAATAACCATGATCAACGTTTGGATTATCTGCCGTAAAGAACTCAAGAGTTACTTTGCCTCGCCGATCGCCTATCTCCTGATGGCGTTTTTCGCGCTGATCTTCGGGTTCGGTTTCTTCACCGCCACCCGCGACTTCGTGCGCTTCGGTTTCATGGCGGAAATGCAGGGCCGCAGCATGCCCATGAACGTCAACGAGCAAGTCATCCGGCCCTTGCTGGGATTCGCCAGCACGGTAGCCCTATTCCTGATCCCCCTGATTACCATGCGCCTGTTCGCCGAAGAGAAGAAAACCGGCACCATCGAACTGTTGATGACTTCGCCCGTCTTCGATTGGGAGATCATTCTGGGCAAGTGGCTGGGCGCGCTCCTGCTTTACTTATGCGTGCTGGGTATGTCCGCCATCAACATCGCCCTGCTCTTTGCCTTCGGCAAGCCGGACTGGAAGCCTATCCTGATCGGGTATCTGGGCTTGATCCTGCAAGGCGGGACGCTGCTGGCCATCGGCGCGTTTATCTCCACCACGACCAAGAACCAGATCATCGCCGGCGGCGTCACTTTTTTCGTGTGCCTGCTGCTTTGGCTGCTGAGCTGGTTTACGGCCTACGATAGCTCCGGCTACGGCCAGGTGGTGAATTACCTGTCCATCGTGACGCACTTTGAAGGATTCGCCAAAGGGGTACTCGACTCAAAGGACGTGGTCTTCTATCTGTCAATGATATTCTTCTCACTATTCATTACCTCCCGTTCCATGGAGTCGCTGCGCTGGAGAGCATAAATGAAAGCAGACTGGATTAAAGCAAGGCAAACGAAGTATACGGCCTATGTCACCGTTTACATCCTGGTGATTTTGGCCGTGCTGGGCGTGGTTAATTTTCTGGCTAATCGCTACGACAAATCGTACGATGCCACCGCCAACAAGCAGTTCAGCCTTTCCGACCAGACTATCAAGGCCGTAAAAGGGTTGAAAAAGGATGTCAATATTTCTTACTTCGGTGAGACGACTAATTTCCCGCAAGCGCGCGATCTGCTGGGCCGCTACGCGAGCTTGTCTCCCAAGCTGAAGGTCGATTACATCGATCCGGTCAAGAAGCCGCAGTTGGCGCGCGCCGCGGGCGTACGGCAGGAAGGCACCATCGTGGTGACCGCCGGAGACCGCAAGGAGGATGCCAAGAGCCTCACGGAAGAGGAAATTACCGGCGCGCTGGTCCGTTCGCTCAAGGGCGGCGAGCGCAACGCCTGCTTCCTCGCCGGCAGCGGCGAGCATAGCCTGGACGACACCGCGGGCGGCGGGTTCTCCAGCTTGAAGGAAGCTTTGGAGCACAATAACTACAAGACCCGCTCAGTTAACCTGGCACAGGCAGCCGCGCCCTCCGGAATGGCGGGGTCCGGGGCCGCGCCGGTGATCGGGCAGGTGCAGCAAACTACAGTGGAAATCCCCAAGGATTGCACCGTGCTGGTCTCCGGCGGGCCCAAGCTGGCCTACTCTCCCGCGGAGGCGGCCGCAATCAAGGCGTTCGTCGAAGGCGGCGGCAGCGCGCTGCTCCTGATGGATACGCCGGTGCGCATTGGCCCGCAGGAGGGCGCCGAGGATCCCGAAATAGTGAAGGTACTGGCCGATTGGGGCATCACCATGAATAACGATTTGGCGCTCGATACCAGCGGCGTCGGCCAGATCTTTGGCCTCGGGCCGGAAGTGGCCATGGTGACGGCTTACGAGTCACAGCCTATCGTGCGGGACTTCAAGGAAGGTGTACCGTCGGCAATCCCGCTTTCCCGGACGTTGAAGATCAACGGAAATGCCAAAGTAACCGACGACAAACTCATGTCCACGACTGACAATAGTTTTGCCGCATCCAGCGTAGAAGGTGGTCATGTCGATCCGAAAAAAGGCGAAAAAGGGCCGTTGTTGCTGGCTGCGGCTGGAACCTATAATGCCGGCAAGCCGGGTAGCTCCGGCCGCTTTGTGGTCTTCGGATCGTCGCAGTGGGCGGTGAATAACTTCCTCGGTTCCCGTCAGATTGCCAACCGCGACCTGGCCCTGAACACATTCAACTGGCTCACATCCGATGAAGACCTCATCTCCATCCGTCCCAAAGAGCCCGAAGACCGCCGCCTGAACATCAGCGGTAACCGCATGAACCTGGTTTTCTGGTGGAGCGTCGTGCTGCTTCCCCTGGCTGTGGTGGGCGGCGGGCTCATGGTTTGGTGGCGCAGGAGATAGCCCATGAAACCACGCGGACTGCTTGCAGCCGTGATCGTGCTGGCGGCCTTGGGCGGCGCACTCTACTGGTCCAACCGGAAACAGAAGGCCGACGCCGCCAAGCCCGCGACCGACACCGCGGCCACCACGAAAATCCTCAGCATTCCCGAGGATCAAGTCAAGGAAGTCAGGCTTAAGAAGGCCGGCGCGGACGCCACCGTGCTGCGCAAGGGCGACGACGGCAAATGGCAAATCGCCGAACCCAAGCCGCTGCGCGCGGATCAGGACACGGCTAAGTCGCTGATCAGTTCGTTATCCACGCTGAATGCCGACAAAGTGGTGGAAGACAAAGCCGCGGATCTGTCGCCCTACGGCCTGAACGCACCCACGCTTGATGTCACAGTGATTAAGAAGGATGGCAAGTCCCAGGATTTCCTGGTGGGGGACGACACACCCACCGGCGGCGGCGCCTACGCCAAACTGGCCGGCGATGCGCATGTCTACACTATCGCCAGTTACGTCAAGACGGGCATCGATAAGACCCCTAACGACCTCCGCGACAAGCGCCTGCTGACCTTCGACCAGGACAAACTCACCCGCGTGGACCTGCAAGCCGCCCAAGGCGAGACCATTGAATTCGGCAAGAACAACCAGAACGACTGGCAGATCCTGAAGCCCAGGCCGCTGCGCGCCGACGGCTCCCAGGTGGAAGAATTGATCCGCAAGCTGAAGGACGCCAAGATGGACGCCACCATCTCCGATGAGGATGCCAAGAAGGCCGCTACCGCGTTTGCGTCGGGGACCAAAGTGGCGGTTGCGAGTGTGACGGACGCGAGCGGGACCGAAACGCTGGAAGTCCGCAAAGACAAGGATAAGAACTACTACGCCAAGAGCACCGCAGCGGATGGCATATATAAAGTTACAGCCGATCTGGGCGACGGCCTGGACAAGAAAGTCGACGATTTCCGAAACAAGAAGCTTTTCGATTTCGGCTGGACCGATCCCAACAAGGTGGAAGTCGGCAAGCTGACTGTCGAAAAAAGCGGCGACAAATGGATGAGCGGCGCCAAGCAAATGGATGCGCCTTCGGTACAGAGCGTGGTCGATAAGCTGCGCGACCTGGCTTCCGCAAAATTTGTCGAAAGCGGCGGCGGCGCGCCCGTGCTGGACATCACCGTGAGTTCCAACAGCGGCAAACGTGTGGAAAAGGTTTCCATCAGCAAACAAGGCGACACATATTTCGCGAAGCGTGAGAACGAGCCGAGCATCTATCAGTTAGACAGCAAAGCGGTGGAAGACCTGCAAAAGGCCGCGAACGAGGTCAAGGAATTCCAGCCGCCCAAAAAGAAGTAACTGTGGGGCAGGACTCCAGTCCTGCGCGGGTCCTCCAGGACCCGCTCTTGAACGAGCTAACTTCGTGAATGGCCTTCTAACCGACCTCTACGAATTGACCATGGCCGCCGGCTACTTCGACGCCGGCAAAGCCCATCAGAAGGCCACTTTCGAGCTCACGATCCGGCGTCTCCCCGCGCATCGCAATTTCGTCATCGCCGCCGGACTGCCGCAAGCCATCGATTACCTGCTGAACCTCAGCTTCAGCGCCGAAGAAATCGATTACCTGCGGTGCCTTCCCGCCTTCGCCAAGGCGTCCGGCGGCTTTTTCGATTATCTGCGCGGCTTCCGTTTCACAGGCGACGTCTTCGCGGTGCCCGAAGGCACGCTGCTATTCGCCGGCGAACCGATCATGATTGTGCGCGCGCCCATCGTCGAGGCGCAGATTCCGGAAACCTATCTGCTCTCCGCGCTCACTTTCCAGACGCTCATCGCCAGCAAGGCCGCGCGCATGGTGGATGCCGCCGCTGGACGCGCGGTTGTCGAGTTCGGTACGCGCCGTGCCCACACGCCCGAAGCCGGCGTGCTTGGCGGCCGTGCGGCTTACCTGGGCGGATGCGTGGGCACCAGCAATGCGCTGGCGGGGTTCCGCTACGGCGTGCCGGTATACGGCACCGCGGCGCATTCCTGGGTGCTTTCATTTTGTGGCGAGACGGAAGCCTTCCGCAAACTGCAACAAACGCTGGGGCCCTCCACCGTGCAACTCGTGGATACTTACAACACCATCGAAGGGGTCAAGAAGGTGGCTGCTTTGGGGCTGCCATTGTGGGGCATCCGGCTCGACAGCGGCGACTTCCAGAGTCTTTCGCGGGAAGCGCGCGGCATTCTGGATCAAGCCGGATTGACGGACGCCAAGATCATGCTGAGCGGCGATCTCGACGAATACGCCATTCGGGATCTGGTCTCCTCCGGTGCGCCCGTGGACGCTTTCGGCGTCGGCACTCAACTGGCCACCTCCGCCGATGCGCCCGCGATGGGCGCGATTTACAAGCTCGTTGAGCTCGACGTGGGCTGCGGCATCAAGCGTTTTACCGCGAAACTGAGCCAGGATAAGGCCACGCTGCCGGGCGCCAAGCAACTTTTCCGCTTCGCGGGTCACGATATATTAGCGCGCTCGGGCGAATGCAGCAATGGCCAGGCAATGCTCCGTCCAGTGCTGCTCGACGGAAAACTGGTGGAGCCGCTGCCGGACTTGAACTCTGCGCGCGCGCGGGCTGCCGAGTCGCTCGCCAAGCTGCCCGCGTCGCTGCACAGCCTGGACGACGCCGAGCCGTGGCCCGTCAGATACAGCAAGGACTTAGCCGCTCTCATCGAGCGCACCCGGAGCAGCCTTTTATGAAGACGGGCCCGCGAACAGTGTTTGTGGACGTGGACACTCAGATCGACTTCCTGTTTCCCGCCGGCGCTTTGTACGTGCCGGCGGCCGAACGATTGCTACCCGCCATCGCCCGCTTGAACCACTTCGCCGCCGCGCAAGGTATCCCGCTTGTCTCCACCGCCGACGCGCATAGCGAAAACGATCCCGAGTTCCGCGAGTGGCCGCCCCACTGCGTGGCTGGCACAACCGGCCAGTTGAAGCCCGCCGAAACCCTGGTTGCCGGCCAAATCATAGTGGAAAAGCAGGCATTGGATGTGTTTACCAATCCTGATTTCCCGGCTCTGCTCGATTCGCTCCAAGCCGAACGTTACGTGGTCTACGGCGTAGCCACCGAGTATTGCGTGCGTTGCGCGATCACGGGGCTGCTGGGCACCGGTAAGGCTGTCGCCCTGGTGACCGACGCCATCGCCGCTGTCAAACCCGAAGACGGCGACCGCACAATCGCCGAATTCACCGCCCGCGGCGGCACACTCACGACTGTAAACGAACTTACAGAGCCGTAGAGTCGAAGTTCCGCGAACGGGGTTTATATAAGCAGGGAGGTTCTATAAAACGGAACCTATGCGATCTCAATCGAATTTATATGCATTCCTGAAGATCATTTGTGTGTTTGTAGCGCTGCTGGCGGTCGGTCGGCCGCTGGCCGCCCAGGAGAGCGAACAGCAGTTCATCGCGTCGGTGAGTACCGCCATCCAACCCTTACTCGGCCTGGCGCCCGGTAAGCCGATTATTATGGGCGGCCAACACGAACTTGCGCATGGCTTGGCCATCCCCAACATCGACCTGGCCACTCTGATCGAGTACGCGGACGGATTGAAGGCCGTGGGAGCCCAGCGCATCGAGTTCAACCCGGGCTATCTTTCCCTGTCGGATCCCGCGGTGATGGCCAAGTATGACGCGCTGGTGCAACATATCCGGCAACTCGGCCTTATGCTGGCGATCAACGTGGAGTACATCCCGGCACAGCAGCCAGTCACAAACTTCCAACAATTTCAAGACGCCGCGGTGGCGGGCGCGGCGCAAATAGCCGCCCGCTATCAACCGGACAACTTCGTGATCGTGCATGAGCCCGACACCATGGCGGCGCGTATGGGCATCTCGACTACCGTACAGGACTGGGACGGCTTTATTCGGGCCGTGGCGCCCCTGGTCCGGCAGAGCTCGCCCCACACGCGGCTGGGCGCGGGGTGTTATTACGCCCCCGATACGGGCGCTACCCAAGCGGATGCCAATCAGGAAAACGCATATTTTGAGGACTTTGCCACCATTCCGGACCTCGATTTCCTGACCATGGACATTTACAACGACAACACTTTTGGCCAGTATCAGCAGTGGTCTCAGTTGGCTCAGGCAAGCGGCAAGGGAGTGTACATTGAGGAAACCTGGATACCGCATTACCTTACGGGCCCATTGCCGGCGGATTGGGAGTCGGTCGGACTGGATACACTTTCCACGGTGGGGCCGTGTTCCGCCGATTTCGCCACCCTGTATGGCCCTTGGATTCAGGCCATGGCACTGTTTGCCTCCGCTAATGGAATGGAATCCGTGACGCCATTCACCACGCCGGCATTCTTTTGGTATGGGACTACCGGCGCCGACAGACTCGAACAGACCGCCTACGTAAATGAGCTGGTTTCCGCCATTGCAGATGGAGATCTCACTTCCGCGGGCCAGGCCAATCTGACTTCCGGCCAGCAGATGGGGGTTAAAACAGCGACCAGCCTTTCCAGCGCCAGTTATGCCAGGCTCTCCAGCGTTTTCTGCACTGCTGCATCGAATCCATGTAATGCGGATTCGACCGTCGCCCCCGATGAGATTGTGAGCGCATTTGGCGTGGACCTGGCGACGTCCCGCGTGTCTACGCCTTCGGCTAGTTTTCCCACCAGTCTGGCCGGTACTACAGCCACGCTGGTGGACAGCTCGAACACCAGCTACGCGGTGCCGCTGGCCTATGTGTCGCCCGGGCAAGTGAATTATGTGGTGCCGTCGGCAGCGCAGCCTGGGGCGGCCGCCCTGACCATCACCAGCGGGGATGGAACAAAAACGACCGGCGTGGTCCTGATTGCGGCGGTCGATCCCGGCCTCTATTCCGCCAATGCCACGGGCAATGGCGCGGCGGCGGGCTTTGCGGTTTGCTCGGGTACTTGCGCAGGATGGCCTGGCCGCCAGGCTAACGGGCAGTTCGTGGAGGCGCTTTCTACATGCAGTGCGGGGGCCTGTACCGTGCAGCCGATCATCCTGGGATCGGCCGCCGATACGGTGGTGCTGGAGCTTTTCGGTACCGGCCTACGTCACAGGGCCTCGACTTCAGCCGTCACCGCGACGATCAACGGACAATCCCTGCCGGTGCAGTTCGCTGGAGCGCAGGGCCAGTTTACAGGTGAGGACCAGGTTAACGTAGCGCTCCCGTACAATCTGCGAGGCATTGGCGCGGTCAGCTTGACCCTCACCGTTACGGTGAATCAAAATACTTTGGCGCTCTTTGACGCCGATCTCACGCCGTCGTCAAACGTCATCACGCTCGACATTCAATGAGCAGGCAATGAGCTGGCGGAAGGTCGATAACCGGCTAAACGCTTACTACCGGACACGGGGACTGCCGGATAATCGCGTACGCATTGGTCCGCAGCCGGCCAAAAACTCCGGCCGCCGATCCGCGCCCGATCACCAGCAACCCCGCCTGCCGTCTTTCCGCCATCTCGCAAACCACCTTCGGCGGATCGCCCGGCTCGATCGCCAGTTCCGCTTCCGTGCCGAAGCGCTGCTGCAGACGATTCAGGTCGTCCCGCACCGCCAGTTCCATCTCATGCGCGCGCGCATCCTCCGGCCCGGCGGCCGGTGAGGATGCCATCGCATGCACTACCGTAAGCCGCGCGCCGAACTCCTTCTGCATGGCCGTGGCCCACTCCAGCGCCTTGCAACTCTGCGGACCCAGGTCGATCGCGCATACGATCTGCCGGAAGCATATCGGCTCCGTCAGGGGCGCTTCTTCCAGGTGTACGCCGGTCCACACGGGACAATCCGCGTCGTGCAGCACCTTGGCCGTGATGGATCCCAGAATGAATTGCCGGAACGGACCATAGCCGTGCGTCGGCATCACGATCAGACCGACATTCTCTTCGTGCGCGTATTCCACGATCTGCCGGGCCGGATCACCATCCAGCACCACGCGCTTCGCCTCCATGCCCGACAATTCGCCGGCCAGAAACGACTCCAGTTCTTTCTCCACCTGGGCCGCGCGGTTGGTGTACAACTCCGTCAACATCGACCCGCCGATCTCCAGCGCGCCAAACTCATAGTGCGGCGGAGTGAGAACATGCAACAACGTCAGCTCGGAGTGGAAGCGATCCGCCAGGGTCTTGGCGTATCGCGCCGCGCCCAACGACCGTTCCGAGAAATCCACCGGCAGTAAGATCTTACTTAATGACTTCATAACAAACCTCCTTCGCGCCGCCGTGTCTCCGCATTACCGCGTCGGGGCGCCGCGTCGGTTCTATTTCTGCACCGTGCTCTCCACGACGCCTAATTCCGTGAGTATCTTAGGCGCCGCCTCTTCCACCGCCAGCAGGTTGTGGCAGGCGCTGCAGTCCTGCGTCACCTTCCGCCCATCGGCGCTGGCGTGGCTGTCGTCGTGACACCGGAAGCACCCAGGAAAATCTGTGTGCCCGATGTTGTTCGGATACGATCCCCAATTGACTTTCATCGCCGGAAACACATTCCGGTTGTAAATGGCGACTAAGTTCCGCGCTGTCCTGGCCACTTCCGCCTGGCGCTCCTTGTAAATGGCAGGATAAGTATCGCGATAGAAGGCCTCCAGAGCCACCGGTATCTGGGCCCCGGCCGCTTCCCGGCTGGCATAGGCTTTCTTCAAAATCTCCACGCTCTTCTTCCGCGCGAACGGCAGGCCGGCGGAGAGGTCTCCCGCGAACATGGCCTCGTCCACGGCCCGCTCCGGCAGCTTATAACTGTGCGACGGCCGGTTGTGACAGTCGATGCAATCCATTTCGCGTATGGACAATCCCTTGCCGTCCGCCGGCGTGCCCGCCGCCCGGTACACCGTTTTTCCGGCCGGTCCGCTGTACTCGATCCACGGAATGGTCTGGCGCTGCACGTCGGAATGCCCGTAGCGGATCAGTACCCCCGGCCCCAGATGCGTTCCGTGGATCCCGATGCCCTTGTTGCCGCCGCCGATCTTCATCAGCAGCACGGTCTTGGTCGGCGAGTTGTTTTCGTCGTCGCCGAAATTGTCGATCACCCGCAGCCGGTCTTCGCCATACTTCTGCGGCCAGTGGCAGGATTCGCAGGTCTCGCGCGCGGGACGCAAATTGTGCACTGGCGTGGGGATGGGCGTTTCGTAAGTGTGGAACATCACCGCGAAGACCTGCCGGATTCCGGAGAGCTTGCTGCGCACAAACCACGATTCTCCCGGCCCGATGTGGCACTGGACGCACTCCACCCGCGAATGTGGCGAGCTCTGATACGCGGTGAACTCCGGCTGCATCACCGTATGGCAGGTTTGCCCGCAGAAGGAAACCGTTTCCATGTACGAAACCGCGCCGTACGCCAACTGGCTGGCGATCACGATGTTCGCGAACGTAGTAACGCCCACGAACGTCAGCAGCCGCCGGAAGTCCACGTTCTTCAGGTTCAGCGCCGGAAAGCTGGCCGGATACAGCCCGCGCGTCTTCTCCCTCTTGTTCCGCCAGTAAATCCCCAGCGGAATCAGGACAAGCCCCAAAACGAAAAACACCGGCAGCAACAGGAACGCGAGAATTCCGTTGTAAGGGTTATGTACATCGCCGCGCATCGTGGTGGGCAGCAGGAACAGCCAGAATACGGTAGCGGTGGTGACCACCACTACTCCGGTCAGGCTGACCCAGTTATTGCAAAGATGCACCAGTGGAGAAAGTTGGGCAGGTATCCTACGATCGGGTGCTTCGTTCATTTGGAGACGCTCTCCCTGCCGGCGGCGGTCCCGGCGGGATCGTCCTGCTCCCGCATTTCAGGCGGTCTTTCGTGCGCGTCCGGCTCCTTCACGCTAACACCCGTCAACCAAGCCGTATCCATCGGGTAGACATCCGGATCGAAGATCACGGTATAGAAATGCCAGACGACGATCGCCAGCGTCGCCAGCAGCGCTTCGTAGAAGTGTACGGAAGTGGCTACGTCCAGCCACAACTTAGGAAACAGGGCCAGCATCAGGTTATTACCCCAGAGCATCAGCCCGGTCGCGATCATGACCATCGTGCCCCAAACCACCGCCCAATATTCCGCTTTCTCGATGTAACTGTGCGGGGAGCGGCCCGGCGGCGCCGATCGCAGGCCCACGTTATAACTGAAGTTGGCCAGCGCTTCGCGCCCGTCCTCGGCCTTGGGGATCAGCTCCATCCAGTGGCGCCGCAGGCGCCTGTTGGCGATCAGCGAGATCGCGTGCATCAGCGCCACGGCCACAAAGACCAGCGCTGCGATGCGATGCACGACACTGCGTACGTTGCCGGCCCCCAACAGCGACGGGCGCGCCCACCACTGGTCCGAGTATTTCAAGGCGAATCCCGTCCAGGCCAGCGTGACGAACGAAATGACCAGCAGCGCGTGCTCCACCCGCTCGAAGGGCAGCATCCGCACATGGGGCCGGCCCGGCAGTTCGTCGCTGCGCGGCCGCCGCTCGGCGCCGCTGCCGCGCAGCCGCAACAGCTTCCGCACCCAATCGCCGCCGTTATGCAGCAGCATGAGCCCAATGGTCAACGGGATCATTAGCAGGTAGAACTGCCGCACCCAGCGCATCGCCGGGGCCTCCTTGCGGCCTTCCGCCACGTGCACCTGGCTGATCGCAAAACGCCTTCCGGCGCCCTCGTGACACTTGCCGCAAGTCGCCGCCAGGTTCTTCGGATTCACCTTGGAGCGCGGATCGGCCGACGGCAGAATATCGTGTATCCCGTGACAGCTAGAGCAATTGGCCACGGTCTCGTTGCCCTCCTTCGCCGCCAGCCCGTGGAAGGAAGCGTCGAAGCTGACCACGCGGTCCGCGGGAAGGCCGAACCGCCGCGATAACTGCACGTTCCCGTGGCAATTGCCGCAAGTGTCCCGAATGTTGCCGGCGTATACCGTCGAAGCTGTGTTACTGGGCGCCAGGATGGAGTGCTCGCCGTGACAGTCGGTGCAGATGGGCGCCTGTGTGATGCCTTTGGCCAGCGCCTGCCCGTGGACACTGGTGCGAAACTGGTCGGCTACCTCGCTGTGGCACATCCCGCAAGTGTCCGGTACCTTCTGCCGGAAATCCGCCGACTTGGGCCGCACAAGCTCATGCGCGGCCCCGTGGCACACACCGCAATCCGGTGCGGCCCCGTTGCCATTCTTGACGGCTTGCCCGTGGACTCCACGATCATAGTCCGCCTGCTGCCCCTGGTGGCACTGGCTGCAGGCCGGCTTGGGCACGTTCGCCGGATGCGGATATTCGTCGTGTTTGACGTGACAGGACGCACAGGCTACCGCGGCATGGGCGCTCTTCACCAGCTTGGCCGCCTGATCGTCATGGCAGGCCGTGCACGCCGAGTTGTCCGTCGCGCGCGCGAGAGATGCGGAAACGGCCATCCATAACATCAGGCCGGCCGCGGCCACACCTATCCCCCACGCGTTTCTTGCCACTCTTTTCATTTTGTGGTGTCCGGCTAGTAAGTCGGAACGTTGTTCCACACCTGGTACAGGTAGAGTGCCGCCAGAGCGACGCCGTACACCGCCACAACGACGGTCAGGGTCTTGCCCCAGCGATCGATCAGCGCCAGCCTGTGGGCCAGGGCTATCTGGTCCGCCGGCCCGCTGCCCGCCAGGTGGAGCGAATCGTCTTCGCGGCTCGAAACCTGTTTCCGGTAGATGATCAGAAATACCACGACAATGGCCAACACGCCCCAAAACACGGCGTAAGGCAGTAAGTTGATATTCATATTGACCTCCTCTTAGAGTTGAACTGAAATAGGTGAATTACTTGGCCGGTTGGGTAACGGCCGCCCGAAATCCTTGCCGGTGGCTTCTTCAATGGCTTCCACCACCAGCAACAGATACGCGTCCAGCGCGCACTGCACTGCCTGGCGAGGACCGCAACTGCCGTCGCTATCCTGCGCCGTACACACCATGCATACGTTCCGCCGGATGGCGTTGATGTAGTCTTCGATGTCGTCGCTGTGGGTCGAACGGATGGCATCGGCCACCTGTGGGAACAGCCGGAACAACGCGCACTGGCCGGGTTCCTCCAGCCCGCAGGTCCCGTCCATCTTGCGGTCCGAACATACCCCACAAATCCGGTGACGCACTAATTCCTCAAGCTCGGCCAAGGTGCGCTCCATATCGAATCCCTCCTGAACTTCATTGCGTTGCACGCTGGAGGCCAAGCCTCGATTTATATAACTACTGTGTTTTGTGATGTTTTGCGCCAGCCAGGGGCGCCTCTGGGGATATTGGCGCAGTGGGGACAGACTTGCTGGGGGAAATTCCGCCCAAAGGCTCGGGCGGCGGTTGCTTGGGAACTCGCAGGGCGGCCGCCATAATCGCCAGCAGAACCGTGCTTGGGGCATCGTCCGGCGAAACCAGCGACACGATCCCCGCGTCCCAGGCGTGCGACAGGTTCGCGGGGTTTTTGCCCGTGAGCAGAACTACCCGCTCCGGATACGGCAGCGGTAGCGATACCCGGTTGAGATAGGCTTCGTCCATCACCAGCACGCACCTTTCGCCCGGCCTCGGCGTCTCGACACTTTCCACCTGCCAAGGGCCGCTGCGGACCAGCGCGTCGCGCAGAGCCGACTCGTACGCCGAGTCCTTAATCGCGAGCTGAACGGTTTGCATGATGCTCGCTCCGCCCCGGAGCTTTCGTCTACTTCGTCTCCGTATAGCCTTCGAACGACTTGTGCTCTTTGTAATACTTTCCAGCTTCGGTCAGTTCCTTGGGCTTCGCCTTGGAATCCACGTGGCAGTACGCACACGCTTTCTTGGTGGCCTTAACGTACTCCGGCTTGCCGAAGGACAACGTCGAGCTCACCAGAAGTCCTCCTAACAGGATCGTGGCGGGAACGGCGTATTTGATCTTCAACATGAAACCTCCGTTCCGGCATTGTGCAATTGGATCGCCACCTATGCGATGTCAGATTTGCTCTTGTAGTCCGTGCTTTCATCGTTCGCAGGTCTGCCGCGGCGGGTGAATTGCCCCCTCTATCTTCAAGTTCTTGGGCCAATTAACGCACAGTCGCCGCTCCGGCCGCTATAATGAATTGTTACCCAACAATGTCCAAGTTGACGCCCGAGTGGCAGCAAAGCCGCATCCTGGAGGCCGTTTTCGACCAATTATCGGATGCGCTGGTCCTGTATTCGCCGGATTTCACCATAACCGGAGTCAATCGCGCTGCTGAAAAACTCTTCGGTAGGGCCTCCGAAGACATGATCGGCAGGCACTGCCAGGAGGTCTTCCGCTGCGGCGTGTGCGAACCCGGATGTGGCATCCTCGTGGGGCTCAACCAGGCCCCCAGCGCGCCGCATTCCACCATCCGCCTGCATACTGATAACGGCTTGGAGCGCCTGGTGGTTATGCGCACCACGCAGATGTTCGATGGCGACGGCCGCCTGGAAGGTGTGGTGGCCACCATAAAGGACGTCACAGAGGAGGCCGCCCCGCAGAAGCGCGAAGTCATCGCCGAATCGCCACTCATGCGCGAAGCGCTGAATTTCGTGCGCCGCGTCGCCGCCAGCGAAGCCACCACCATTTTGCTCGAAGGGGAAAACGGCACCGGCAAGGATCTTATCGCCAAGACCCTGCACTACCAGAGCATTCGCCAGGCCGAACCGTTCATCGCCATCAACTGCGCCGCTATCCCGGAAACGCTGCTCGAAAGCGAATTGTTCGGCTACGAAAAAGGCGCCTTCACCGATGCTCGCCAGCAGAAGCGCGGCATCTTCGAACTGGCCGACAAAGGCACGCTCTTCCTCGACGAAGTCGGCGAGATCCCGATGATGCTGCAGGCCAAGCTGTTGCGCGTGCTCGAAGACCAAAGCTTCCGCCGCCTGGGCGGCCTCAAGGATATCCAACTCGACCTGCGCGTGGTCGCCGCCACCAACAAGAACCTGCGCGAAGCCGTCAAAGAGGGCGCCTTCCGCCAGGATCTTTATTTCCGCCTCAATGTGATTCAGATCGTGCTGCCTCCCATGCGCGACCGTCCCGAAGACATCCTGCCGCTGGCGCGTTTTTTCATCGAGCATTACAACCGCAAGTTCCGCCGCGGCATCGAGGGCGTCTCGTCCGCCGCCGGAGAGTTGCTGCTGGCGCACGATTGGCCCGGCAACGTGCGCGAATTGCGCAACGCCATCGAGCGCGCCATGATCCTCGAAGAATCCACTTACATCACGCCCGCCAGCCTGCCCATCGCCATCACCCGGCCGGACGGCCACCCGGCCGCCCCCCGCGCGGAAATTCCCACCGAGGGCCTCTCGCTCGAAGACAACGAGCGT
>DATKFU010000247.1:0-36969 GCA_035511215.1 Bryobacteraceae bacterium | reverse complement strand
TGGGCGCTGCGGCATCTGGCGCCCGTGCATTTGCCGGCGAACCACTGGGGCACGTGGGTCTTCGCCTTCGTCTTTTACGATCTGTGCTACTACTGGAACCACCGCTACGGGCACACGGTAGGCCTGTTCTGGGCATCGCACGTAGTGCATCACCAGAGCGAGGAGTTCAACCTCACCACCGCCCTGCGCCAGCCCGGCACCGGAGCCTTCCTGAGCTGGATTTTCTACCTGCCCATGGCGCTCTGCGGCATACCGGTGGGGGTCATGCTGATCGTCGGCCTGGTGCAGCTCTTTTATCAGTTCTGGCCGCACACCCAGCTCATCGGCCGGCTCGGCTTCCTGGACCGCTGGATACAGACGCCCTCCAACCATCGCGTACATCACGCGCAGAACGACATCTATCTCGACAAGAACTACGTCGGCGTCTTTCTGATCTGGGATCGCCTCTTCGGCAGCTTCCAGGAGGAGCTTGACGAGGAGCCGTGCATCTACGGGATCCGCGGGCAGTTGAACAGTTGGAACCCGGTGTGGGCTAACCTGCATTACTATGTGGCAATGGCCAGGGATTCGTGGCACGCGGCGTCCTGGGCCGGCAAAGTCAAAGTTTGGTTCGCCCCGCCCGGATGGCGTCCGGCTGACGTAGCGGCGCGTTTTCCCAAACGCCCTTACGATCCGCGCGTGGATTTCGTGAAATTCGATCCGCCCCGTAACGTCGCGCTCAGCGCCTACGGCTTCGTGCAGTTTGTGGCGCTGATCGCCGCGAACAGCCAGTTTCTGGCCCTCCTGCCCAGGCAGGCCGCCTCGCTGAACGTCGCGTATTTCCTGTTCATCCTGGCGTCGCTGGTATGCCTGGGTGGCGTGCTGGAGAACCGGCGCGAGTTCCTCGTTGCCGAAGCCGCGCGGCTCACGGCTACGGCTTTAGTCGTGCCGATAAGCGGAGCGTGGTTCGGCGGCGTGCGCGATCCGCGCGTGCTCGTTCCGGTGGTGGCATTTCAAGCGGTGTCGCTCGGTTGGCTTTGGCTGGCCGCGCGCGCCGGCGCTAAACGCCAGACTGCCGTGGCCGCGGCTTAGCATAAGTTGTGGGGCGAGCAATCCTGCCCGATGCCACTTACTTTTCCCAAAACCGTGCACCTGCATTTATAGTGGGGCAGGACTCTAGTCCTGCGGCCGGCGTCCACGCCGGCCTGCTGGCGCTCGGATATGGCTGATTTGGTTGTGCGAAGAGCGGGTCCTGGAGGACCCGCCCAGACCTGGAGGTCCGCCCCACAGATTATGCAGCATTGCAGTTTGTGGGAAAAGTAAGTGGCATTGCGGCAATCTTGCCCGCAGCCGGCTTTTAGCCGGCTCTGGCCGTCCCGCAGTTTATGCAGGATGGCGTCTCATGTGAAAACCAAGTCGCATCAGGCTTAAGTTTGATGGCCCGCAGGGCCATGGAGCAGTCCTTCGTAGATCCACGGCCCCAAGGGCCAAAACGTTGGTTTCGAGTCAGGGGAGTTAGTCCCGTTTCCTGTAAGTCGCTACGTCTCGGTAACTGGAACGCGCCTCCCATTGCAGCTTCAGACCTTAGCTATTGTTAGCTATAAAATGACGGCACGCCAGAATAGGTTCACGATGATCCACGCTGACGAACAGCTATACTCGCACGTAGCGGAGTTTTGTTGGATAGATGAAGCCAAGCAAGTTTGATGGATTTTAGGCTGTCTTCCAAAGATAAATTACTGGCGTCGATACCTGACCAGCTTGGTGTTTTGTCTCGTGAAAGCGTGCTCGCTGACATGCCGGAAATAGCGCTCAAACGCCCTCACGCATAACCCAGCTTGTCCCGCCTTCCAAGGTACGCCGCCATCAGCAGCGCCAGCGTAGCCAGCAGATAGCACGGCGTTCCGAACCGCGTGGATGCCATCCCCATGAAGTCCAGGCCGGCGACGTGGTTCATGGGACCCACATACCACCACAACGTGTATAGCGCTTCGAATAGCTTGCTCGATCCGCTCCAAACGCCCAGGGTAAGCGCGAAAGTCGGCACAAACAGCGCGCCCGCCAGCCATGCGAGAAAGCGTGGCCATTCGCCGCCGATCAGCAGGCGAATCCCCAGCCCGCCTCCGGTCGAGACCGCCACCACCACTCCGGCGACCCAAACCGCGGGCAACTGCCGGTCGAGCGCATGCGCGCACGAAAACAGCAAAGATTCCGTGCCATGCCGAGCCTCGCGCGCGCCCATCTGCGACCAGATCAGCACGGGCCACAACCAGGCGAAGGCGGCGATGGCTTCGCGCGCCCGCGCGTCCGGCACTGCCAGGCTGGCCACCAACAGGCCCGCTGCAACCAGGTACCACCACCAGCCAAGTCCTTTCAGCATCAGCCGCAGTTCGGAGACCACCAGACGCAGGAACTGGCCACTACCGGCCGTTCGCGTCAGGGGCACTAGGGGCGTCAGGTGCACGTCGTGGGCAGCCGCTGGGCTGTATTTTTCGGCAAGTTCGAGCGCCGCTTCCTTGGGCATCTTGCGCAGCCGGCCCTCGCGCGCCGGATCGAAGCGATGGAAGAAAAGCGCGGACAACCAGGCGATCCCAATAGCGATCGCCACCCATTGCAGGCGCGCCAGCAGCACTGGCGGAGTCCAGTCCACACCGTTCCAGAGAAACGTCTTGGTGGCGTGCGCGGTGGGTCCCACTTGCAGCGTGAATTGCATCTCCTTGTGCGATGGGTCGATCAGTCTCAGTGCATCCGTCATCCTGCGCATGAACAAGCCGAGTCCCACATACTCGTTCACTCCCGCGACCCCACTGAAGCCCAGGTAGGTCGCCCAGGCGAAAAAATAGATCACATTGCCCACGCCGCCGCGCAGCACTGGCAGAGTCTCAAACAACACCGCGATCGCTGCCGTCATGGCCATCGCCGGCAATGCCACCCATATGAAGGGCGCGAGCAACTTGCCCGGCTCCAGGCTGCCGCTCTCCGCGCGCGCCAGTTGCAGGATCGCGGCCGCCGCTGCCAGCACCGCAACCATGAGTGCCAGCACCGCGAAGTTGCTGAGCGCCTTCCCCAGCGTGTAGAGACTCTTACTCATCGGCGTGGTGGCCAATACCAGCCCCACACGCGTCTGTCGATCGCGTTGGATGGTATTCTTCACCATATAGAAGCCGGCCAGCGTGATGAATGTGCTGGTCACCAGAGCCATCATGCTGCCCACCCAAGCCGAGTTGTAAACGCCTCTGTATTCGCCTAACTCCAGTGAGATCGTTCCCGTATAAGCCAGAAAGGCGAGGCCTACGGCAAAAGCCAGGGTGAGCAGGAAACTGTACCGGCGGACGCGTTCCAGAAAATCGGCCCGGGCCAAGTGATAAAGCATGCGGCCGCGCATCATCTCGCTTTCGCCTCCGCGAGCCGGGCCCGGTTAGCCGAGAGACAATGCAGATACGCGTCCTCCAGGTTCGCCGCCACCCGTACGGCGCCCGCGGGTGCGGACTCCGTCAGCAGCCGCACGTGGACGCCGTCGGCCCGGCGCACCGTGCCGCTAATCAGATAGCGCTGCTTGGCGGCGCTCAGTTCCGCGCTGGGGATGACCCACTCCCAAACTTTGCCCTCGGCCCCTTGGAGCAGCTCTTCGGGAGGCGCGTGAGCCACCAGCGTCCCCCCTGAGATGAGCGCGATCTCCGTCGCGGTGGCTTCCACGTCGGACACAATGTGTGTCGAAAGGATCACGATGCGGTCGCCGGAAAGATCCGAAAGAAGATTGCGGAAGCGCACGCGCTCCTCCGGGTCGAGTCCCGCGGTCGGCTCGTCCACGATCAGCAATTGCGGATCGTTCAACAGCGCTTGCGCGATGCCGATGCGCTGCCGCATGCCCCCCGAATAGCCCCCCAACGGCCGCTTGCGCACGTCGGCCAGGTTGACCAGTTGGAGCAACTCGTCGATGCGGCGGCGCGCGCTGGGCGCATCCAGTCCCTTCACCGCGGCAAAGTATTCCAGGAATTCTACGGCGTTCAGGTTGGGATACACGCCGAAATCCTGCGGCAAATAGCCGAGCACGGCCCGCACCGCGTCAGGCTCGCGCTGGAGATCGACGCCGTTCCAGGTTACCGAACCCTCGGTCGCGCGCGTGATGGTGGCGATGATATTCATCAGCGTGCTCTTGCCCGCGCCATTCGGCCCCAGCAGCCCCAGCACGCCCGGCCGCAGTTCCAGGCTGAAATTCCGCAGCGCCCACACTCTGCCTTTGTAAAGCTTGCCGACTCTGTCGATGATTAGTTGCAAAGTGTTTTCGCGCCCTTCATAGCTCTTAACGAGAGATTGCCCGCACTTGTTCCCCCCTGGGGCAGGCGTCCACGCCTGCTGCGGGTCTCCAGACCCGCCCGCTCCAGCTCGTCCGCGAATCAGAGTCACTCGTCCGTTCATCACAATAGTGTTAATTATGGGTCTGCTTGAACGAGTCACTGCCGCCGCGGAAGCCGCCCTGGCCGACCACCAGTACGCCAGCTTTATCGATGTTCTGACCGGTATGGGCCTGCTGCACAACGTGCAGGCATGGCACAACGGGCGCGTCCAATATCTGGATGAAATGGTGCAGGGCGGCCCGGAGAAGCTGCGTCAGGTGATCGACACATTTCAGAAATGGGCGGCCGAGCGCGGCCTCCGAGCCGAGGACCTGCCTCCCCACGCTTCCTTCGTCCCCAGGCCGCCGAAATACCACACCGCCAGCCAATTCCCCGTGTTGGAGCAGGCCTTCCGCCAGCATTTTGTCTCGCCGCGGCTGCCGGAGAAGAAGCTGGAGAAGCTGCGGGAAAAAGTCAGCGCCCCGGCGCCGCCCACCGTGTTCTCCATCGTGAAGGAATCCAAGTGCTCGCAGTGCAATCAAAAACTCTGGAAGGGCGAACTGCTGACCATGCAGGCCAGCCAGCCTCTCTGCATGGAATGCGCTGACCTCGACCACCTCGTGTTCCTCGGCAGCGGCGACGCCGCACTCACTCGCCGCGCCACCAAACACAGCAGCTTGTGGGCGGTGGTGGTGCGGTTCAGCCGGTCGCGCGGGCGCTATGAGCGTCAGGGCGTGCTGGTACAGCCGGACGCACTCGAAAAGGCCGGGGAAGAATGCCTGGCCGATGCCGATCTGCGGGCCGCCCGCCAGGTGCGCGACGCCGAAAGGCGGCGGTTGGAAGATGGCGAACTCGCCGTGCGGATGGCGGACAAGATTCGCGCGCTGTACCCGGGCTGTCCGCCCGCCGAAGCTCGCCGCATTGCCGCGCATACCGCCGCGCGCGGCAGCGGACGTGTGGGCCGCTCGGCTGCCGGCCGCGCGCTCGATGATCAGGCCCTGGCGCTGGCCGTGGGCGCGTGGGTGCGTCATCGTCACACACGCTACGACGAACTGTTGATGAGCGGCCAGGAACGCTCGGACGCGCGCGGCCAGGTCCGCGAAGAGATGGACCAGGTGCTCGACCGCTGGAGTATGCTGTAAGGACGGATGCGGTCATGCCGAAGCGTCTACCCATCCTCCTCAAGGGACCTTATCCTGCCAACGCCGAGGTGGCGCGGATGCTAGGAATCTTGCCCCAGCGGGCCAGGGAGCTCGAACGCATGATGGACGAATACTATCGCCAGGAGCGCCTGCGTCTGACTCACGCCGGCGCGCCCAGGAAGGCGCCATATGACCCCGGCCGGGCCCGTGACATTTGAACCTTCGGCGCGGGTCTTCCTTAATTTTCCCTACGACCGCCAGTTCGGGCCGCTATATCTTGCCTATATTGCCGGCGTATGCTCGTTCGGATTGGTTCCTCGTGTGGCGCTCGAATTACCAGGAGGAAAACGGCGCCCGGATCGAATTGTCGAGCTGATCCTCAGTTGCAGCTATTCGTTCCATGACCTTTCCCGGGTGGAGCTGGATCTTCGCCGCCCGCGCACCCGTATGAATATGCCGTTCGAACTGGGGATCGCCGTCATGGCTTCCTATCAAAATCCCGGGCAGCATACGTGGTGTGTTTTCGAGAAGAACTACCGGCGTGTTTTGAAGTCTTTGGACGACCTCGCCGGATCGGACATCTACTGCCACGACGGAAGTCCCAAGGGTGTCCTCAAAGAGATTGCCAATGCGCTGGTTCGCGAGCGCCATCAGCCGGACATCAAGTCGTTGCTTGCCGTTTATGAGGACGTGACCAATGTCCTGCCAGCCATTCTGCGAAAGCGCGGCGCGAAGTCCTGTTATGAAGCTGCCGTCTTTCGAGACCTTGTCTTCTGCGCCCAGGACGCCGGCAAGACCCGCCTCGGAATCGGCAGGGGCTAGATTTAGCCGTGGGGCAGGCCATCGTAGTTGGTGGCCTGCCGAGTTCGAGCACGTCCCCCGCCCCTACGCCTGCTTCGCAGCCAGCTCGCCGATGACCGGCAACACGACTTTCTTCCCCTGATAGGTCTGCACCAGCATGTAGATCCACAAGATGAAGAAGGCCAGATCGATCAGCTCAATCAGACGCCACACGCCAAATGGAAGAATAATCCTCAGGGCCCACCAGAGCACCATCACGGCCACCCCCAGGAAGATCGACTGGAAAGCGTGAAACCGAATCAGCTTGTTTTTGTTGTAGGGCTCCAGAACCAGGAAGATGATCCCTGTCACCCATCCCAATACGTAGCATAGGGCCGCCGCGGTATTCTCCGGTAACCCCGGGGCCGATACCGGCGGGAGAGACACCGCCGGCGGCGCTTCGGCGTCTACCGCCGTCCCGCACTTTGCGCAATAACGCCCTTCGACAGCGGCGCCACAACTCGGACAGAAGGCCATAGTTTCTCCGTTTTCACCTTGGGGCTCAGGCAGCCCGTCCCACACGGGGTGCAGCGATCGAGAACACCAACCCTCCCAGGGCCGCGCCCAGTATGATTGCCAGGTTTCCCGCGCCCATCAATGCGACTACCAGCCCGGCAAGTCCACCCATCGCCATGCCGACCAGCGCCACCATGAGTCTTTTTAACATGTTGCTATGCTAATAGTAGCGGTGAATACGGGAATTGTCATCTTCGCGCATGGGTCGAGCGTCCCGTCCGCTAACGATGCGGTCAGAGTCGTGGCGCAAGCGGCCGCCGCCGCCGGAGCGTTTGAACTCGTCGAAACCGCTTTTCTCGAAGCTCGGCCCGGCTTGGCCGAAGCCGTAGCGCGTCTGGCCGGTTCCGGCGCCACCCGCATCCTGGTAGTCCCTTACTTCCTCACACTGGGGATTCACCTACAGCGGGACTTGCCCGCCATTGTGGACCAGCTTACCCAAGCCCACCACAACCTCGAAATTCGCATCACCGCGCCGCTGGACGGGCATCCGGCACTGGCTCAAGTCCTCCTCGAGCGCGCCAATGCAGCGCTTAGAGATTGGAAATAAACCACTTAGTAATCGGAGTGGTCCAACGCACGAAACCTTACGAACCTGCTCCTTGTTTGACTTGACAATAACGCACTAAAGTTTAATAATGGAGGTGTACTAATGACCGCAGGAGGATTTCAGAGACATGGGAAAGATTATAGGCATCGACTTGGGAACCACGAACTCCGTGGTCGCCGTGATGGAAGGCGGACAACCCACCGTGATTGCCAACCAGGAAGGCAACCGCACCACGCCCTCCGTTGTGGCGTTCACCAAGAGCGGGGAAAGGCTGGTGGGCCAGGTCGCTAAACGCCAGGCCATCACCAATCCCGAGAACACAATTTTCTCGATCAAGCGCTTCATGGGGCGGCGCTATGACGAAGTCACCGAAGAAATGAAGATGGTCCCCTATAAGGTCGTGCGCGGCGATTCGAACGACGCTCGCGTGGACATCGCCGGCAAGAAGTATTCACCGCCGGAAATCTCGGCCATGATCCTTGGCAAGCTGAAGGAAGCCGCCGAAGCGTACCTGGGTGGCAAGGTTACCCAGGCCGTGATCACCGTCCCGGCCTACTTCAACGACGCACAGCGGCAGGCCACCAAAGACGCGGGCAAAATCGCGGGCCTGGAAGTGATGCGCATCATCAACGAGCCCACTGCGGCCGCGCTGGCCTACGGCTTGGACAAGAAGAAGAACGAGACCATCGCGGTATACGATTTCGGCGGCGGCACCTTCGATATTTCGATCCTGGAAGTGGGTGAAGGCGTGGTGGAAGTGAAGTCCACCAACGGCGACACGCACTTGGGCGGCGACAACATCGACCAGCGCGTCATGGACTGGATCGTCTCCGAATTCAAGCGCGAGCAGGGTATCGAACTGGCCAAAGACCAGATGGCGCTGCAGCGGCTTAAGGAAGCGGCCGAGAAGGCCAAGATGGAACTATCCACGCTGCTGGAGACCGAGATCAACCTGCCGTTCATTACGGCGGACGCCTCGGGTCCCAAGCACCTCACCATGAAGCTGACGCGGGCGCGCTTCGAGCAGATGGTGGAGGACATCGTCCAACGGTCCGTGGGACCGTGCAAGCAGGCTCTCGCGGACGCCAACGTAACGCCCAGCCAGATCGACGAAGTGGTCCTGGTGGGCGGCCAGACGCGCATGCCGCGCATTCAGCAGATCGTGCGCGACCTGTTCGGTAAAGAGCCCCACAAGGGTGTGAACCCGGATGAAGTCGTGGCGATTGGTGCGGCGGTGCAAGGCGGCGTGCTGGGCGGCGAAGTGAAGGACGTGCTGCTGCTCGACGTGACGCCTCTGTCGCTGGGTATCGAGACGCTGGGCGGCGTGTTCACCAAGCTGATCGATCGCAACACCACCATCCCCACGCGCAAGAGTGAAACATTCTCTACGGCGGCCGACAACCAGTCATCCGTAGAGATCAAGGTGTTCCAGGGCGAACGCGCGATGGCGCAACACAACCGGTTGTTGGGCGTTTTCCAGCTTGGCAACATTCCACCCGCGCCGCGCGGCATCCCGCAAGTCGAGGTGACCTTCGATATCGACGCCAACGGCATCTTGAATGTCGCCGCCAAAGATAAGGCCACCAATAACGAGCAGAAGATCACCATCACTTCCTCTTCCGGCTTGTCGAAAGACGAAGTGGACAAGATGGCCAAGGACGCCGAATCGCATGCGGCGGAGGATCGCCAGCAGCGCGAAACCATCGAAACGCGCAACCGCGGCGACGCCATGATCTACAACGTCGAAAAGACGTTGAAGGAGCATCGCGCCAAGGTCGGCGAAGACGAAGCCCGCAACATCGAAGCGGCCATCGAAGAGACCCGCAAGGCCATGCAGGGGAATGACCTCGGCATCATCAACACAGCCATCGACAAATTGACCGCCGCCAGCCACAAACTGGCGGAGGCCATGTACAAATCGGCTTCGGGCCCAGGCGGCGCAACCGGTGGCCCGCCACCCGAACAACCCGGTCCCGACGGCGCGGCCGGCGGCGGCGAAAAGAAGAAAGACGACGTGGTGGACGCCGAATTTGTGGACGTCGACGACAAGAAGTAGTTTCTCATGTCTCCCAAGCACGATTATTACGAAACGCTAAAAGTGGCCAAGGGCGCCAGCCAGGATGAGATCAAGAAATCTTATCGCCGGCTGGCGCGCAAGTTTCATCCCGACGTCAACCCGGGTGATAAGTCCGCTGAGGAACATTTCAAGCAGGTGCAGGAGGCTTACGACATCCTGAGCGACTCCAGGAAGCGCCAGGTCTACGATCAGTACGGCTTTTACTCCGATAACATTCCCGCCGGTGGCGGCCCGGGAGCGGGACCTGGACCCGGCCCGCAGCCCAACATGAACTTCGACAGCTTCGACTTTTCGGACTACTTTCAAGGCGGCGACGCCAGGGGCGGAAGGCGCGCCTCCACTGGAAGCGGTGGCAGCGCCGGAAGCGCGGGCGGTTTCCGGGATATCTTTTCGAACCTGTTCAATCGCGGCGAAGGACCTCAACCGGCGCCGGAAAAGGGCGAGGACCTCGAGTACTCGTTGAATATCGATTTCTGGCAAGCCATCAAAGGCACCCAGACGCGCCTCAATATCACCCGCTACGACATCTGTCCCACCTGCCACGGAACTGGTTCGGCTGGCGGCCAGACCGTCACCTGTCCGGAATGCAATGGCACCGGCTCGGTTTCCCAAATGGCCGGCGCGATGCGCTTCAATCTGACCTGTCCCAAGTGCGGCGGCAGCGGCAAGCTGAAAAACGCCTGTCCCACTTGCCAGGGCGAGGGACGCATCGCGCACACCGAGACCGTGGATGTGCGCATCCCGCCTGGAGCCCGCAACGGCTCGCGGCTACGTGTGCCCGCCAAAGGCAATGCCGGATCCATGGGCGCTCCCCCCGGCGATCTCTATATCACCACGCGCGTGGAGGAGCATCCGTATTTTCACCGCGAGGGCGACGACATTCACATCCGCGTGCCCATCGCCGTGTGGGAAGCCGGGCTGGGCGCCAAGATCGAAGTGCCCACCATCGACGGCCGCACCCTGCTGAAGATCCCGCAGGGCACCAACAACGGGCAGAAGTTCCGGCTGCGCGAAAAGGGCGTCTTCAACGCCCGCACCAACCAGCGCGGCGACCAGATTGTGGAGGCCGCCGTTCAGGCGCCTAAGGTGCAGGACGAACGCACCAAAGAGCTTCTGCGCGAGTTGTCCGGACTGCATCCGGAAGACCCGCGTGCGGATCTCTGGACACATCTGTGATCACGCTATGACAACACTGTAGGGACGGCTTTATGGGCAAGGGAAAATCAAAAGGCTCGTACATGATCTCGTCGGTGGCCGAGCAGTATGCCATCCACCCGCAGACCTTGCGTCTCTACGAAAGAGAAGGGCTGCTGAAGCCTTCCCGCAGCGATGGCAACACGCGGCTATACACCGATGGCGATCTGGAACGTTTGGAAGTGATTCTGCACCTCACCCGCGAACTGGGCGTCAATTTGGCCGGCGTCGAGATTATCCTCAATATGCGGGAAAAGATGGCTGAGATGCAGTTGCAAATCGAAGAATTTGTGACCACTCTGAACCATGAACTGGTGGCCCGCCGCCGGCCCGTTCCGCCGGAAGAGAGCCACTCCCTCATTCGCGTGGTCACCTACTCGGGCGTTGCGCCGGCAAGTCCCCAACGCAAGAGCCGCAACCAAGGCCAGCCCGCCTAAAGCGCCTTTGGTGGGCAGACCATCGCCTCTCGTGGTCTGCCGCCTTGCCAGACCGTTTTTCGAGCGCGCCCGGCGACATGCGGTTAGGCGCTTTGCGTTGTGGTCCACGAACCCGGATTGTATTGCCCATCCGGCTGGCCTGTTTGCAATCCCGCTTGTTCCAATTGTTGCAAGGTATAGTATTTTCCCGGCGTTATGCCCGTGACCGTGCCGTTATAGCCCCCCACTGAAAAGGTGTCGGTGCCTGCGATCTGGTTGGCCTGCGAAATGAAGATCGGTTGGGGTCCGGACGACTGCTCCACGCCGGCATAGCCGAGTTGTTGGGCCGTATAGGTCTGGCCGCCCATCGAGATCGATCCGGGATCCGCCCAGTAGGCCGATGTATCGATGGCCTGTCCCGACGACAGCCGCCCGGCGTTTTCGAGCGCCAGCGTCTGGTCGAACTGCTGTTGCACTTGCAGGCTAGGAACGCCTGGCAGTTGAGACGTAAATTCCGCCGGATTATCTCCCGTCATGCTTGCAAAGGAATTGCCATACTGATTGGCCAGCGCCTGTGTATAAATGGCGTCCGGACCATACACAGTTCCGGCTGTGAAATTGCTGCCTGTTCCCTCTGCCGGTTGATAAGAGATGTTAGCGTTGTCGGTGTTGCCCTGCTGCGCCCAGTAGGTGTTGAGCCAACCTTGTACGTTCGGATCGCCCGGACTGGCCGCGGGGGAGGGAGCCGGACTTACGGGGCTGCCCACGGGCGTGACTGGCTGGGCCACGGGCGTGACTGGCTGGGCCACGGGCGTGGCGGGCTGGGCCACGGGCGTGACGGGCTGGGCCACGGGCGTCGCGGGACTCGTCGCGGGCGTGGCGGGCTTGCCCGCCGGTGTGATGAGCGATGAGGGCAGGCCCGCGGAACCTGCAGGCTGGGAGTTCTTTGTGGCGTCTCCGAACAACTCCGCAAAATCGACGTTGCCTGGCGCCCTATGGACCTCCGGCCTCTCCATTGCCTCAAGGCGCTGGCTCTGCATGGCTTGAATCATTTCCGTTCCTCCGGGGCGTGCCGGCCCCTGGCCTTTCACACGCCGACCACCCTGAGTGCACCTCGGCAGCCAAACCGATCCTACGGCTACCCGATAGAAGAATCAGGCGGATAGTGCGCATGCCGGCCCCCCGTCGGAGCCCACTCGCCTACACGATCTTGACACCCCGGACCATTCGCGCCATAAAACCGTCGCTCCATCCCGCAGCAGTGTCCAGTTACAATAAAGAGATGTTGAGAGTCATACTACCTATTCCTCTCCTCGCAATTGTAGTCGCGGCAATCTTCGGCCAAACCCCGCCGGCCTCGCCCGCAAAGGCTCCCCCGCAGGCCCCCCAGCAGGCCCCCACGGCGGTGGACGCCGCCTTGCGCGCGCGCGTCACCCAGTTCTACGATCTGGAAGTTCAGGGAAAGTTCAACCAGGCGCTCCAACTGGTGGCCGAAGACACCAAAGATCTGTTCGTGGGAACGAGCAAGCCCAGTTACCAGAGTTTTCAGATGCACGGCATCCGCTACTCCGACGATTTCACGAAGGCGGAGGTGATCGTGCTGGTCAATCGCCTGTTGCCGATTGAGGGATTCATGGGCCGCCCCCTGCTCACGAAGATATTCAGCCGCTGGAAAATCGAGAACGGGCAGTGGTGTTTTTACGTGGATCCGCAAAAGGATTTGCACGCCAGCCCATTCGCACCGTTACCGCCTCCAGGGTTAGCTCCAGGGTTGGCGCCGGGTCTTACGCAGGGGCAGGCGCCCGCGGGCGCGACGAGCCCTGCGTTTGCGCCGCCTGCGTCGATACCGCCCGGGTTACCACTCCCCAGCATGGCCCCGCCGCCCGCCGGAGTTACGCCTGGAGTGCCGCGCCCACTGCCACCCATGCCGGCCAACCTTCCGAATCCGCGTGAGCTGACACCGGACAAAACCGGCATCCATCTCAAATCCTCCGGCCCGTCCTCGGACCAGGTTACAATCCTCAATGCGACGCCCTGGGTCGCGGCGCTTACTGTCTCCGATCCCAAGGTCGCCGGGCTTTCCGTCAAGCTGGACCCTTTAACCGTTAGACAGGGCCAGAAAGCCGTCCTGAGTATCCAGTCGAGCGCAGACTTTCAGATTCCCAAAACACCCATCACCATCATCGTAAAAGTGCAGAGGACGAATCAGATTATCCCGGTTCAAGTCTCTTTCGTGAACTAGTGGATTTAGCCGTGGGGCAGGCCATCGTTGTTGGTGGCCTGCCGGGTTCGACCCTGCGCCCACTGCGCCCACGCCCGCCCGCGCGACGCCGGCAGGCAAGCGCTAAACTACCTAGATGGCCACCCGCCGATCTTTCCTTCTCACCGCCGGAATCACACCCGCCGTCCTGTCCGCCACGCCGGCCGATGCGCCCATCGCCCAACTCAAGAACCGGCGCAGCGAAGCGCAGCCCATCTCGACCGACGAACGCCGCGCCCGCATCGAACGCGCGCAGCAACTGATGGTGGAGAACCACATCGCCGCCATTTGCCTGGCCGGCGGCACCTCGCTCAACTATTTCAGCGGCGCACGTTGGGGCAATAGCGAGCGCTTGTTCATGATGATCATCCCGGCGCGCGGCGATGCTTTCTTTGTCTGCCCGGGCTTCGAAGAGGATCGCGCGCGGGAGCAGATAGCCGCCGGACCCGTAACCGGCGCGCACGTCTACACCTGGCAGGAAGACGAGAGCCCATATGCCCTGGCGGCCTTCGGGTTGAAAGAAGCCGGCCTCCTTACCGGCAAGATCGGCGTTGAGGAGACCACCCCGTTTGTCTTTGCCGACAGCATCGCGAAAGCCGCTCCGGCGGCGACCGTCTCGAGCGCCACGCCGGTTACATCTGGGTGCCGCATGATCAAGAGTCCGGCCGAGATGGCCCTCCTTCGCCTGGCGTCCAGCGTGACGATACAAGCTTATGAGGCTGCCTGGAAATCCATGCGCGACGGCATGGCCGCCCGCGAGTTCGGCGAGCTGATTGGGTCCGCCTACCAAGCCCTCGGATTTCCCGGTTTTGCCAGCGTACAGGTCGGAGAATACACCGCGCTGCCGCACGGCTCGCGCCAACCGCAAATCATCCGCGAAGGTTCCATCGTGCTGATCGACGATGGCTGTACCGTGGAAGGATACCAGTCCGATATCAGCCGCACGTTTGTGCTGGGCAAGGCCACGGACAAGATGAAGCAGGTCTTCGACATCGTGCATCGCGCGCAAAGCGCGGCGCTGGCCGCCGCCCGTCCGGGCCTCCCGTGCGAGGCCGTGGACGCCGCCGCGCGCAAAGTAATCGTGGATGCAGGCTATGGCCCCGGCTACAAATACTTCACCCACCGCGTCGGGCACGGATTGGGGATGGACGGTCACGAATGGCCCTACCTCGTGCGGGGCGATTCCCTGCCCTTGGCCGCCAATATGACCTTCAGCGATGAGCCGGGTATTTACATCCGGGGGCAGTTCGGAGTACGTCTCGAAGATGATATGCACATTACGGAATCCGGCGCCGAGTTGCTGACCGCGCAGAGCCCTTCGCTCGAGCAGCCGTTCGGATAGATGCAGGAATCGGATTCATCCATACTCCTTCTTCCCCGCCAAAAAGACTGGGAGGTTTGGCTGCGCGCGAACCACTCTACGTCTTCAGGTGTCTGGTTGCGGCT
Source organism: Bryobacteraceae bacterium (assembly GCA_035511215.1). GTDB lineage: Bacteria > Acidobacteriota > Terriglobia > Bryobacterales > Bryobacteraceae > Bog-159. The sequence continues at coordinate 22,215 of DATKFU010000247.1, read as the reverse complement.
GGCAAAAAAAGGATCTGCCATCCAGTCGGTCTCGTACGGTGAAGCGCTGGAAGCCGCCCTATGCTACGGCTGGATCGATGCCCAAAAGAAGGGCGAGAGCGAGCATGCCTGGTTGCAAAGGTTCACGCCGCGCCGCGCCAAAAGCATCTGGTCGAAGGTGAATCGCGAGAAGGCCGCCGCGCTTATCAAAGCCGGCCGGATGCAACCTGCCGGGCTTCACCAAGTGGCCCTGGCCAGGCAGGACGGCCGCTGGGATGCGGCCTACGATTCGCCCGCCAACGCCGAGGTTCCGGACGATCTGGCAGCCGCCCTCGCCCGTAGCGCGCCCGCCAAGGAGTTCTTCCGGACTCTGGACCGCGCGAATCGCTACGCCATCCTCTGGCGCATCCAGACCGCGAAGAAGGCCGACACGCGCGCCCGGCGCATCCGCCAATTCGTCGAAATGCTCGAGAGGCACGAGAAAGTGCATCCATGATGTGACATGACGCCCGCTGCTTTTAGCCGTGGGGCAGGCCATCGGCGTGGGAGAGTCGCCGTCAATTCAGGCCAGCGCGATCTTATACAGTGCCACCAGTTTTCCCCAGGCCCGCTCGGCATCCGGCTTGCTATAAATCGGCGCGCCGTTCTGGAGTGGCATGTCCGGCATGCACCAACCATGCAGCGTTCCCGGATAAACTTCGATCTCCGCGGAAACGTTCGCGGCTGCAAACGACTCTCGCAGTTTGTCTTTCGCGTCCGGCTGGCGCGCGTCGTCATTCGACGCGATACCGAGATACATGCGCGCCTTAATCTTCGGCGCGAGCAGATGCGGGCTGTCGGGTTTGTCGGTAACCAGGCCCCCTCCGTGGAACGAAGCGCCGGCGCCAACGCGATCGGGCAGTGCCGCGGCGGTCTTCATCACCAGAGCTCCGCCCATACAGTAACCCTGGGTTCCGATCTTCTTCGCCTTGTTCACCTGTTTTTGCGCGTCGAGAAAGGCCACGTAAGCGGCGGCATCCTTCTCGGCGTTGCCCGGCGCGTTCACTGACGCCATCAGCGGCCGGATCTTCGCCATGTCGTCGGGATTCTGAAAGTTGAAGTTGGAAGCAGTCTGGAAAGGTGCCTTGGAGATGCGATAAAAAGGATTGGGTACTAGGACGGCGTATCCCTCAGCGGCAATCCGCTTACCCATTCCGCGCGTCGCCAGCCGCAAGCCGAATGCGTCGGGCCAGATCAGCACACCTGGAAAGGATCCTGTCTTCGGGTGAATGAACGCGGCGTCGCAGGTCCCGTCTGTTGTCTTGATCTCGACGTCCGTTTCGACTACGTCAACGTCCGCTGCCGCGGCCGACGAAGCCGTAGCGGCAAGGCCCGCGGCCACTGAGAGAGCTGCAAAATCGCGCCGCGCGATCGCGTCGCCGGGTTTTCGTTCATAACGGTCGGTAGCCATAATGTTAACGATTCCTTTGTGGGGCAGGCTCTCAGCCTGCGGCGGCCTCGTAGGCCGCCAGCGCGCGCCAGCGTAAATTTGTACATACAATAGCATAGTTAAAGGCGCGGTGACACAAGGAATTCATACTGCTTCGCGCCCGCCGGCCACCCGCGGGTGCTAAGCCGCCACGTCATACTGGTAGTTTGTCCGCCCCTCCCATCAAACCGCTCCGCCACGCGTGGGCTCGGTGGATCGGCCCGGAAACGCTCATCTCGCAGGTCCGCGGCACAGCCCCGTTCCTTCAATCGCGGCTGCCCGCCTCCGAACCCGGCCGGCTCATCGAACTTGGCCACTCGCCCGACGGCTTCCTCCGCATTCTCGCCAATTGGGAGAACATCCTGCGCCCCAGCCTCAATCCCGAGGAACAGTTGCAGGACTACTTCGCCTTCTGCCTGGCCTGTCACCACGCTACCGTTGCCACGTTCGTACCTACCGATGTCGATACCAAAATTCGCGGCATCGTCTGGCGCGAATCGCGCGACCCCGATGTGCTGCGACCCATGCTGCGCCTGGCCCTCGCCTCGCGCGCCTGGATTGAAGACGGCATTTCCACCCGCGCCATCCGCGGCGTCAGCGGCCACAACGGCGAACAATGGAGCGCCATCGCAGCCGGCCTGGGCTACCTGCTCGAACTCGGCGAGACCGTCTCCGCCGCGGAAGGACAGGCCGCCATCGCAGCCGAGATCGATCGCGAACAATCGGTCTTCGATGCATGCGCCGCCGAACCGAACGCCGAACTCGACCTGTTGCGCCTCTCCATGACCCTGGCGCACAACCGCGGCGATTTGACTCAAGGCATGGGTTTCTGGAAGCACACCGCGCTCACCGCGCCGGTCATGGAACATCTCTCCCAGCGCGGCCGCTTTTCGCTCGCCGTTCAGGTCTATCAATCTACCGGCCTCTCGGCCGAAGGCCATCGGCACTATCCCCTGCGTGCAGTGAAGGCGCTGCGCCGCTCGCCGGCCACCCTGCTGCCGCTGTGCCCGTTTCTGGACGAGTGGGGCGGCGTCGTGGCGCAACTCGAAGAGAGCCATGAGGTATTGGCGGCGCTGGTGAGCGGTTGCCACAAGGTGCAGGGCCAGCAAGGCTACTACCGCGCGATCGCCGGCATGCGCGCCTCGTCCGCAGGCGCTTTTGACCGGGCGGCCGCGCGCATGCCCAATGCCGCGCAGCGTTTGCTTCGCGGCGCCGAAATGCGCAAGCTCATCGATGTCCCGCGCGTTTCCTTCGAATCCATGATGCGCAAGCGCACCCGCACGGCCCTGGCAATGTTCGGCGTCGCCCGCTGACGTTCAGTACACTCGACTCATGCTACTCTGCCCCGTTCGCGGTTGCCATCTGCCGCTGGCAAATGCCGAGCGTCGTCTGTTCTGCCCGCGCGGACATTCGTTCGACGTCGCGCGCAGCGGATACATCAACCTGCTCCAGCCGCAGGACCGGCGATCGAAGCAGCCCGGCGACACGGCGGCCGCCATCGCTGGCCGGCGGCGATTGCACGATAGCGGCGTGACCCAGCCGCTGCTGCACGCGATCTCCGGGATTTTGGCCGCGTCGCCCGGCGATATCGTTCTCGATGTCGGCTGCGGTGAAGGTTTCTACCTCGGCGCCTTAGCCCGCCAGACCGGCTTCGCGGCGCATGGCGTCGATATCTCGATTCCGGCGGTTGACGCAGCTGCCCGGCGCTACCCTGGCTGCCAGTGGATCGTGGCCAATGCCGATCGCTTCGTACCGTACGCCGACCGCTCGTTTTCGATCCTCATGTCGATCACGGCGCGAATCAACACGGGCGAATTCGAGCGCGTCCTGCGCGACCGCGGACGCCTCCTCGTCGTCCTTCCTGCGCGTGAGGATCTGGTCGAGTTGCGCGGCGTGGGCCGCGATCGCGTGGCTCGAACCGTCGCTACGCTGGCGCACCGCTTCACGCTGGTCGATCGGCGTAGCGTCGCCACCACTACAGACCTGGACGCCGCCGGTGTTCAAGACGTCCTGCATGCGATTTACCGGCCTATCCAACCGCATCCGGCCAAGGCGATGCCGGTGACGTTCGCGCTCGATCTCCTGCTGTTCCGGCCAACGGCTTTGAAATAGGACCGAAACTGCAAGGCAGGCCAGTCCCATTTCCAGGCACGGTCTCCCGCGCGCCCGTACCGCCAGCGGAGCTTTGCGTTCCAAAAACGGACGCCAGCCCGCCGATGATGCCAGACGCGTGCCGTGTTTGCTATCAGATACGCGGTGCGGCGCCCCGGCAGAAGGCGTGCAATCGACTGTGTATGCTCTACGACCTTCGGTACGCTTTGCGCTCACTGCGGAAAAGCCCAGGGTTCGCTCTGGTAGCCATCCTCTCGCTGGCTTTGGGAATAGGCGCCAACTCGGCCATGTTCAGTCTGGCCGACGCGATTATGCTGCGGCCGCTGCCCGTGCCGCATGCTTCGGGGATCGTCGTGGTGCAGTCGCAATTGCGCGGCGAGTCCATCGGCGGGCTCGGCCAGTACGCCGGGCTATCCTATCCCGATTTCAAGGACCTCCGCGCCCGCAGCCAGTCCTATAGCGGCCTGTCGGCTTCCGAATACTCGCAGTTCGGATTCGCCGCCGAAAAAGGCGCGCTGCCGCAGATGAAATTCGGCGAATTGGTGAGCGGCGACTTCTTCCGCGTGCTGGATGTGCCGCTGGAATTGGGACGCGCTTTCCGGCCCGACGAAGACCAGGTTCCGGGCCGCGACGCGGTGGTGGTGCTGGGCCACGAGTTGTGGCGCACGGACTTCGCCTCGGATCCAAACGTCGTCGGCAGAACCATTTTTCTGAACAACGTCCCGTTCACGGTGATTGGCGTCGCGCCGGGACTGTTCACCGGCTCGAATGGACTGATTCGTTCCGCGCTCTTTGCGCCCCTCGCAATGGGGCCACGCCTGCAGGACGACCTGCAGCAAAGCATGCTCGAGAACCGCGACAACCGAGGCGTGACCGTATACGGACGCCTCAAACCCGGCGTCGGCATGGCCCAAGCGGCGGCAGAAGCCAGGGTCGTCTCGCAGCAACTCGCTCAAGCCTACCCCGCGACGAATCGAACCTCTTCGATGGCGGTCGATACTGATCTGCGAGCCATGCTGAAGCAAGATCCCTCCGAGGCCGTGGCCGTATTCTTTCCGCTGGCAATGGGCGCCGTGGTTTTGCTGATCGCTTGCGCTAACGTGATGAATATCCTGTTGAGCCGCGCGCGGGCCCGGTCGCGGGAAATCGCCGTCCGGCTGGCGATCGGCGCGGGCCGTGGCCGCCTGGTAGCGCAACTGTTGACCGAGAGCCTGGTGATCGCGGTGCTCGGCGGCGCGCTGGGGCTGCTGGTGGAGGGGCTCGGCGCCGAACTGTTTTCGCAGATCAAATTTCCGCTCGATATTCCGATTGAGCTGAACGTGCGGCTGGACCTGCGTGTGCTGCTCTTCACCATCGCCGCCTCGGTCGCCAGCGCCCTTTTGTTCGGACTGGCGCCGGCGCTGCAGAGCACCCATCCCGATCTGGTTCCCGCGCTGAAGTCCGGCAAATCGGACGACGGTAAGCGCCGCCGTTTCCTGGGAAGAAACACGCTGGTCGTTGCGCAGGTGGCCGGCGCGTTTCTGCTGCTGGTGGTCGCCACGCAGGCTTACCGCGGCGCATCGATTCTGGTATCCTCGCCCGCCGGTTTCCGCACCGGCCATCTGCTGCTGGCCAGCTTCAATCCGGCGCTGGCGAGGTACACGCCGGATCACAGCCAGGAATTCTACAAGCTGCTGCTGGAGAGGGCCCGAAACCTGACGGGCGTCAAATCCGCCGCGCTCGCGCAAACCGCGCCGATGATGCCGCCGGCCGGCGACAATACCGTCCGGCTGGTTCCGGAAGGCGTCAAGCTGCCGCCCGGGACCGAGGCGGTCGGCGTGATGTCCAATACGGTGAGCGACGGGTACTTCGACACGGTGAACGTGCCGATCGTCGAGGGCCGGGCTTTCGACGCGGCCGACCGGGCCGAATCCCGTCCTGTGGCGATCGTGAATCAGCGGCTCGCGCGGAAGTATTACCCTAACCAAAGCTCCATCGGCAAACGACTGAGGCTGAAAGGCGGCAAGGATGAAGTGCTGGAGATCGTCGGTGTGGCCCGGCAGAGCAAATATTTCGGCCTGATCGAGCCGCCCATGGAATTCCTTTACCGGCCGCTTTCCCAAAACCCGCAGCAGGCGCTAACCATTATGGTCCAGACCGCCGGTCCCTCCAGCGCGGCCGCCGCACCGCTGCTTGAGGTCGTCCGCTCGCTGGATGCCGGGCAACCCATGTATGGCGTACGCACGATGGAGGAAGTTTTCGAGCAGCGCGCCACCAAGACCCTCGGCATTTGGACAGAAGCCATCGGCGCGATGGGGCTGCTGGGGCTGATCCTGGCGATGCTCGGACTCTACGGCCTAATATCGTATTCGGTAAGCCTGCGGGCGCGGGAGATCGGCATCCGCATGGCCATCGGCGCGGACCGCGCCGGTGTGCTGGGCATGGTCATGAAGCAGGGCATGGTGCTGGCGACCGCCGGAGTGTCGATCGGTCTGCTGCTTTGCCTGTTGGCGAGCAGGGCGGCCACCTTCGCGCTCGGTGTCCCAGGCTTCAATTTGCCCTTTGTGGCGCTGGTGACAGCCGGGCTGGTGGCTGCGGCTGCGCTGGGCGCGTATGCCCCCGCGCGGCGTGCATCGCGCCTGGATCCGAATGCCGTGCTCCGGCAGGAGTAGGGGTGGACATAGCGCCGGATTATCGGAAGCTAAGAAGCGTGGGATGCGCTGCATGTCGTCCGGCATCGCACGCTAACCTGCTAAAACATCGGACCCACACGATTAAGCGTGCGGTTTGCGGGACGTCGTCCCGCTCCTATTTGAAGATTTCCTCCAACCAGTCGAACATGATCTGGTGCCCAAGGCTCGGGTTATTGACTGCGCAGTGCGCCTCGCCGCCCTCCCCCGTGGCAATAATATGTTGCGCCTTGCGACAGCTTAGCTTGTCATAGAACTTCTGACCATCAACAGCCAGTTGCCCCTCGCCTTGTCCGCCGATATCAAAATACGGGCAGTTGATCTTGTCCTCCAAGCCCAATAAGCTGTACAAACTTAATGCGTCAATGAATTCTGCGATCGTCCCGCCGCCCGCACCCAGCCGATAACGCATGTCTCCCGAGGACACGAACCTGCTCCCCACTGTCGAAAGATCGATTTTGCTCTCAAGGTCTCTGGAGTAAGGCTGATCTCCCGGCAACCCGAGCATTTCCAGCATCGTAGCTTGGAAGTTCGCGGTGGTCGTGCTCGCAATACAGGCTTTGATCCGCTTCTCAAAAGCTGCAGCCCGCGGCGCAAAGTACCCGCCCATGCTCCAGCCAACCAGGGCAAGGCGTTTCGGATCTACATCGGCGCGACCGAGCACCCAGTCGCAAACGTATTTCAGTGGAACTTCGGTGTCCGGCCGATAGAAGAGGTCGGCGCCGGGATTCGAATAGATCGCACCACGCTGGCCCGGAATCTCGAAAAGCAACGCATTGTAATCCCGGCGGAGCGCCGCCGCCCCGCCACCCCAGAAATAGAGTTCTTCGGCCAAGGAGTCACCGCCGCCCACGCTCATCAATGTGGGCCGCGGCTCATCACTCGCGTCGGCCTTCAGGAAGTAGCCGGGAAGCGATTTTCCGTTCTCATACGGAATACTAACCACCTGGAACGGCACGCGCATCAGTTTTCCCGCTTGCGTAAAGCACGCCCGTTGACGCTCCCAACTCGCCCGACAATCGGGATCAATTGTGGATTGGTAAAAACAGGCTTCGCGCCAGTACGAGGACGCCCGCAGGAACGCTTCTCGCGCACTCACCAGATGCCCACCCGCAAGCGACTTGCGGCCGATCGCCTCCACTCGCTCCGCCGTGACGCGCCATGCCTCCGAATAGCTATCCTCTTTTTCGTCCTCGATTCGCGAGGCGGTCTCGTAGCACTCGCCGAGCGCAGCCCCGTCATACGTCGCGCACCCCATTGTCCGCGTGAACTGGTAATCGAAGTTTCCCTTGAAGCGCCCCAGCATCCCGGCAGTGGCGGCAAATACCACCTTAGTTGCATTTGGATTCGTTTCTGTCTTAGTCATGTCACTCGTTGCAATTCTCTCGTTCTCTGTCTGAACGCGTGCGTAGCCGTCAGCGGACCTGTTCAGCTAATAATTCTTAACGGCAGGCGAAGGGCCGAATGGTTTTCAACTAGGCTCCAACACTTTGCGCGCCTACGCCGTGACCGCGCGACCGCTGACAGTCGAGTGACCACGGACGGTCACCTGGACCGGAATTCGTTCTCCCTTTTGATAGAAGATCAGCTAGGTTTTCGTCTTGCAGTCACAGCCGGGCTGGTGGCTGCGGCTGCGCTGGGCGCGTATGCCCCCGGAGCGGCGTGCATCGCTCCGGCGGGCCTCCACACCCGCCCCTTTTCACTCGCCCCCATGCAGCCGATCGTCCACCAGAATAAGGACAGGCCCATAGGCCTGTCCTACGTTGGCTGCTGCTATCAGAATCCAGGCAACACCGGCGTGCCTTCGATCTGCACCGACTGCAGGCTGCCCGGGTTCAACCCCAACGCTTGCAGAATGGTCGGTGCGATCTGCAAAGTCTGCACCGGCGTCGGGACCGTCCTGCTCATCAGGCCGGGATTCGAGACCAGCAGCATCGCATTCGTGTCGTCGTGCGAGAAGCCGCCGTGCTCCGCCTGCTTGGTGCTGCTGCCCGTGTATACTACGCCGAAGTTCGGCGTAACCACGATATCCGGCGTGCGCGGATCGCGGTCCGGAGGCAGGCCCGGCAGATTGAACATAGTCGAGATCGCGGGCCCCCAGAAGATCTCGCCGATTCCAGCGGTGGTCAAGTTGGCTTCGAGCGTAGCAGCCGCGCTGGCCGTCTGGTTCGAGTTCGCCAGCCACAGCAGCGAAATATCGTCTTCCGTAGGACCGATTCCGGTGGGATTAGCCGGCGATTCCGAGTACGGAAGCAGCGCGGCGAGAATATTAGCGGGCGACATGCCGTTGCTTCCGCTGGGCCCCGGAATCGGGAAGTACCTATTGGGATCGATCGGCGACTGCCCGTGTTTGGCGCTGATCACGATCAAAGTCGATTGCAGCAGATTCCGTTTCGACAGTTCCGCGACCATCCCACCGATGGAATCGTCTACGAACTGAATCTCGCTGACCAGCAGATTGGACGGGGTACCTTGCGAGTCCACATAGCCGCCGGTGCCTACGTTCTTCTCGATCAGCTTTTGCCCCACGCTGACGGCCTGGAAGTTCATCCCGAATATGGCGGGCACCGGCGCTGACGATGTGCCCAGGTGGGTCTTCCCGGCGATCTCGTTCAGAATGGCATTCACCTTTAGCGTGTCGTAGCACTGGATGTTCTGGAAGCTATCGGTCCAGGCTCCCGTCTGCGAAGGATCTGGAATCGTCGCGCACGACAGGCCCGTGGGCGTGCTGACACCCGGCAGATTCACCACCGTGGAGTTGATCTCCGGCGAGTAGTAGTCGTCCACGTTCGTACCGGTGCCCGGACCGCCCACCGACGAGTACGCGGGATGTTTGTCGGACCACGCGGTGTAGCCGCCCGCCGCGTGGATCACGCCGAAGATCGTATTGGTGCGCACGAAATTCCACGGAAAGACCGGCATGCACGAGCGGTCCCGTATCAGGCGCGACGAATCGATCGAGTTGATGCCCCCATCGGTCAGGCTGGCGCCCGGCGCGCCGCCGTTCAACAGGTTCTGATTGATATCGATTCCTTCGTCGAACTCGGTGGTGGTTCCCGGAGGCAGAAGTCCCGGTGTGCAAGGACCGCCGGCCAGACCGTTGCCCGTGGTCACGGCAGGCGGGTTTAGCGACCGGTCATAAGCCACATCGTAGAAGGCTCCCACGGTTCTGGGCGAACCGCCGGTCATTAGGGCCATCAGCCCCGGAAACGAGTCCGACGGCTTGGATGTCGAAGCGTTCAGGTAGTTCAGGCCCGTCACTCCGAGCGCCCCCATATAAGGGCAGTACGGAGCCCCGTTGTTCACTCCCGCGATGCCATTGGCGCAGTTCACATAGTCCAGCGCATGCATCCCGTCGATGCTGATCAACAGCACATGGCTGATGCCGCCCGGGCCGCTAATCTGGGTTTGCGGGTACACCGCCGGAGCCGCCATCAGCGCTGTGAAAAACGCAAAAGTTGTCGAACGTCTGCTACGTAGCATTCAAGAAACTTCCTCCTAGGGAACTATATTTATCAACGCTGTGTTACAACCTGATGATCGGCGGCCGGGACCTGTGAAGAGACGTACAACCGATTACAATGACCTTGTGAAAAATCGGTTGCTTGGTTGGGTGATCGTCACGGCGTTTGCCATTCTCCCGGCCCGCGGGCAGGACGCCGCCCCGCCGGCGCAGGTGACTGCGCAGCAGGATCATCGGCAGATGATGGACCAGTTGCACATCGCTTCGCTGCGTCCCGGAGCGGATGGCAATCACCCGCAAGCCCAACGCCGCCAAGTACGACGAGGCGAAAGCCAATCCGTATCCTGCGCTGCCCGATCCGTGAGTGCTGAAAAACGGCAAACGGGTGAAGACTGCCAAGGTCTGGTGGAGCAAGCGGCGTCCGGAAATCGTGGAGGATTTCGATCGCGAAGTCTACGGGCGCGTTCCCCGAGTCACGCCCAAGGTCACCTGGGAGGTCGCCGGCACTACCCAGGAAAAGAACGGCGATGTGCCGGTGGTCGTCAGGAAACTGGTGGGCCATGTGGACAATTCCGCGTATCCGGCGATCGCCGTCAATATCGATCTGACGCTGACCACGCCGGCGAGCGCCACGGGACCGGTGCCCGTCATCATGGAGTTCACCTTCGTTTTTCCCCCTGGGCGGCCCATGCCGCCGCGGCCCGCCCCCACAGGCCCAACCTGGCAGCAGCAGGTGCTGGCCAAGGGCTGGGGCTACGCTATCCTGATACCCACCAGCATACAGGCCGACAACGGCGCAGGCCTGACGCAGGGCATCATCGGTCTGGTGAACAAGGGCCAGCCTCGCAAGCCGGACGATTGGGGCGCATTGCGCGCGTGGGCCTGGGGCGCCAGCCGCGCGCTCGATTACTTCGAGACCGGCAAAACCGTGGACGCCAGGCAGGTGGGCATCGAAGGCCTCTCGCGCTACGGCAAGGCCGCCATCGTGACGATGGCTTACGACCAGCGCTTCGCTATCGCATTCGTCGCTTCATCCGGCGAAGGCGGGGCCAAGTTGCATCGCCGCAATTTCGGCGAGATCGTGGAGAACGTGGCCGGGCCGGGCGAGTATCACTGGATGGCGGGCAACTTTATCAAGTATGCGGGCCCGCTGAACTGGAACGATCTGCCGGTCGATTCGCATGAGCTGGTGGCCCTTTGCGCTCCGCGTCCGGTGTTCATTAGCGCGGGCGCGTTCAAGGGCGATGCATGGGTGGACGCCAAAGGTATGTTCCTGGCCGCCGCCGGTGCCGGACCGGTTTATAAGCTGTTGGGCAAAAAAGATCTGGGGACCACCGAAATGCCGCCCATCGAAACCGCGCTGATCGACGGCGATGTGGCCTTCCGGCAGCATAGCGCCGGGCACACCGCGGGTCCGAATTGGCCCAAATTCCTGGAATTTGCCGGCCGCTACCTCACACTATCTCAAAGGTCCGCCCCTGCTTCGGCTACCGCGGCTACTCCGACTCGGTAACGAACGTGCCGATAAACGCGCTGCGTTTGTCCGGGCTCGACCAGGTGGTGTCCAGGCCCTGCCCTTGGAACTGGTTCGCCAGCGCATAGGCCGGCATGGAGTGGTCCAGCTTGGTGAGCGGGCGATACCAGACTTCTTCGTTGCGGCAGATGTGGTCGCCTTCGCTCAGCGCGCGCGTGGTGATCTTCGCCAGGCTTCCGGCCGTCAGGCTGGCCCGCATGCTGTGGATGTTGTTATCGGCGAAGGTCAGCTCGATCGGCTGGTAGTCCACCCGGACCACATCCTGCAACAAATCGCCGCCCATGTGTTTGGCGAAGCTCTGCAAGGCCAGGCGCTGTTCCACGTTGGCTCGGCTGTCCACGATGATGACGGCTTTCACCGGATAGGCGGTCTCGAAGACGTCGCCGAGCGTGTGATGCGCGCGCACCACGCCGACCACCGACATGCCCTCCAGATCCACACCCTGCCAGGAGCCTTTGGTCACCTTCCAGCCGAATACGGCCAACTGGCCGACCAAGCCGACTTCGGAGTTCGCAAAGCACGGGCCGGTGTACACATCCGCCGTGCGTGCCTCCACATAATTGCCATAGATGTTCTGCGCGGGAATTGCGGCGCCGAAAGTAAAACCAGCCGTCGCCAGTGACACAGCGACCATCATGATTGTTCGATGCATTTGCCCTCCACTGTTACCATTATAGGCCGCCGCAGTGGGCTGTGGGCGAAACCAGCACCCAGTACCAACCCCCAGCGCCATTCTCACAGCGGCTTATAGCAGTCCCTGCCCGGGTTGCATTCGTATTCGTCGACCACCTTGCCGTCCGGGCCAAGGCAGTTGTAAGTGTGCTGGCACCAGAAGAGCCGGTCGTTGCCGTGCTGCACCGTGGGGTCCCATTCGGCGTCGATGAACTGGCCCTTCCAGTTAAGGTTATGGCAACGCTCCATGCCGATCTGAGTCAATCCTGGGAGTTCCATATTATATCTTTCCGGCCGCGGCCATTAGCAGCGCGCGCTTCACGGCCACGCGCGCCAGTTGCACCTTGTAGCGGTTCTGGCTGAGCGGCGTAGCGTCCTCCAGCGCCGCTTTGCCAATTTCCGAGGCCACTGCCTGCGTGACGGCTCTGCCCGATAATGCCGCTTGCGCATCGGCCGCCACCCACGGCGTGGGCGCCACATGCCCCAGCACGATGCGTGCGCTCGAAACCGTGTCCCCTGCCATATTCAAGACCACGGAAGCCGTGGCCAGAGGCCAATCCAGCGCTTCTTTTTGACGTACTTCGTAGGTGGCGCTGTGGGTATCCGTGGAGGGCAATACCACCTCGGTCACCAGTTCGTTCGGCAGCAGGGCGATCTCGCGGCTGCCCGCGTTCTGCGGCGTGACGAAAAACTTCGCGGCGTCCACCGCGCGGCTGCCCGAAGGCGAAACCAGCCAGATCTTCGCGCCCAACGCCACCAGCGCCGGACCAAGGCTGGAAGCGCTCACGAAGTAAGCCGGGCCGCCATTGCCCAGGATGGCGTGAAACTTATTCTCGCCGCCGGGGATCAGTGCTTTGCCGTCCTTGTCCTGGCCCAGCAGGCCGAAGCCGTTGCGGTAATACCAGCAGCGCGGCCGCTGGCAAAGGTCGCCGGCCACCGTTCCCATGTTGCGCATTTGCGGGCTGCTCACGCCGCGCGCGGCTTCGGCCAGCACCGGAAAATATCGCCGGATGTCGGCGTTCCGCTCCAGTTCATCGAGCGTCACGGTGGCGCCGATGCGCACCTCCGTGCCGTGCTTCTTGATGCCGCCCAGCTCCTTGATATTTTTGATATTCACCACGCGCCGCGGCGTTTCGATGTGCTCCTTCATCAGGCTCAGCAGATCCGTACCGCCGGCCAGCACATCCACTTCGCCCCACTTCGTGCCCAGCATGCCCACCGCATCGCGGACGGTGGCCGGGTTGGCATATTCGAAGGCTTGCATCTATGCGTTCCTCCCTTCCAGGGCGGCCAGCACGCGGTCCGCCGTTAGCGGCACGTGCGTTACCCTCACGCCGATGGCGTTAGCCACCGCGTTGCCGATACAGGCGATCACGCCGATGGCGGGCGGCTCGCCCAGCCCGATCACGCCGCGTTTATCGTTCTCCGGCGTGATATCCATGTGCACCACTATCTCGCCGATATCGGCAATGCCCGCCAGTTTGTAAAACTCCATATCGGCATTCAGATACTTGCCGGTTTGCTCATCCATCACGCGCTCTTCAAACAGCGCCGCGCAGATACCCATGATGGCCGCGCCGTGAATCTGGCTCTCGGCCAGCCACGGATTGACAACAAGCCCGCAGTCCTGCACGGCCACGAACTTGTTCATCTTGACGATGCCGGTCTCCGTATCCACGGAGACGTCGGCCATTTGTATGCCACCCACGCCTTGGGACATCAATCCGCCGGGCTGGCGGGGGTTGTTCTCGCCCATCTCCGAGATCTTGTTAGTGCCCAGCTTGCGGCAGGCATCTTGCCACGGCAGGCTCTTGGATGGATTGTCCTTCACCTGGATGCGGCCATCCACCGCCGCCAGCTGGTCGGGCGTCGCGCCCAGCGCCGGCGCCACCGCCGCGAATAACTTATTCCGCGCGTTGGTGGTCGATTTCAAAGTAGAAGGCGACACGCCGCCTATGGTAGTCGAGCCGCCCGATGCGCCGTCCGGCGGGTAGTCGCTATCGCCGATGCGCAGCGTGATGGCGCCCAGCGGCAGTCCCAGCGTTTCGGCCGCGACCATAACAATGGCCGTGCGCGTGCCAGTGCCCAGATCCTGTGTGCCGATTTCGAGCACCACCGAGCCATCCGGATTGATGGTGGTGCGGCACTGGCTGGCGTGCCCGCCGCCGCCCCACGTGTTGATCGCCAAGCCGAGTCCCTGCTTGACGGAACTATGTCCGGAAGAGGCCCCTTCGCCGCGCGGATGCCAGCGCTTCTGCCACTCCATGATTTCGGCGGCCTTCTGCAATTGCGCTTTGTAGGTGGCCTCGCGCGCCGTGTAGCCCAGGTTCTTGTTGAACAACTCGAGCGGATCCATGCGCAGCTTGGCCGCCAGATCCTCCAGCGCGGAGCAGGTCAGGAACGACGCCTGTGGGTGGTTCGGAGCGCGCCAGGCCCGTGCGCCCCCCGCATTCACCGCCACCGCCGTGTGGTTCAGCCTTACGTTCGGAATTCCAGTGAAAACGTAGGGCAGCGGGGGCATGCCGCCGCCGCCCATGCCGCCGGTGGCCCACGACGCCGATTGCCACGCCGTGATGGTGCCGTCTTTCTTGGCCGCGACCTTGATATTGGCGAACGCCGATGGTCGATTGCCGGCGATCTTCAATTCCGTGGCACGGTCCAGGTACATCTTCACGGGCTTGCCGCCGCTGGCTTTCGAGAGCCGCGCGGCTTCCACGCCCCAACTGTCCGCAGCGAACTTGCTGCCGAATCCCCCGCCGATGTATTGCATCTGCACGTGCACATTGGCGGCCGGCACTTCGAGCGACTTGCCCAGGTCTCCGCCGATCGCGGAAACGTTCTGCGTGGATGGCCACAGGTTCACTTTGTCGCCCGCGAACTGCACGATGTTGCCGTGCGGCTCCAGGCAGCAGTGCGTGATCACCGGGATGCCATAGCTGCCTTCGATTACGGCATCGGCTTCCTGGAACGCCTTATCGGGATCGCCGGTGACCTGCTCGCCCGCGGGTTTGGCGCGATTGCCCGCTTTGACCAGATCCTCTTCGCGCACCAGGTGCGGCAGTAGTTCGTATTGCACTTTGATCTTGCGGAGGGCATCGTTGGCGATTTCTTCGGTCACCGCCGCCACCGTCGCGATCTCAGCGCCTTCCCACTGCACCTCTTTGCCGGCCGCGGTCATCACCCGCACGGCCGTGACTCCCTGCATGTGCTCCGCCTCGCTGGTATCGATGCTGGTGATGCGCGCATGCGCGTAAGGCGAGGTAAGCAGCGCGCCGAACAGCATTCCGGGCGGCTTCTGGTCGGACGAATATTTCGCGCGGCCCGTGGACTTCTCCAGCCCGTCGCGGCGCTTGGTGGGTTTCCCGATCACCCGCCGCTCGTCCATCGGAGGCCAACTGTATTCAGGCATGGTTTCCTCCCTTCATCTCCTTGGCTGCTTCGAGGACTGCCTTGCGCACACCCACATAAGTGCCGCAGCGGCAGAGGTTGCCGCATAGCCCTTCCTTCACTTCCTCGTAGGTCGGGTTCGGATTGTGGTCGAGGAACGCTTTGGCCGCCATCACGAATCCCGGCGTGCAGTAGCCGCACTGTTGCCCGTCGTTGTTGACGAAGGCTTCCGAGACCGGGTGCGGCTTGCCGTTCGAAATACCTTCGATCGTCTGGATGTCTTTGCCTTGGGCGTCGATGGCCAGAACCGTGCAGCTATATACGGATTTGCCGTTCAGGATGACGGTGCAAGCGCCGCAGGTGGCCCGGTCGCACACGCGCTTGGCGCCGGTCAGTTCCAGGTCGTTGCGCAGCGCATCGAGCAGCGTAACGCGCGGCTCCAGCGTCAGGTTTTGCGGTTTGCCGTTAATCTTCAGCGTAATGGGGACCGCGCCGGGGCCCACGAGCCTGCCTTCTGCCGCGGGCGCAGCCAGCGCTTTCTTGTCGAGTAATCCCGCGCCGAGGACGCCGCCGCCGATGCCCGCTCCGCGAATGAATCCGCGCCGGGAGACGCCGCTCTTGGGCTTGCCGGGAACCTCAGAATCGTTCTTTGAACTCACCAGAAACTCCTTTCATGCCGTGTTGAAGGGGCTCGTTGTGCAGATGCGTTGATCCCCCGAATATACCAGTTTTTCGGAATGGCGAGGGGGCGAGGGGCCGGAGGAGCCACCAGGGTAGCATCGCGGCGTGTGCCGCTATACGCGATCACGCTGAAGCGGTCCTCCGCGGGGCGGCAGGCGGCGCTATCTGGTGACAACGACTGCCAGGCGCAGGGGCTCCGGGCTCCAGCCCGCGGTGAGGATACTGCCGTTGCCTGGATTTCAATAAAAGGGGCGGCGGGATCAGCTGGGTGTACACTTGGTTTGGAACCTTCCCGGGCCAAAAGCCCCGGGTCCGAGCCCGTATGTTTATAGGGAGGCTCTCGTGAGCGCTACGCTCGGGAACCGATACGCACTGCCGTCGTTTCTGCTACTCACGTGTCTTGCCGCGTTAACTCCCTCGGTGCGTCCGAAATCATCTTAAGGAAGAACGACTATGTCTGACGCTGTCATTGAAACGCGCGGCCTCACCAAGGAATACGTTCGCGACGAATTCCACGTCAACGCCTTGAAGGACGTGGACATCTCCATCGCGGGTGGCGAATTTTGTCGCCCTAATGGGTCCTTCCGGTTCGGGCAAATCCACGCTGCTGCATTTGATCGCCGCAATGGACCGGCCCACAGGCGGCGAGATTCGCGTGTTGGGCCAGGATCTGCGCGCGCTCAAAAGACCGCGCCATCGCGCGTTGGCGCAACGAGCGCGTCGGATTCATCTTCCAGTCGTTCAACCTGATTCCTGTGCTCACCGCGATCGAAAACGTGGAACTGCCCCTCAAGCTGACCAACCTGAGCAAGAAGGGCGCATGGACCTCGCGTCCACGGCCTTGCGCCTGGTGGGCTTGGGCAACCGGCTCGGTCACCTGCCGCGGCAACTCTCCGGCGGCCAGGAGCAGCGTGTCGCCATCGCCCGCGCGATCGTGACGGACCCCGATTTGATCCTCGCCGACGAACCCACCGGCAACCTGGATGCGGCTTCCGCGCAAGAAGTGCTGACGCTGCTCGCCAAGCTCAACCGCGAGTACGATAAGTCCATCGTGATGGTGACGCACGACCCGCACGCGGCGCAAGTCGCCACCAAGATCAGGCACCTGGAGAAAGGAGCGCTGCTGCCGGAAGGCCAAGCCGAGCTGTCTGCCGGCGCCATCGCCTAGCTGATTTAGCAGCCGCACCCCTTGGGGAACAGTGCGGGCCACCCGTGGCGGCGGGCGTCAGGCAGCGCCCTCGAGATCCGCCACAGCGGCAACAAATTCCCGCACCGCTCCCCTCAGCGCTTAACGCGGTCTGTTCACCCCTGAGCTGTATTCGCAATATACGGCATCACTTGGTACATTGAGTAGAGCCATATTGCGCATATATTTTGGACCATTCGCCGATGGCCGACAGTAAGGGATGCCGAAAGCCGTCAGTTCGCTGGATCTCACACTGAACGAACGCCCCGCGCACGTAGCCCTCACTCGCTGGCTGCACGAAGAGTTGCGGCGTGCCATTCTGGACGGCCGTCTCCGTCCCGGAACCCGGCTGCCGGCGACGCGCGATTTTGCGCGTCAGTATGGCGTCTCGCGCGGAACAGCCGTAACCGCCTTCGAGCAACTGCACGCGGAAGGGTACTTGAGGAGTCAGGTCGGAGCCGGCACATTTGTCGACGAGCGCTTGCCCGAGCATGCCGGCGCGGGTGGCCGCGCAAAGAGGCCTCGGGCCGTCGCGCGGCGTCTCCCCGCCCCTTTGACTGGCTTGACGCTCTTCCACACGGCGCGCCCGTTCCGCTGCCATGAACCGGCCATCGCGGAGTTTCCGGTCGATATTTGGGCGCGCATTGCCAGCCGGCGGCTGCGGCGCGTTTCGGCATCGCAACTCGCCGGCCGCGACACGCGCGGATATGGACCGTTGCGGGAGGCTTTGGCGGGTTACCTGGGCGCGTCGCGCGGCGTAAACTGTTCCGCCGATCGGATCGTGATGGTGTCCGGCGTGCAACAAGCGCTCGACCTGTTGGCGCGCCTTCTGGTGAAGCGCGGCGAATCCGTCTGGATGGAAGATCCCGGCTATTTCGGCGCCACTACGGCGTTCAGAAATGCGGGCGCGCGCATCGTTCCGGTGCCGGTGGACGAACACGGCCTCTCTATCTCGCAGGGCCGGGCCGCATGCCGCGCCGCCAAGGGAGCCTATCTGACTCCGGCGCACCAGTTCCCATTAGGCGTGACCATGCCGCTCGAGCGACGGCTGGCCGTTCTCGCGTGGGCGCGGGAAGCCGGCGCTTTCCTGATCGAGGACGACTACGACAGCGAATATCGCTTTGAAGGCCGGCCGGCGCCCGCGCTGCAGGGGCTGGACAAGAGCGGCAGCGTGGTCCTGGTGGGCAGTTTCAACAAGCTACTGTTCCCTTCTTTGCGTTTGGGCTACATCGTGGCGCCTCCAGCTCTGGTTGATCCGCTGCTGGCCTTCCGCTTTGGAACTGACCAGCACGCCGCGGGCCTCGATCAGGCGATTCTCTGCGACTTCATTGTCGAGGGACACATGGGGCGGCATATCCGGCGGATGCGCGAACTCTACGCCGGCAGGCTGGCGGCGCTCCAGGATGGGGGACGGAAATATCTGGACGGCCTGCTGGATATCTCGCGCATCCAGGCGGGCCTCTATACTGCCGGGTTTCTGCGAAACGGCATGACGTCGCGCCAGGCCGAGGATCGCGCGGCGGCCCTCAAGATCGAGACGATGGGGATCGACCGCTTCGCACTGCGCCGCACGGATGTGCATGGCCTGGTGCTGGGCTTTGGCGCATTCGACGAAAGCCAGATCCGGCGCGGACTCACCAGCCTGGCGTCGGCGTTGGAGCGCGGAAAGCCGAAAACTTGATCCGGCGCCTTCAGGCGCCACCCGCCGCGCCGCCCTATAATGAATCTTATGTCTGAAATTAACCTCGCACGCCGCAACTTTCTGCGCGCCGCTTCCGCCGTTACGGCGCTTTCCTACTCCCGCGTGATGGGAGCCAACGACCGCATCCAACTGGGCGTAATCGGCTGCGGCGAGCGCGGCCGGTACGACATGGGGAATTTCCAGAAAGCTAAGGCCGATGTGGTGGCGGTCTGCGATATCTACGGCGCGCAGATCGATGCGGTACGCAAGGACGCGCCCGAGGCCAAGGACTTCAAAGACCATCGCGCGCTGCTCGAAATGAAGGAAGTGGACGTGGCGCTGATCGCTACTCCCGACCATTGGCACGCGCAAACCGCCATCGACGCGCTAAACGCCGGCAAAGACGTATACGTCGAAAAACCCTTGACGCGCACGATTGAAGAGGGTCCGTCGATCGTCAAGGCGGCGCGGGTCAACGAGCGCATTTGCCAGGTGGGCATGCAGCAGCGATCCGGCCAACACTATCTGCAAGCCAAGCGCGAATATTTCGACACCGGCAAGTTGGGCAAGATCACACTCGCACGCACCTGGTGGCACGGCAACGGTTATCATCTGCGGCGCGCGCCGGAATGGTTGAAGACGCAGCCAGCCAACCTGGATTGGGCGCATTTCCTGGGACCGTTGAAATGGCGCGATTGGGATCCACAGCAGTATTACAACTGGCGCGCTTATTTGGATTTCGGCGGTGGCCAGGTGACCGACCTGTTCACGCATTGGATCGACGTCGTCCACATGTTCATGGGGCAGGACGTGCCGTCTTCCGCTTCCGCAGCCGGGGGCGTTTACAAGTATAAGGACGGCCGCACCGCGCCGGACACGATCAACGTGCTGCTGGAATATCCGAGCGAGTTCACGGCCACCTTCGAGGCGACGCTGGTGCCGGGCATTACCGGTTCGGGCGTCGAGATTTGTGGCACGGACGGCCGCTTGTGGATCGATCGCAGCCGCTACGAGTTCCATCCGGTGGGCCGCGGCGCGCAACCGGTAGTGGTGAAGGCGTTCAGCAACATCGACGCGGACCATGTGAACAACTTCCTCGAGTGCGTGCGCTCGCGCCAGCGGCCCAACGGCGACGTGCTGATCGGGCACCGCTCGGCGCAGGCTTCGCATTTGGGCAATATTTCGTATATGCAGAAGCGGCGGATCGACTTCGATCCCGGGCGCGAGGAAATTCTGCCGTTTTAAGAATCCTCGTTCAAGAGCTGCTTCCTCCCCCGGTGTTATACTGACATTTACGCCTGTAGCGCCAATATTCACAGGATGGAGAGGTAGTTCATGATTTCGTCAACACAAATGCGCCCGGGCATGGTGGTCAAGTTCAATAACGACTTGTTCTCCGTGTTCAGCGTCAACCACCGGACGCCGGGCAACCTGCGCGGCTTCGTGCAAGCCAAGATGCGTAACCTGCGCAGCGGCACCATGATCGAGCACCGCTTCTCATCGGAAGACCGCGTCGAGCGTGCTTCGCTCGAAGAACAGGAAATGGAGTATTTATACGACGACGGCGAGTACTTCTATTTCATGAACACCGAAAACTACGAGCAGATGCATCTGACCAAGGAGCTTTTGGGCGATGCCGTCGGCTACCTGGTCCCGCAATTGAAAGTCGCCGTCGAGTTTTACGAGGGCAAGCCCATTAGCGTGGAATTGCCTGCCACCGTGGACCTGACTGTGGTAGAAACCGAACCGGGAATGAAGGGCGCATCGGTATCCAACGTGACCAAGCCCGCCAAGCTCGAAACCGGACTGGTGGTGCAGGTGCCTCCGTTCATCACGGAGGGCGAGAAGATTCGCGTCAATACCGCGGAAGGCACCTATCAGGAAAGGGCCTGAAGGGCCGCCGCCAGCTCCGTTTCTTCTTCCGGCAGCACCGTCCGCAAATCCAGCACCAGCCGCTTTTCTTCGACGCGCGCGATCACCGGCGGTTCGTTGGCGCGAAGCCGCCGTTGGGCGGCGCCTTCATCGGCGCACTCGATGGCGATTAGCCAGGTGGGAATGGATTGCTGGGGCGTGGCTCCGCCGCCAATCACGGATTCGCCGGGTATGAGTTCCGCCTTCAGACCAGGCCGCGCGGCTGGAAGCGAAGCCAGCAGTTGTTCGGCGCGCTCGCGAATTTCGGCGGCGCTTTGGCGGATCATGCGTAGCGCCGGCACGTCGTCCCATTGCTCCAGCAGCAGGTGGCGCAAAGTCGTCTCCAGCGCCTGGTAAATCATCTTGTCCAGACGCAGCGCGCGGAACATAGGGTTGCGGCGCAGGCGCGCCACGATCTCCGGCTTCCCGGCCAGGATGCCGGCCTGCGGACCGCCCAGCAGCTTATCGCCGCTGAACGAAACCAGATCCGCGCCAGCCTGCAAGCTATCGGACACCAGGGGCTCATCCACGCCGAACGGGCGTAGATCCACAATGCAGCCGCTGCCCAGATCTTCATATACCGGAATGCCGCGCGCGCGGCCTAGCGCGACCAGTTCTTCGAGCGGTGGGCGGGCCGTGAAGCCTTCGATGCGGAAATTGCTCGGGTGCACGCGCAGCAGGAGGCGCGTGCGGTCGGTGATGGCTTCGCGATAATCGGCGATACGCGTGCGATTGGTGGTGCCTACCTCGCGCAGCAGGGCGCCCGAGCGCAGCATGATGTCGGGTATGCGGAATCCGTCGCCGATCTCGATCAGTTCGCCGCGCGACACGATGACTTCGTAGCCGGCCGCCAGTTCGTTCAGCGCCAGGTAGATGGCGGCCGCATTGTTGTTGACCGCGATACCGGGCGCGCCCAGCAGCCGCTCAATCAGCGCGCCGGTGTGCACGTCGCGCTTGCCGCGCAGCCCGGTGGCGACATCGTATTCCAGGTTCGAGTATCCGGCGTGGACGGCTGCCAGGCCCAGCGGCGCGCGGCCTAGGTTGGTGTGCAGGACTACGCCCGTTGCGTTGATCACCCGCCGCAGCGACGGCGCGGCCAGCGCCCTGAGCGCGCGCTCGACCCCCGCCTCGATAGCCTCGGTAGGAATGCCGTTGGCGGCGCTGGAGCGAATCTCGCGGCGGGAGTCACCCAGCGCTCTGCGGACCTCCGCTACCACCAGCCGCCGCGGAATGCCGGGCGCGGATATACGCTCGGCGACCTCGTGCACAGCCGGCAATTCGCGCAGTTTCTCGCTATCGCTCACTTGTCCGCCACTTGCTTGCCATTTGCTTGATGGTACTGAGCCGGTGCGCCACTTGTCCAGAAGGGCGCGACCGGTTACACTGGTAGTTCGGGGCGTGGCTCAGCCTGGCTAGAGCGCCTGGTTCGGGACCAGGAGGTCGGTGGTTCGAATCCACTCGCCCCGACCATT